>NZ_JBJJLB010000001.1:0-2711 GCF_045449795.1 Marinobacter alkalisoli
CGACCAAGTCCCTGGCCCAGCCACTGAGCCGATCGTTCTTGTCGGCGAGCTTGGCTATCACCGCCCGGGTGCCATGGATCAGCAGCATTCGTAAATATTTGTCCCCGCGCTTGGTGATCCGCCCAAGTCGGACTTTGCCACCGGTTGAATATTGTCGGGGTACCAGCCCCAGCCAGGCGGCAAAGTGTCGTCCGCTTTTGAACTGCCTGGGATCGGGCGCACTGGCCAATATGGCTGTGGCCGTTTGTGGTCCAATGCCTGGAATGGCCATCAGCCGTTTGGCCTGCTCGTTGCGCCGGGCCATGGCTTCGATTTCCCGGTCATAGGCGAGGATCTCTTCATCGAGCTGAAGAATGCGCTGGTTGATGTTATTGAGTAAGCGTCGTGCCAGCATGGGTAAGCTGTTTTCGGCATTCTCCAGGATTTCAGGAACCCGCCGCCGAGCGGCATAGCGCCCCTGGGGAATGATCAGACCGAATTCGGCCAACAGCCCGCGAATCTGGTTGATCTGCGCGGTGCGCTCCTTGGTCAGCCCACGGCGAATTCGATGCAGGCAGAGCGTCGCTTGCTGGTCTTCGGTCTTGATGGGAACGAAGCGCATATTGGGTCGGCCGACCGCTTCGCAGATGGCCTCGGCATCGTTGTCGTCGTTCTTGCTGCTCTTGCGATACGGTGCCACAAACCGGGGTGCAATGATCCGAACATCATGGCCGAGCCTGGTCATTTCACGCGCCCAGTAGTGGGCGCCCGAGCAGGCTTCCATGCCGATCAGGCAAGGAGGTAATTGTGCGAAGAACGGCAACAGCTTGAGTCGATTCACCCGTTTGCGAACCACGACCTTGCCGTGTTGGTCGGTGCCATGAATACTGAACACAGTTTTCGCCAGATCAATGCCAATGGTTGTAACATTCATGATGACTCCTCCTGCTTTTGATTGAAGATGTCGACACCTTCAATGTGGCACATGGATGCCGTGGGAGCAGGGGGAGTCCATATCATTCGTTAGCCGCTGGGCAGTAAGCCACAGGAGGTGGTCCCATAAAAAACGTATACGTGAATCATCCGAGGTATGGAAATCAACCTATTCCTTCACGGTATTCGTTTACTGACTCTGAAATAGAAGCGGGGCACTGGCGGTATTCAAGTTTGAAGTATTTTGCTCAGACAGCTATCCCTGCAAATATTAGCAAGCAGAGGTTCGCGGTCTATTCTCGGTCGATATACGTCGATATCGAAGAGACATGCGAGGTTTGTGGTCGCAGGTTCCTGTTTTTTGCGCTTGAACAAAGGTGGTGGTTCGAAGAACTTCAATTTTGGGTTGACGCTCACTGTACCCGGTGTATTGATTGTCGACGTGCAGAAAGGGAGGTTCGGGTGATGCAAAAGAGGTATCAGGTGCTCGTTGAGCAAGATGAATTAACCGAGCACGAGTCAAAGGAATTGAAAGCGATTGCGCTTGAACTGTATCAACAGGGGTATATTCGGGATGTCGCCAAGATCGACCGTATCGGCTAACCATTGCAGGCACGGCGACGCCCATTACATTGCGCCTTCGGCTCCATTCCATGGGCGCGCATGCTGCAGGCGTTATGTTTTGGAGGACACATGCAATTTACTCAGGAAGAGGTCGCGGCGGCTCAACTTGAAACTAGCGACTATTCAAAAGAAGTGGTTAAGGCGCTCATGAAACGGAAATCGCTCTCTCCGGCAGATTGTGTGGGACTCTTAAACTATGTTGTGAATAACATCGGTTGGCAGGAAAAGTCTCCTAAAAATCACGATGTAAAATCATTTGTTCGCTGCCAGGAACATCCCGAAGAGATAGACGAAAGGCAGCTCACTTCCTTTTTAGAGGATGAAGGAATCTGCCCTTCATGGGTAGCTATGACTCTCCGTGCCGCAGTGAACGAGAAGTTCATGAACAACATAACCAATAACGCAAGGCGGACGCGTTGAACGCGCCGCTTCGTTCTGGCGTTAGGTTTGCCCGTTTCAAAAGGACTTCAATTGAGAGACCTAAAGCAGCTCATCGAACTTGCGGAGGCAAATGAACGAGATCCGGCCACACTCGATCGAGCGATAGAAATCTATGAGCAAATAATCAATGAGCACGATTATTCGCTTTACTCTACGATGGCCGCAGTAGCGCTTGATCGAATCGAGCAACGTGAAACTGCGCCGGCACGGATCAAGCAAGGTGAAACTCCGCCGGCACCGATCGCTAAACGAGAACGTTCGCAGGTTGAGCGCGTGCTTTTCCGACTAGCCATTTTATTCTACGTTGCCTCGCTGGTTCTGCCGGTCGATGGTCACTTCTTCGTGGGAGTGGTGATGCTAGTTTTGTCTGTTATCGGGTCAGTTTGGATGTTTCCTGAAGCGGTTTCTCGCATCCCCAGCGATCCTGCAGCTGCTTTCGGCCTAATTACCTTGCTTAATATGCCTTTCTACAACATTCTTTTCCTCGTTGCGCTGACAAGGTTTTGGGTGGCTGGCCGCTCACGATTTTCTGTCTTCAGAATTGTTTTTTACACCTGTACAGTTTACAGCTTGGTGTGGTCAGCTATAGCGGTGTTCACACACGTTGAGAAGTTTTACATTTCTGGGCTATGGGCAGCGGCTTTTCTATTTTTATCCTTGGCAGTTGCTATTTGCACCGAGAAAAACCTAACCAATGCAGGCAAGGGACGCTCCTGACGTCGCGCCCCTGCTGC
>NZ_JBJJLB010000002.1:0-191101 GCF_045449795.1 Marinobacter alkalisoli
CGACCAAGTCCCTGGCCCAGCCACTGAGCCGATCGTTCTTGTCGGCGAGCTTGGCTATCACCGCCCGGGTGCCATGGATCAGCAGCATTCGTAAATATTTGTCCCCGCGCTTGGTGATCCGCCCAAGTCGGACTTTGCCACCGGTTGAATATTGTCGGGGTACCAGCCCCAGCCAGGCGGCAAAGTGTCGTCCGCTTTTGAACTGCCTGGGATCGGGCGCACTGGCCAATATGGCTGTGGCCGTTTGTGGTCCAATGCCTGGAATGGCCATCAGCCGTTTGGCCTGCTCGTTGCGCCGGGCCATGGCTTCGATTTCCCGGTCATAGGCGAGGATCTCTTCATCGAGCTGAAGAATGCGCTGGTTGATGTTATTGAGTAAGCGTCGTGCCAGCATGGGTAAGCTGTTTTCGGCATTCTCCAGGATTTCAGGAACCCGCCGCCGAGCGGCATAGCGCCCCTGGGGAATGATCAGACCGAATTCGGCCAACAGCCCGCGAATCTGGTTGATCTGCGCGGTGCGCTCCTTGGTCAGCCCACGGCGAATTCGATGCAGGCAGAGCGTCGCTTGCTGGTCTTCGGTCTTGATGGGAACGAAGCGCATATTGGGTCGGCCGACCGCTTCGCAGATGGCCTCGGCATCGTTGTCGTCGTTCTTGCTGCTCTTGCGATACGGTGCCACAAACCGGGGTGCAATGATCCGAACATCATGGCCGAGCCTGGTCATTTCACGCGCCCAGTAGTGGGCGCCCGAGCAGGCTTCCATGCCGATCAGGCAAGGAGGTAATTGTGCGAAGAACGGCAACAGCTTGAGTCGATTCACCCGTTTGCGAACCACGACCTTGCCGTGTTGGTCGGTGCCATGAATACTGAACACAGTTTTCGCCAGATCAATGCCAATGGTTGTAACATTCATGATGACTCCTCCTGCTTTTGATTGAAGATGTCGACACCTTCAATGTGGCACATGGATGCCGTGGGAGCAGGGGGAGTCCATATCATTCGTTAGAAATTATGAAAGCATCCAGTGTCGCGTGGTTATTGCTAGTTTCCGTTTCGGCATTTGCTGAGAATGACGCTACGTCTATAGCAGAGGGCGTCCGGTCTTGCTGGGACCTTCAAAGCCGTTTGGGTCAAGAAAGTTGCCTTGCAGAAATTGGCGAGGAGCTTGAAATACGAAGAAACCATCTACGCGATCAGAGAATCGAGCTTGTCTATAACTCTGGCCTCAAGGAACAAATATTATCTGCAAGTGAAGAGTGGATGAGGTTCCGCGAAAGCGAGTGTTCGGTCGTAAAAGATCAGTTTGAGTCGGCAAGCCTTCAGAATGCAAAAGTTATGGAATGCGAGATTTACTTCACTGTCCGGCGGGTCGAGGAGTTGCAGCACTATGTTGACTGCACCCAGAATGGGTGTCCTTGGTTTTTCTAACAATTCGTGCCACACGGATGCCTTGGGAGGAGGGGGAGTCCATATCATTCGTTATGTGGATCAATACCGTTGATGCACCCGCAGTGATCGACACGTAGTCCAACGATTGACAAGGAATGGAATCAAACATGGCGCAGGTACTTCTGTTTCATCACGCGCAAGGACTGACATCCGGAGTCCACGAGTTCGCCGATAGCCTAAGACGGGCGGGTCACACCGTACACATCCCGGACTTGTATAATGGCTTTGTGTTCGATGATCTGGGGAAGGGCGTTTCACACGCCCAGAAAATTGGGTTCGGCACGTTCATAGAGCGCGGCGTTGAGGCTGCGGAAGGGCTGCCCCGTGATCTCGTCTTCGCTGGCTTCTCGCTCGGCGTGTTGCCTGCGCAGAAGCTCGCTCAGACCCGCGCTGGCGCGGTCGGTGCGCTCCTGTTTCATGCATGTGTCCCGCCCTTGGAGTTTGGCCAAGCTTGGCCTCGCGGAGTTCGGGTCCAGATCCACGGGATGGACCGTGACAAGTTCTTCGTGGAAGAAGGAGACCTCGATACGGCCCGAGCCATTGTCGACACTAACGCTGCGGCCGAACTCTTCCTCTATTCGGGGGAGGCGCACCTGTTCGCCGACAGCAGCCTCGCATCGTACGACGAGGGCGCAGCGGCGTTGCTGACCAAGCGCGTACTTGGCTTCCTCGAAGATGTCGGTTAGCTCCGTGTCGCGTTTCATGACCCCGGATAACAACCAGTTGCAGCGGACAGCCCGCTGCGCGGCCCGCCACTGAACTGGGCGTTAAGGGTTGGTATGGGCGAATCCGATAGCGAAAACAAGCACCGAAGCGTATTCGTATGCTTTATTTACAATTCAATCAATGCTTCTCTCCTGGCGCCGATTTTGAGAAGTGCAACAGTGATTCGTGGTGACGGTCCTGCTGGCTTTACAGAACTGATCATTAAGGGCTTCATTGCCTATATCTGTGTTGCGTTCTTCATCGGTGGTTTGAGAGCATCAATCAAACTTTGGCGTGGCAGCAAGGACAGCTTTCGACTAAAAGCGTTATCTATTGTGACGTCCTCGTTACTTCTATTTTTTTCTGCCGTAGCGGTTTTTGAGGCATGCTCGGACGACGCCGGTAATTGTAGCGGATGGCAATTCCCTGAGCGTTAAAATGACACGTTGTTTGCATAGATTGAGTTGGTCGGCAGTATCGAAAGTAAGTATTCGATCTTCGGTTTGCATTTGTAACCGGGTGACCGAACCCTTAACAATACATAGCACCGGAGGCCACTCGCGTGGCGTCGGTGTGCTTCGCATTACATATTTGATATTCTCATGATTTATATAAGGCTTCTGGTTTTAATATCATTCTACTTAATGCCTGATTTTTCAAATTCCGGTGACTCCATAAATCTTGAAGATTCAATTATAAAGGCTATATCTGTTGAGCCCCGCTGGCATATACCCATGAATAAAGCTATTGAGGGCTATACGCCTGATCAATACATACCAGCACTAATTTCTATAGCATCATCCAATCACTCAAAAAAGGTTAGAATGCGCTCAGCATACTGGCTATCTGGTTTTTACACTGATAATGGAGATAAAGGCTATCTTCACATTGACAGTCTAGAGGAAAATTTAGATATACTTTTAAGCACTCTCCATGAAACAAGCACATCACGAGCAGTTATTGCTATATTAGGAGGACGGAATTCTGGGGCAAGCTATGTACCTTGCTATATGTCAGATATTAGCCAAGAAAAAATCATTGCAGCCTTAGTTGAGAGGAAAATGTTTATCAAGAAAGCAAAAGACAATCATCCCAGCGAAGAAATAAAATGGAATAATGATTGGAATTATGAATTCAATGAGTTGAACTCGGCAATTCGAGCAACGGAGTCTTGCAATCTAAAAAAGTTATAAACATGGGATTTTGTTACGCTGCGCTTTACAAAATCCAGTTATGGCGGCGTTAGGTTCCCGAGTTACCCACGGAGAGAGTGACAGGCACTAGTCAAGCTGAGACCCTCCCGAAATGGAAGGAACTCAGAGCAGTACAGATGACTTAGACCTCTGCCGCGTAGCGGCTTCGTCCAACATCGAATTTACTTGCTTATCTGTGATTGGATGAGATTTTTAACCTCGCAAATAACGTGAACTAATCCTCGAAATAAATACAGATCGTTATGACGCTGTATCGTCGTATGCTAGTTTTAGCCGCTTTTTTTATTATTGAGTAGTGAACAAGGTCATGTACGGAAGCTCGCGTATCAGCCGATGTTTTGAAATGGTGGTTTTCGTCGCGGATGTAACCGGACACGGGTCGCCGAAAAAACATTTACCACGGAAGTTTGTTCAATTAGATGAAAGGTGATGGTTTGATGTCCTACCTTAGTTCCTGCCGTTCGCTGGTCCCCCTGCAGTTAATGGTTTTGGTGTGTGTTTTACTCAGCGGATGTTACGACACTTCTTCCGGGACGCCCGACGAACTGGCCAATACCAGTGCCGACGATACGCCGACCGAGCAGGAAGCACCACCGCTCCCCACCGAGCCGGAAACACCACCGCTCCCTGATGAAGGATTCAAGCACCCCGGTGTCCTGAGCACCGATGCGGACTTCGACCGCATGCGTGACAAGGTGACCGGGGAAGAGGAGCCCTGGCTGTCTGGCTGGCAGGCGTTTATCGGTGACGGGTACTCCAGATTGGGCCGGTATCCCCGGACGCTGGAACATCTAATACGAGGCGCCCCCGATCAAAACTTCGCGCAACTCTTTGGCGATATCTGGGCGTCCCATGCCTCGGTGATCCGCTGGAAGATCAGTGGCGATACGGCCTATGCCGACCAGGCGGTTCGCTTCTTGAATGCATGGGCATCTGATCTGAAGAGCGTCAGCGGCCACGACAGAGCCCTGATCGGACTTTATACGTATCAACTGGTAAACGTCGCGGACATCCTGCGGACATACGATGGCTGGAGCGAGGCGGACCAGCAGCGCTTTGCCGACATGCTGTTAAACCTGTTTTATCCGGTTAGCAAAGATTTCCTCAATCGTCATAACGGTACCTGTAATTCCTATTATTGGGCCAACTGGGATCTGGCCAACATTGCCTCGATCATGTCCATCGGAATTTTCACGGACCGGGAAGACATCTACCGGGAAGGCCTGGATTACTTCTACGGGGGGATAGGCAACGGCGCTCTGGATTACCTGATGGTCTATAGACACCCGGGCAACATGGGGCAATATCAGGAAAGCGGTCGCGACCAGGGTCATACAACGCTGGGCATGGCCCTGTTCGGCGTGATCGGCAAGATGGCCCTGAACCAGGGGGACGACCTGTTCGCCTACAACAACTACCAACTATTGGCGATGTCCGAATACATCGCCAAGTACAACCTGATGGAAGAGGTTCCCTTCAAGCCCTACAACAACTGCGTCAACGTCAATCACACGGTCATATCGAGCTGGCCGCGTGGCCATTTACGGCCCGGTTGGGCGCTGATCGTCAACCAGTATGAAAACCGCCTGGGCATCGCCGCACCCTGGTCGAGGAAAATGGCTGAGAAGCTAGCGCCCGAGTACCGCGGCAATGGGGCCGATCAACCGTATTGGGGTACGCTGACCGAATCGCGGGATCCCTTTCCACCGGGCGGAGCGCCGCGTGGGCTGACCTCGACCGTGCTGAGCGGTGAGATCGTGCTGTCCTGGTGGGGCGCGACGGGTGCGGAAAGTTACCGACTGAAACGCGCCGAAGCGGCGGAGGGGCCCTACGACGTGATCGCCGAACGAGGCGCCGAAGAACTCCTGACGCATACTGATATCGATGTTCAGGACGGCAAAGAATATTTCTATCAGGTCACCGCCATCTCGCCGGAGGGAGAAAGCGAGCCGTCGAACCGCGTCGCCGTGACAGCGGGGCATCAGTTGTTGCTGCACCTGACTTTCGACAACCTGGAAGAAAACAGTGCCAATGGTGTCCTGGGGCAGGCGTTGGTTCTGGATGGTGTCGATGATGTCGTCGAACTCGATTCAAGTCTGTTTTCCAATCTGAGTGATTTCACGATGGCGGGCTGGGTCAACCTGGATGAGGCCAAGCCATGGCAACGGCTGTTTGATATCGGTGCCGATACCCTGCGATTCATGACTCTGGTGCCGTACAATGACAGCGAGCAGGTGTGTTTTATCATCACCAAGCTCGGAGTGGGGAAAGGGCACGACCATATAAGTCTGGACGATCGCTTGTGTGGCGGATCGCCGGTTATCGGGGAATGGATGCACCTGGCCATCACCCTGTCCGGGCAAACCGCCGTGCTCTACGTTAATGGCGAGGCGGTCGCTCGCCATGAGTCAATAAGACCGACCCCCGCCCAACTGGGTGTGCTCGACCAAGCCTGGCTGGGGCGTTCCCAGTTTGAGGCCGACCCCTTTCTAGGCGGTCGGGTGGATGATGTACGCCTGTACAGCGGTGCGCTCACGGCCGAGGAGGTTAAGGCTTTGGTTCTAATGGGCTCGCTCTAGGCTTCCTATATGCTGGTCGCCAAGGAACGGCGGTCCAGCCATGGGTCAGAATCTTGCGGATGAAAGCCCTGCATTTCGTTCGTTGGGGAAGAAGATGCCGTTGCGAGAGAGGGTGTAGCGGGCTGGCAGTTGGCATTCCTCAATACTACGCAAACCAGTTAACCAAACGCTGCACTCGGACGCCCTTGTCGCTGCGTCAAAGTCCCCGGTGCGCCAGCGTTAAATTTCAGGATATTACTTTGCAGGAATTCAGAAAATTCGAAGATTGTGTGACGGAGAGGCCAAAGCCTAAAGGCATCGACGTTCTATGCGGCTTAAAGCACTTCGCCATAATTACGTATGCTGTCCCTGCCGACAGGTTTAGCGGCGTTTTCCCAGATAGGTTCCAGTTAGACACTATTCAGGTTGATGGACAAACGCTGGGACTGATATCGGTCGTGCCATTCGTGGATGTTGATTTTACGTCGGCGGTTTTACCGTTCCCAAAATTCACGATGGGCCAAACCAACTATCGCATATACATTATCGATAAGAAGACAGGTGAACGATGCGTTTGGTTTCTTGGTACCACACTGGATTCATGGACTCTTCTAGTACCCAGATACCTGTGGAATCTGCCCTGGCATGCCGGAAAGGTTAGATTCGATTGCAGACTCAACAAATGCACGGGCCTGTATGAAAAGTATGAGATGACCACAGAGTCAGAATGGGCGGAAGCGGCTGTTGAACTGAGCCAATCAGAAGAAGACACTTTCGATTTCCCAGGGTTTCCTGATTCAGAGTCCGCTCTGGTTTACCTGACTCACCCCCTTGCTGGCTTTTATTATCGTAGGGATGGCAAGCTTGGTACTTATAGGGTTTGGCACAAGGAGTTGCAGGTGAAACCAGCGACTCTGAAATCAGCAAAGTTTCGACTGCTATCCAATCTTGGAATTGTTTCAGAGTCAGAACAGCGCACCCCATACAGCGTGCTCATCGAGCCTTTGAATGAATTCACCATTTATTTGCCGCCAACTGTGCTGGGCTGAATAGACGTAACCATGCCAGTCACAGCGACGGCTAGCGTTATCTGTATCAATACCCCCCGAGAGAGATAGAAAAATGCTAGTCCCTAGCCATTTTAGAGAAGAAAACCAGGACAAACTTCAGCAGTACATCAGGGAATACAGTTTTGGTGTGCTGGTGGTTGCTGACAGTGATGGTATCGACGCAAATCACCTGCCCTTCCATTTCAGTTGCAGCGAAGACCACCCACTTGGAACGCTGAGATGCCATGTGGCTCGTGTGAATCCTGTGTGGCAGCGAATTGAGAACGGTGCTTCGGTTCTTGCGATTTTTCAGGGGCCGGATGCCTACGTATCACCATCCTGGTATGAAACCAAAGCGGAAACGGGTCGGGTTGTTCCAACATGGAACTATCTGGCTGTCCATGCGCAAGGCAAGGGTTTGATCTTTCAGGAGCACGCCTGGCTGAAAGAGCATCTTCATCAGTTAACGGATCTTCACGAGTCCAGTAGAGAAAATCCATGGTCTGTAGATGATGCTCCTTCCGAGTTCACCAGTCGTTTGGTTAAAGCCATCGTCGGTATCGAGATCAGAATTGAAACTCTCACAGGACAGGTTAAGGCAAGCCAAAACCACCCGGAGCGCAATAGAGCTGGTGTAAAGGCTGGGCTTGCAGAGGGTTCTGCCAGTGATTCGGCAATGTCTGAGTTTATCAGCTAACAATACTCGGCACTCGGCCGGCCTTTTCTCCGCTTTGCTCCATAAAGGCCGCCGGTGCGCTTCGCGTTGTACTGGAGGCTAGTGATTTGAGAAAAGTGTTAATGAGTGCCTGCCTCTTAGGGAAAAGGGTTCGATATGATGGTGGAAGCCTTGCCGTGACTGGTCAGATTGTTGAGCAGTGGCTATCTGAGGGGCGAGTTATTTCTGTCTGCCCCGAAGTCGAGGCAGGGATGAGTATTCCCAGGAGGCCAGCGGAGATTTTCAAAGGCAATGGAGACAATGTGTTAAAAGGCGAAGCTGATGTTGTTGAAAAAGATGGGGGCACGGTAACTCGTGATTTTTTAGCTGGTGCCTCTATTGCTTTGGATTTATGCAATAAGTTCAATATCAAAATTGCAGTACTTGCAGAATTTAGCCCCTCCTGCGGAAGTTCAGCCGTTTACGACGGGAGCTTCTCAGGTAGAAAAACTCCCGGTATGGGGGTTACAGCCGCTTTGCTACGCCAACATGGCGTTCAAGTGTTTAACCAGTATCAGATAGCTGATGCTAACGAGGCACTCCACTCGACAAGCGCGTGGAAGTAGTGCCTGCGAATGCATGGCAATCGCAGGCACTTAAGGGTCTCTAGAGAATATCCGTAATAGCGAAGTCCTAGCCAATACCAAGAAAGGAAAGAATCACTACCACGATAACTACTGCACCGACGATGTAGACGATATTGTTCACGAGTAGATACTCCTTTTCACATATCCGAAATCGCGCTTGTTTGCCTTCCGTGTGGCGCGCTGTATAACTTCTTGCGGAGGCGACTCCTTTGCTTCTTCTCAGTTCAGGGTAGATTGTTGGCTTCGCATGGTCTGTTCGCTGGCGAACCGAGTTGCGAAAAGAAAGGTCAATGAATGATGCATAATACTGCGCCCTGAAAGACGGCCTTCCACCGGCCACCCGTTCACCTTCAGTTTGTATCGAACAGTCGTGCTCCTGGTCCTTCCTCCGCCGCGATATCAGCGGGGTTGCGCAAAGGGCAGCTCTTCAGCGACAGGCAGCCACAACCGATACAACCATCAAGCTCATCCCGTAGCTTGCTCAGCTTGTCGATGCGTTCGCTCAGGCTGTTGCGCCACGCATCCGACAGCCGCTGCCAGTCGGACGCGGTAGGTGTACGGCCGTCAGGTAGCGACGACAGTGCCTCCGCGATCTCCTCCAGAGGGATACCGACCCGCTGGGCCACCTTGATGATAGCCACCCTCCTGAGCACGTCCCGCGCATAGCGGCGGTGACCGCTGGCGTTTCGGGTGCTCTTGATCAACTTACGGGATTCATAGAAGCGCAGGGCAGACGTTGCCAGGCCGGCGCGATCGGCGACGTCTCCGATGGTCAGTGTTGTCTGTTTGGGGTTGGCGTGACGCATTTTGAAATCAGCTCTTGACTTAAAGTTAACTTTAACTTTTACGCTTATGGCCACCGTAATTCAATACATAGGAGTGGAGCCATGAGCGAACATGTACCCGGGCAAACCGGACTTGCGTTGATCACTGGAAGTGCCCGCGAGGGGCTTTGGGAATCGGAATTGCTCGATCTGAAAGCGTACCTGGCACGGATTGGCTATCAGGGGTCAACCGAGCCAACCGAGAAAACCCTCCGCGACTTGCAGCGGGCGCATCTGGACGCAATTGCATTCGAGAACCTGGATGTTATCACCGGCGGGGAGATCCGGCTTGACCTGGCTAGCCTTCAGGACAAGCTGGTTTACCGTCGTCGCGGCGGGTACTGCCATGAGCAGAATATCCTGTTTGCTACCGTACTGGACCGGCTCGGGTTCCATGTGACTGGCCGCAGTGCGCGCATGCTGATGGGGGCCGATGAACGTGAACTGACCGCTATTGGCCACACATGCCTCAATGTCAGGATCGATGGAACTGATTGGCATGTGGATGTCGGCGTCGGTAATACCGGGCCTCGGGAACCCATCCAGCTGAAGGACGGGGTCGAGATTTCCCATGACCACTGGACTTATCGTTTGGAGAGGACCGACGCTGGCCGATGGCTGCTGCGCTATCTCAGGAACGATGGCTGGTTCAATCTCTACCAGTTCAGCGAGGAGCCCTATTACCGGGTGGATTACGAAGAACACAACTACAATGTAGCGACACGCGCGGAGTCACCCTTCGTGCGTCGGATTGTCGCGCAGCGTAATGGTGGAGATGTCCGGTATGCGTTGACCGACTGTGAGCTGAAAGTTTTCCGTCCGGGCGAGCCGCCGGAAAAACGCTCCATTCAACCAGCGACGATGCCCGACCTTCTCCGGGAGTTGTTCGGACTGGAGTTGCCACAGCAGGCACTGGAAATGCTCGCGGAACGGGCTCAGGCCACATGCGGTGCCGAGGTTGAGGAAGACTCGCTCGGGGCCTGATGATGGGGGGAGGTGGGTCCGGAAAGGGGCAGCGGGGCAGTCACTCAGTTCAGGCCAATGAACCGTGTGTTGTGTTTTTCATGGCGCTGCCCCCCTTCACCTTTAAGCACTCAGCAACTGGCCGATGCGGTTCTCCGCTGCGGTCAGGCTTTTAGCCTTGTGGCTTTCGTCCAGCGCCAGGCCTTCGGCGTGAATGAACTCCACATCGATGATGCCAATGAATCCCAGAATCTCACGCAGGAAACTGGTCTGGGAGTGATCCTCACCGTAGATTCCGCCACGGCTGATGAATACGTAGGCCTTCTTTCCGGTAATCAGCCCTTCGGGGCCATTCTCTGTATAGCGGAATGTGACGCCAGCGCGTGCTATGTGGTCGAAATAGGCGTGTAGTATGGATGGCACATTGAAGTTATACATCGGCACGCCAAGCACGATCACATCGGCATTCTTCACTTCTTCAATCAATGCGTCCGAGTAGGCAACGATCCGGCGTTGTTCCCCGGTCATTTCATCCGGTTTGGTAATGAATGCCTGGAAGCGGTCCAGGCTGAGGTGCGGAACCGGGTCTTGGGTCAGATCGCGTGTGACGACTTTCCCGTCCGGATTCTTTGCCAGCCACTCTTCGGCGAAGCGGGTGGCGAGGGCGGATGACTGCCCCTGGCCATTAAAGATGCTGCTCTGGATCTTCAGTAAGGTGCTCATGGTGCTGTCCCCTCCAATAGGATGATGATCGACAGTCAGTATTTCAGCATTGATTGATTCGATATAAAAATGTAAATAATGGCTTAAAACCATCGAATGAGATGATGTATGAGTGCCAAACCAACCCCTACTCCGCATATCAGCCTGGAGCAATGGCGCAGCCTGGTCGCCGTTGTTGACGCGGGGGGCTACGTCCAGGCTGCCGAGGCGCTGCACAAGAGCCAGTCATCCATCACCTATGCAGTGCAGAGGCTGGAGCACGTACTGGATGTGAAAGTGTTCTCCATGCAGGGGCGGAAAGCGGTGCTGACTCCGGTCGGCCAAATGCTTTACCAGCGGGCGCGTCAGTTGCTGGAGGATTCCCTGGGCATGGAGCGGGCAGCTGTCAGGGCGTCCGCAGGCTGGGAGAGTGAAATTGCGATAGCGGTGGAGGTACTGTTCCCGACCTGGCTAACGCTTGAGTGTCTTGATGCATTCGGGGAAATCAGTCCCCAGACCCGGGTCAATCTGTACGAAACAGTACTCGATGGCGGCGCGGAACTCCTGCAGCAAGGCAAGGTCGACCTGGCGATTCTGCCCAAGGTCCCGCCGGGCTATCGCGGTGAAATCTTGCAGCGAAGTGCGAGCATTGTCCCGGTCGCGCATCCCGATCATCCCCTGCACCAGCTTGAGCGTGAATTGTCGCTGCGTGACCTGCGTAAGCACCGGCACGTTGTTGTGCGCGATACCTCCGTTAAGCGCAGCGACAAAACCCATACTGTGGATGTGGCGCAGCGGTGGACGGTCACCAACATGGCGACCCTGATTGGTGCAGTATCCCGCGGGTATGGTTTTGCCTGGCTGGCAGCGGACAAGATCCGCCACGAACTGGAAGCGGGCGTTCTGAAGCCCCTGCCATTGCGTGGTGGTGAACGTCTGGCTGATTTTTATCTGATTTTCGCGGACAGCGAAGCCATCGGCCCAGGGGTTGAGCGCCTGGCCCAGGTTTTTCGCGACCGGGGCGAGCGCACAATGCTTACCAGATCAGTCGCACCAGAATGATCGCCACCATCACCAGGGTCAGCCACTTGATCCACTGCGCGCCACGGACTCCCATATTCACCCGCACCGCCACGATGGCGCCGGCCATGTTCCCGAGTGCCAGCACCAGCCCCATGCCCCAGAACACCTGGTCGTTGAAGGCGAAGATCGCCAGGGCGGGCAGGGTGTAGATCAGAATGATGAAAACCTTGATGACATTCACTTGGGGCAGGTCGATCTTCAGCATGCGGTAGAGAACCACAACGAACAGCGCCCCAACCCCGACCTGGATAAAACCACCGTAGAGACCAATCAGGAAAAGCGCGAGGTATTCGGGAATGCCCAGCCGCTCCGGCGTCAGGGGGCGGGTATCAAGCTTCGGCTGTGGCAGCAGCATGAAAATGGAGGCGCCGATCATGGCGGCAATCAGCACGCCCTCGAAGATTTGCCGGGGAATCCAGGTGGCTGTCCAGGCACCCAGGAGGGCACCGGCCACTGCCGGGATGGACAGGCGGATGCTGACCGCCAGATTGTGGTGACCGGCCCGGAAAAAACTGCCTACCGCCGTGATGCTCTGCAGGGTGATCGCCACCCGGTTGGTGCCATTGGCAATCTGGGCGGGCAGCCCGAGAAACATCAGCAGCGGCAGCGTCAGCATGGACCCGCCCGAGGACAGCACGTTGATAAAACCCGCCACACCGCCAATGGCCACCAGGGCCAGGATCTCCGGAAGACTCATGATGGGTCACTCAGGCCGTGGCGGCGTGCGGCATGCCCATACCCCGCCGGGCACTCCAGACCAGCAACGCCAGGAAGACCACCAGGCCGGCCAGGTCGATCCAGATCATGCCATGGGGCCATAACATCAGCGCGCCTACGGGGAACATCAGCAGTCGCAGCCACCAGGACAGGCGATGTTCCAGATACCCTTCCATGCCGGCAACAATCGCGTAAATCCCGAACAGCGCAAAGGTAAACACCTTGATGGCCTCGGCCGGTGTACCCGACACCAGGGGCGAGTAGGCAAACAGCAGCGGGATGATGTACAGGCCCTTGGCGATCTTCCAGGCGGTCAGCCCGGTGCGCATGGCGGGGGTGCCGGCGATGGCCGCTGCCGCGAACGCGGTGAGACAGACCGGCGGCGTCACGTTGGAATCCTGGGACAACCAGAAGATGATCATGTGGGCCGACACCAGTGCCATGGTCAGGACATGGGGCGACAGCGCCAGTTCCTGCAGCTGGGTGCTGAAGGTGTCCGGCACATCCGCCAGCAACTGGGTGGCGGTTGCCATATCCATGGGGGCATTGAGCAGGTTCATGCTGTCCGGCGCGGTGAGCATGAAGATGGCCCTGGCCTCCTCCGGCAGGTTACCGCTGACCATCAACTCGAGCAGCTGGCTCTGGGCGATCAGGCCATAGATGGCTGGCGCCGACAGGGTGGCCAGCACGATATAGGCGGCGGTGACCGGCAACCCCATGCCCAGGATCAGGGATGCCAGGGCCACCAGCGCGATGGTGATCAGCAGGTTGCCACCGGCCCAGTCGGTAATCATCAATGAGAAGGTGTTACCGATACCGGTGGTGGAGATCACATTCACGATCAGCCCCACGGTGATCAGCAGGATCGCGGTGGTCATGATGTTGCGGCTGCCCTGGGCAAGGGCGTCCAGGATGTCCCTTGGCTTCATCGGGTTTTTGGTCAGCCAGGACGCCACCACTACCGAGATAATGGCAATACCGGCGGCGTAGGTCGGGGTAAAGCCGTAGATCAGCGCGGCCACCAGGATGACCAGCGGCAACAGGTAATGCCAGCCTCCCTTGAGGACCTGGGCAAAGCTATCGGCGTCCTCATCTTCCAGTTTGACGGCATGGCTGCGTTTGGCCTCAATGCGGACAAACATCGCCACGGAGAGGAAGTACAACAACGCCGGCAGCGCCGCCACGCCGATGATGGTGACGTAGGACACCTGGGTGTAGGACGCCATGATAAAGGCCCCGGCACCCATGACCGGGGGCATCAGCTGGCCACCGGTGGATGCCGCGGCCTCCACGCCGCCAGCAAACCGGGCCGGGAAACCCGCCTTGCGCATCAACGGAATGGTGATCACCCCGGTGGACACGGTATTCGCCACACTGGAGCCGGACACCGAGCCCATCAGGCCTGACGAAAACACCGCCACAAACCCGGGGCCGCCGATAAAGCGGCCAGCGGCGCAGCGGGCCAGGTCGATGATGAAGTCCCCGGCGCCGGATTTCACCAGGAATGCGCCGAAGAGGATGAACATGAACACGTAGGTCCAGGAGATGCGGGCAATGGAGCCCAGCATGCCCTGACCACCAATGTAGGAGCGAAACAGCACCGTTTCCCAGGTCAGCCCCGGGAAATTGAATATGCCCTCCACGTACTGGCCCCACCAGGCCACGTAGGTGAGCGCCACGATGCACAGGCAGGGGATAAACCAGCCGGTGGTGCGGCGGGCGAACTCCAGCACCAGCACTACCGCAAGGATGGACACGACCCAGTCAGCGGTGGAGAACACCACCCCGCGGTCGTACAGCGCATCCTCGAACCCGATCAGGTAGAGGGCACAGCCCAGGGCCAGTAGTCCGAGCACCAGGTCAACCGAGAACACCAGCCGCCGGGTACCGGGCCGGTCGCTGCGCACCATGGGCATGGCCAGGGCACACAGCAGGCCAAACAGACCGAAATGCAGGGCGGATGTCCACAGCTCTGAGAGCGTGGAAAAAGTATTGAACCAGAGATGGCTGAGGGCAATGCCAATGGCCAGCACAAAAATCACCCGGCCAATGACCGGGTGATCCAACCGCTCGGGCGCCTCGGTTGGGCTTTCCTCGCGGATCTTTTCCAGCCGGCTGTCTAGTTCCGGATCCTGGTCGGGGGCTGCGTTACTCACTCAGGTACGTGCCCCTATTCCGCGATCAGACGGTCCGGAATCTCGATGCCCTGTTCCTTGTAGAACCGTGCCGCCCCGGGGTGCAGTGGCATGGGCAGGCCGACAATGGCCTTTTCCAGCGCCATGGCCTTGGTGGCCGCGTGGATATTGTTAAGGAACGGCAGGTTCTCGTAGATGGTTTTGGTGATCTGGTAGACATCTTCTTCCGAGACATCATCCCGCACCGCCAGGATGTTGGGCTGGGCAATGGTGTTGATCACCTCGTCCTGATTGGGATAGGTGCCCGCCGGGATTTCGTACGGGGACCAGAGTTCGAATTCGCTGTTCACCTGGGCCAGCTGCTCTGCGGTGAAATTCAGGGTGGTGATGTCATTACCCATGTTGGCATAGGCCCGGGTGACTGCGGAAGCCGGCACCCCGGCTGGAATATTCATGCCGTCGATGTTGCCATTCTGCAGGGCATCCGCACTGGGGCCATAGCCGAGATAGGCCATATCCATGGCTTCCAGGTCAACGCCCAGCTTGCCGAGAATGAAGCGGCCTGATCCCTCGGTACCGGAATTCCGGGCGCCGATGGAGAAGCTCTCGCCGTAGAGGTTTGCCATGTCGGCAATGGTGCCGCTGTCGGCCAGTTTGCTGCGAACCACGAAATGTTCCACGTTCTGCCACAGCATGGACACGGACCTCAGGTTTTTATAAGCCTTGGGTACCGGACCACTGCCACCCCACGCCCAGGCGCCGTAGAGGCCCTGGAGAATGCCAAACTGGATCTGGTCCTCGTCCATCAGCTTCAGGTTCTCGCCGGAGCCGGCGGAGCTGATGGCAGACACGGAGATATTCTGGGTGGGCTCAAGTTTGACCTTGATCAGGGTGGAGATCGCGACCCCTACCGGGTAGTAGGTGCCACCAGTGGTTGCGGTTCCCATGATGTAGTTCCCCTCGGCCCGGGCAGTGAGGGAAACCCCGAGGGTCGCGGCGGCAAGCATCGCCGTGGCGGATTTCAGGAACTGGCGCTTATTCATAACGGTGTCCTTACTCGTTGGTCGGAACGGTTGTTCTTATGGCACTGTTTAATCCCGGTTAACTTAGACCAGGCCGCGACAATCGGCCACCTTATTGAGTAAGCCATTAGGCGTAGATGGGCTGGTGGCATGCATTGCCGGACGGTTGCCCGTGACACCATCGTGTTTTCCGGTACAGTGACCGTTATTCATCCACATCTCGAGAAGAGGCCGATGTATGACCGATAACACCTACACCCCACCCAAAGTCTGGAAATGGGAGTCCGCCAGCGGTGGCGCGTTTGCCAATATCAACCGTCCCATTGCCGGCCCGACCCATGACAAAGAGCTTCCGGTGGGCAAGCATCCGTTGCAGCTGTATTCCCTGGCCACACCCAACGGCGTGAAGGTGACGGTGATGCTGGAAGAGCTGTTGGCCCTTGGTTTTGAGGGGGCGGAG
The DNA here is from genome assembly GCF_045449795.1 of Marinobacter alkalisoli. Taxonomy (NCBI): domain Bacteria; kingdom Pseudomonadati; phylum Pseudomonadota; class Gammaproteobacteria; order Pseudomonadales; family Marinobacteraceae; genus Marinobacter; species Marinobacter alkalisoli. The sequence goes on from NZ_JBJJLB010000002.1 coordinate 16,184, forward strand.
TACGACGCCCACCTGATCCGGATTAACGATGGGGAACAGTTCGGCAGTGGCTTTGTGGAGGTAAACCCGAATTCCAAGATTCCGGCGATGATGGACTACAGCACCATTCCGCCGGTGCGGTTGTTCGAATCAGGGTCGATTCTGCTGTATCTCGCCGAGAAGTTTGGCGCCTTTGTGCCCGAAGACGTTGCCGGTCGCGCCGAGTGTATGAACTGGCTGTTCTGGCAAATGGGCAGTGCGCCGATGCTGGGTGGCGGTTTTGGTCATTTCTATGCCTACGCCCCCGAGAAATACGAATACCCGATCAATCGCTACGCCATGGAAGTGAAACGCCAACTGGATGTGCTGGATCGCCAGCTGGCGGACCGACCGTACATTGCCGGCGATGAATACACCATTGCCGATATGGCGATCTGGCCCTGGTACGGGGCGCTGGTCAAGAACAAGGTCTACGAAGCGGCGGAATTCCTGGAAGCCCATACCTACACCAACGTGGTTCGCTGGACGGATGAGATCGCCAAGCGCCCGGCGGTGCAGCGTGGCCGTATGGTCAACCGGGCCTGGGGCGAGCCGTCGAGCCAGCTCCATGAGCGGCACGACGCCAGCGATTTCGAGTTCCGCACTCAGGACAAACTGGAGACTTCTTCCTGAACCGGTGCCCGCTTTAAGGGTTGGTCAGATACAGCGTGAGCTTTGGCCTTCCCGGCGAACTCTACATCGTAGTCTTTCAGCCTGAATACGTTCAGCCGGCGCTTCAGGGCGCTCAGTGACCAGGGCCAGGCGGCGAAGTTGCGGCCGTTCTGGTCCAGGTAGTAGCTGCTGCAGCCGCCGGCATTGAAGACGGTGGTTTGCAGGTTCTTCTGGACCCGTTGGTTGTGCTGTTTCAGCACCGAGGGTTTGATGCTCAGCTTGCTGATCCGCTTTTCCCTGATCTTCCACAGCCCGTCAATGATGTAGTCGAGCTGTGCCTCCGCCAGCCGTATAAATGAGTCATACACCAGCACGTTGGGGCCCAGGATCAGGAAGGCGTTTGGCGAATTCTCCAGTGTGGTGCCCAGGTACGCCTCCGGCGAGCTGCTCTTCCACAGGTCGGCCCAGCGTTCCCCGTTGGCGTTGAACACCTTGTTGCCGATGGGCGGGTGGGAAACGTCGAACCCGGTGCCCCAGATGATCACATCCACTTCGCGGCGTTCGCCGTTGGCGGCGATGACCGTATTACCTTCCACTTTCACCAGCCCGCTGGGAATCAGCGAGGTGTTGTCGGCCTGCAGGGCGTCGTAATAGTCGTTGGCAAACAGGATGCGCTTGCAGCCGATGTCGAAATTCGGGGTCACCGCCTTGCGCAGTTCCGGGTCCCGTATCTGCAGCTTCAGCAACTGCCTGGCGGCCACATTGACGGGCTTGAGGAAGGTCGGGTTACGCAGGCCGAAATTGATCACATTCAGAGAACCGGCGACGGCCTTGCGCCAGGTGCCCTGGATCGCCGGGAACCGGTCGATCACCTGCTTGCTGGTGTCACCCAGTTGCATGTCGGGCTTGGGCAGCACCCAGGGGGCTGTGCGCTGGAAAACATGGAGTTCCGTCGCTTGGGGCTGGATACGGGGCACGAACTGTATCGCCGAGGCGCCGGTGCCGATGACGGCAACACGCTTGCCGGTCAGGTCGTAATCGTGGTTCCAGCGGGCGGAGTGGAACATCTCGCCCTTGAAGCTTTCCAGACCCGGAATCGCCGGGATCTTTGATTCGGTGATCGGACCGGTAGCGAAGACCACGGTTCTGGAGAGGTACTGACCGCTGCTGGTATCCAGTCGCCAGAGGTGGCGTTCGTCGTCCCAGGCGGCGCGGTTCAGTTCGTTGTTGAACTCGATCAGCGGGGTGATGCCGAAGTCGTCGCTGACGTTTTCCAGGTAATCCAGAATTTCCGGCTGTTTGGCAAACAGGTTGCTCCACTTGCTGCTCGGGGCAAATGAGTAGGAATAGAGCGATGAAGGCACATCGCAGCCACAGCCGGGGTAGGTGTTTTCCCGCCAGGTGCCACCGACCCGGCTGGCCTTCTCGATGATTTTGAAGTTGTGGTAGCCGGTTTTCTTCAGCTTGATCGCCGTGGCCAGCCCGGAAATGCCCGCGCCGACAATAAAGGTGTCGTAGACAGTGTCCGCGGCGGAGGCGTTGGTGTTTGAAGTTGCCATGTGTTGTGACCGTCTTTGAATTCTGTGGTTTTAAGGGCCTGCCGTGCGGGAATTACGCCCGCACCGGCGGGACGATTTCCTTGAGCAGGTAAGGTGTCAGCAGACCGGTCTCGGGATTGAGCAGACGCTCTTTGTAGTAGGCGAGATACTCGGAGGTATCGTGGTCGTTGGGGTGAAATCCCGGGCGCAGGTAATCGAAGACATGGCCAAGGGTGCTGCCATAGACGCCATCCCCGCGACCGATCAGCAGATCAAGGCTGCGCTTGGCATCTTTCCAGAACCGCAGGCTGATCAGGTTGCGCGGCCGGCGGATGAATGGAATCAGTACGCCGCCCAAGGGAACCAGGAACCAGATGGTGATCAGGGCCAGTGCAAACCCGCTGACGCGCAACGCATAGTTGCCCGAGAGCTGCTGGAAAACATCGTAGGCGATGTCCTTGTGCTCGGACTCCTCCAGCATGTGCCACATCCACAGGCCACGCTGCTTCTCGTCCTCACTGTGAAAGAAGTTCTCTTCGTGCTTCATCATGAATTCCGCCAGTACGGCGGTGAAGTGCTCAATGCCGGCCATCAGCGAGAGCTGCAGGGGTTGCGGAAACCGCCGGAACCCGTAGTTGAAGACGTTCTCGGCCAGGAAACGGTAGAAGGTTACCGGAAACCGGTGCTCCTTCAGCACTTCGTTCCACTCCTCGTGCACCTTGGAATGCAGCGCTTCCTGGCCGATCAGGGAGGTTACCCGCTGTTTCAGCACCGGGTCGGTCAGGAAATCGCGATGGTAACGGGCGGTCTCGATCACCAGATCTTCGCCATAGGTCAGAAAGATCGACAACGCTTCGAAGTAGGCGGACGCCAGTTCCGTGTTCACGTAAAAGTTGGGGTCGGCATCCCTGGCGTTGAAATCGAACTTCATGTGGCGGATGGGCACGTCAGCCTTTGGCGTCTCCGGTGGTGTTGTCACGGAGTCGAGTTTTTCGGCGGTTGCTGAGGTCATGATGGTTTCCTTGGGTGCCGTGGTCACTGTTGTGAGCCGCGTGGCTAAAGCATTTGTCAGGGTAAGAGATTAAAGCGACTAATTGTTCGGGTTCAATTCGGAACCCGGGGGCGCGCAGGGAGCGGTGATAGCGGCAGGTCTCCCCCTTCGGTGGGGCTGCAAGGACAATAATGCGAATGCTTGTTCGGATTTTTGCTTTTCCCCGGTTTATCACTGGAAAGTCCACGGCCTGAGGGATGTGTTTTCGGGATTTGCGACTATGCTTTGCTCAGGGCCCTGCGTTGGATGCAGGGCAGCGACCTCATGAACTGGAAATACGGAGGACCTTGTGACGGAACGGAAGGTGGTCACCGTGTTTTACGATGAGCGGGTTCTCAATCACTTCCCGGATGTGAATACCGCTTTTCTGCCCGGACGTCTGGATAAGCGAATTCGCACGATCCTGTCCGGCCTCAATGTGCAATGGAAGTACCCCGAACATCCCGGACGCCTGGATGCGATCATGGATCTGCTCAAACGGGAGCCTATTCCCGGGGTGGCGTTCGCGGCGGGGCAGGCCGCCACCCGGGAGCAGCTGGCCCGTGTTCACACCATGTCGTTCCTGGACGATATTTTCTCCCTCAGGGATGAAAGTGCCTGGCTGGATGTCGACACCACCGCGGTATCGCCAGGCAGTGTTGAAGCGGCAGAGGTGGCTGCGGGCACGGCCATAGCTGCAGTGGAGTCGGTGGTGGCGGGCCAGACGGAGAGCGCGTTCGCAATGGTACGCCCGCCGGGGCATCATGCCGAACCGGCGCGGGCGAGGGGATTCTGCCTGTTCAACAACGTTGCGGTTGCGGCGGCCCATGCTCAGGTGACACTGGGCTGCGAGCGCGTGTTGATCCTGGATTGGGATGCTCATCATGGCAATGGCACCCAGGATATTTTCTGGGCCGATCCCGACGTGATGTTTATTGATCTGCATCGGGCAGCGCCGTTCTATCCGGGGTCGGGCGCACTGCAGGATATCGGTGCCGGTCGCGGTGAAGGTACCACTGTGAACGTGCCACTGCCCGGCGGAGCCGGCGATGTGGCGTATTTCCGCGCGCTGCAGGAGATCGTAGTGCCGGCAGCGGATTACTTCAAACCGGATCTGATCCTGGTCTCAGCGGGCTTTGATGCCCACTGGTTCGATCTGGCAATGAATGTCAGCTATGAGGGCTTCGCCGCCATGACCGGGGTAATACAGACCCTGGCCCGGCGGCATTGTGATGGTCGGCTGGTGTTTGTCCTGGAAGGGGGATACAACACGGAATCCCTGTCACGTGGGGTGCATTCGGTCTTGGAGGTGCTGGCAGGCGGGTCGGTCCCCGATCCCCGGGTCTGTGGCATGGATGAAGTGGATCAGGCCATCGAGTTTCACCTGGGTGCTTTTTCTGACGACGAGAGGACCTGAAGTGGCGGCTTCAGAACACGACACTCGAATTCCTTTCCACGAGTTGGAAGGGTTGCTGAAAACGATTTTCGAACACCACGGCACCTCGCCGGCGGTGGCCCGCACCCTGGCCCATAACTGCGCCAGCGCCCAGCGGGACGGTGCGCTCAGCCATGGGGTTTTTCGTATACCGGGTTACCTGTCGACCCTCAGAAGTGGTTGGGTAAACGGCCAGGCGGTCCCGAAAGTGGAGAGCGTTGCGCCGGGATTTGTCGTCGTGGACGCCTGCAACGGGTTCGCACAGCCTGCATTGGAGGCCGCCCACAACCTGATGCTGAAGAAGGCTCGGGCCAATGGCATTGCCATGCTCGCGATTCGTAATTCCCATCATTTCGCGGCGCTGTGGCCGGATGTGGAGCCCTTTGCACGGGAGGGTATGGTGGCCCTGGCATTCGTCAACAGCATGGCCTGCGTGGTGCCCTTCGGTGGTAAAAAGCCTCTGTTCGGCACCAACCCCATCAGCTTTGCCGCGCCCCGGGCCGGAGCGGATCCCCTGGTGTTTGACCTGGCCACCAGTGCCATCGCCCACGGTGACGTGCAGATCGCCGCGCGGGAAGGCAGAAGCCTGCCCAACTGCTGTGGCGTGGATGCCCAGGGCAACCCCACCACCGATCCGGCCGCGATCCTCAATGGTGGAGCGCTGCTGCCTTTCGGCGGCCACAAGGGTTCTGCCCTGTCGATGATGGTGGAATTGCTGGCGGCGGCGCTGACCGGCGGAAACTTCTCTTTCGAGTTCGACTGGTCACCCTATCCGGGCGCGAAAACCCCCTGGACCGGGGAACTGGTGATTGTCATTGATCCTTCCAGGGGCGCGGGTGGCGACTTTGCCAAACGCACCGAAACCCTGGTGCAGGAAATGGTATGGGCGGGCCAGCCCCGACAGCCCGGGGAAAGGCGCTACCTGCGGCGGGCGGAGGCCATGGCGCAGGGAGTGATTATTGGTGGGGAAGAGCTTGACCATCTTCGTGAGCTGGCTGGCGTTGTGTGAGAGGCGGCTACCCTTGACGGCGATAGTCTGAGGGCGACTGGCCGAATCGACGCCTGAATGCCCGTGAAAACTGACTGTGGTCGCCGAAGCCACATGCCAGCGCGACGGCGATGATCTTGGCGGATGGATTCTGTAGCAGACGTCGTGCCCGCAGCAGTCGCTGTTCCTGAACGTACTGGTAGGGCGCCAGCCCAAAGCTGGCGCGGAACAGGCGGGCGAAATGGTAGGGGCTGAGGTTGAGCCAGCCGGCCATGGTGGCCAAATCCAGGGGTTGGCCCAGGGATTCGTCAATCCGATGGGTCAGCTGACGTTGTTGCGAACGGGAAAATCGCCCGCTGGCGGTCGGCTCCGGAAGGGTGTGGGCGCCATAACGGCCGGCGATCTGCACGATCAGCCAGTGTGCCAGGTGATCCATTGCCTGAGGCTGGCTGGCGGATTCCCATTCACTCATGTCCAACAGGCGTCCGGCCTGGGCGATCATATCGTCCTCAATCTGGTAACGTTCGCCGAGTTGCAGGGCCAGGGGCTCCCGGTCCCAGGTGCGTTCGACGCAGCGGTGCAGGTCCTGGTCGGTGAAGTAAAAATGCAGGAATTCGAACGGGCCGTTGATGCGCCAGAGCGACTGGCTGCCGGCGGGAAACAGGCAGACCGCACCGGGAAAACCATGGCTGACGGCCTGGCCGTTCACCTGCCGGGTGGTGTGCTCGCCGCCGCGGGTGTAGATGCTGAGGGCGTGATGACGGGGGCGCTCATAGCGGGCCTCGCCATGGTGATTGTGCCAGTGGGCAAGGGCGCGGCCGTCGTTCAGTTCCAGCACACGGCGGGGCGCCGCGCCGGCTGCGGTCAGCGCATGGACAATGTCCCTGGTTTCGTCTCGGCTCGTGGCCATTCCGTTCGGCTCCTGATGTCTCCTCACCTTTATCCCTCACTACCGCAAGAATCTTCCACCCTTTGACAGGATCTGACAAGTCACGGGTTACTGACCGGGCTATGCTCCGGAGTCCCTGTTGAATTGAGGAGCGTCTTGCCATGCCCATCAGTGCTCATTATGCCCTGACCGTTCTGATCTGGGGGCTCACCTGGACAGCCATTCGGCTGCAGGTCGAATCCGCTGCCGTGGATATCTCGGTGTTCTACCGCTTTGTTCTGGCCGCTGCGGTGGCCCTTGGCGGGCTGGCACTGTTGCGGCGACTGCCACGGCTGACCGTCAAACAGCATGGCTGGCTGGCGCTGCAGGGGCTAACGCTGAACAGCATCAATTTCCTGTTGATCTATCGCGCCGCAGAAAACATGACCAGTGGCCTGCTGGCAGTGGTGTTTTCCCTGGTGGCCCTGTTCAACGCCTTCAATGGGTGGTTGTTCATGGGCATTCGTCCCAATCCCCGCATCTATCCGGCGGTGACACTGGGCATTTCCGGTGTCGCCCTGCTGTTCTGGCACGATTTGCAGATAGGCAACGCCGCGCTGCCAGCGCTGCTGTTTGCGGCAGCGGGCACCTTCTGGTTTTCCCTGGGGAACCTGCTCAGCCTGAAGGTTCGCGAGGAAAACATTCCCTTGCTGGCCGGCAATGCCTGGGCGATGTTTTACGGTGCCGTTGCGCTGGGCATCTGGTGCCTGGTGAGTGGCGTTGAATGGGAGATGCCGCAGGGTGCAACGTTCTGGGGCGCGACCCTGTTCCTCGCGATTCCCGGGTCGATCGTGGCGTTTTTCAGCTACATCACCGTTATCCGTGAGCTGGGCGCTGACAAGGCCGGCTACGCCACAGTCCTGTTCCCGGTGGTGGCCCTGAGTGTGTCGACCTGGCTGGAAGGGTTTGTCTGGAGCGGTACCGCGCTGGCGGGGGCCTGCCTGGCGATCCTTGGTAACTACGTGCTGTTCCGCAAGCCCCGGGCCACGGCGAGACTGGCGTAATCGCTGTTCTGTTTGCGGTTTTGGGGCTAAGCTTCTGGTAGAGACAGGAGGGCGCTATGTTTGTGGCAGAAAAATACACTGGCCATTTAATTGAAGTGCTGGATATCCCGGCCCTGTTCGATCCCCACAGAACCCGCATCAAGGGCAGTATGCAGTACGGTGAGGAAGCCCAGGATCCGGAGTTCTATGAAAAGTCGGAGCTGGGGTTTCCCTCCGGTGAAGCCTTGCCGAAATGCTGGACCGATCCCAATTATCGGCTGAAGAAATGACCGTGTGTGTCGGATTAGGCGAAGCCGTAATCCGACCCCACCTGTTCAATTTCTAACCGCCCCAAAGTTGAAACCCCACCTTCTTTTCTGTAGCCTTTATTTTAATTGAACGTTCAATTAATAAAATGTGAGCCGGAAAACAGCGAAGCCGCCATGCCGATTGTTGGAGTTAAAGACACACGAAAGCAGCAGTTGATCGACGCCACCATGGAGTCCATCGCCGAGCTGGGAATGCAGAACACCACCATCGTGAGCATCAGCAAACGGGCGGGGATGTCCTCGGGCATTATCAGTCATTATTTCGGAGGCAAGCAGGGCCTGATTGAAGCGGCACTGCGTTATTTGCTGGATCAGTTGGGCAGGGAATTGCGGGAGCGTATGGCGAAGACCGACGGCTCCCCGGAACAGCGGCTAAACTGCATTATTGAGTCCAATTTTTCTGAATTCCAGCGCTCGGCGCTGGCCGCCAAGACCTGGCTGAGCTTCTGGGCGCGCTCCATGCATGAGCCCGGCCTCCAGCGGCTGCAACAAATCAACAACGCGCGGCTGTACAGCAACCTGCGCTATTCCTTTGCCCGGGTGCTGCCAGCGGCAGACGCCACCGAAGCGGCGCGGCAAACGGCGGCGTTGATTGACGGCTTCTGGCTGCGCAGCGCACTGAGTCTGGACCCGCTCGAGAGCTTTGAGGCCGGCGAGCGGCTCTGCAAGAAATTCGTTCACGAGACGCTGGCGCAGGCAAGCGCCTGACACACGGTTCACAAGACCACGAAGTCATCAGATTGAGGTTACCCGCTATGTCACTGTCCACATCCGAAACCGTTGTTCAAAACTTTGTCCATGGCCGCTTTCTGGCCAACAGCTCCGGCGAAACTTTCCCGGTGGTGAATCCTGCCAACGGCCAGGTGATCTATCGGGTAGAAGTGGCCGATGAATCTATCCAGCAGGCGGCCATCGAGAGCGCCCGCGCCGGCTTCGCGGAATGGTCGGCGATGACCGCCATTGAGCGCAGTCGAATACTGCTCAGGGCCGTGGCACTGCTTCGCGAACGCAATGATGAACTGGCGGCCGTGGAAGTGAAGGACACCGGCAAACCCTGGCAGGAAGCGGAAGCCGTGGATGTGGTCACCGGCACTGATGCCATCGAATTCTTTGCCGGCCTGGCTCCGTCCATTGAGGGCAATCAGCAGGATCTGGGCGGTGATTTCTATTACACCCGCCGCGAGCCGCTGGGCATCTGCGCGGGCATTGGCGCCTGGAACTACCCCATCCAGATTGCCTGTTGGAAGTCCGCTCCGGCGCTGGCCTGCGGTAACGCGATGATTTTCAAACCGTCGGAAGAAACCCCGATGGGAGCCGTCAAGCTGGCGGAAATCTTTATCGAGGCAGGCGTGCCGGCGGGCGTGTTCAACGTGGTGCAGGGTGCGGCAGACGTCGGCCAGTGGCTGACCCATCATCCCGAGATCGCCAAGGTATCCTTCACTGGCGAAGTGGGCACCGGCAAAAAGGTGATGGCGGCTGCGGCATCGTCCCTGAAGGACGTGACCATGGAGCTGGGCGGCAAGTCCCCATTGATCATCTTTGACGACGCGGACCTTGAGAATGCGATCTCCGCCGCGATGGTGGGCAACTTCTACACCCAGGGCGAGATCTGCACCAACGGTACCCGGGTGTTTGTTCATGAGGATATCTACCCGCGCTTTATGGATCGCCTGTTGGAGCGCACCCGCAAGAACATCAAACCGGGTGACCCGATGAATCCGGACACCAACTACGGCGCGCTGATTTCCGCCAAACACCGGGATCTGGTGCTGGACTATATCGCCAAAGGGATCGCCGAAGGCGCCACCCTGAGCCACGGCGGCCGGGCGTTTGATCCGGAGGATTCCAAAGGCGGCTACTTCGTGGAGCCCACCATCTTCTCCGATTGCACCGATGACATGACCATCGTGAAGGAAGAGATCTTTGGCCCGGTGATGTCAGTGCTCACTTTCTCCGGGGAAGACGAGGTGATTGCCCGGGCCAACAACACCGACACCGGTCTGGCTGCCGGCGTGTTCACCAACGACATCCGCCGCGCTCACCGGGTGATTCACCAGATCCAGGCAGGTATCTGCTGGATCAACAGCTACGGAGCCTCCCCGGCGGAAATGCCGGTCGGTGGCTACAAACTCTCCGGCATCGGCCGCGAAAACGGGCGCGAGACCATTTCCCACTACACCCAGATCAAATCGGTGTATGTAGGGATGGAAGACCTCGACGCCCCGTTTTAATCCCGCTGGCCACACAGGAGAACGCGTATGACAGAAAATCAATACGACTACATCATTGTGGGTGCGGGCTCGGCTGGTTGCGTACTGGCCAACCGTCTCACCGAAGACGCGCGCCACAGGGTGCTGCTGCTGGAAACCGGCGGCAGCGACAAGAGCATCTTTATCCAGATGCCGACGGCCCTGTCCATTCCCATGAACACCAAAAAGTACGCCTGGCAGTTCGAGACCGAGCCGGAGCCGTACCTGGACAATCGCCGCATGCACTGCCCCCGGGGCAAGGTGCTGGGTGGCTCGTCCTCCATCAATGGCATGGTTTACGTTCGTGGCCACGCGCGGGATTTCGACGAGTGGGAATCTGAAGGTGCGGAGGGCTGGAATTACCGGCAGGTATTGCCGTACTTCAAGAAAGCGGAAACCTGGGCCTTTGGTGGCGATGACTACCGGGGCGACAAGGGCCCGCTGGGGGTGAATAACGGCAATAATATGCAGAACCCGCTCTACGAGGCCTTCATCAAGGCCGGTGCGGATGCCGGCTATTTCGAGACCGGGGATTACAACGGCGCCCAACAGGAAGGTTTCGGCGCCATGCACATGACCGTCAAGAACGGTCGCCGCTGGTCCACCGCCAACGCCTACCTGCGCCCGGCCATGGAGCGTCCGAATCTGACGGTGGTGACCCATGCTCTGGTGCACAAGGTGCTTTTGGATGGACAGGACGGCAAGACCGCCACCGGCGTGCGCTATGAGCGGGCCGGCAAGATTCATGAGGCAAAAGCCGCGGAAGAGGTGATCCTGTCCGCCGGTTCCATTGGCTCCCCCCATCTGTTGCAGCTGTCCGGTATCGGCAAGCGCGAGGTACTGGAAAATGCCGGCATCGACGTACAGCACGAGCTGCCGGGCGTGGGCGGGAATCTGCAGGACCATCTGGAGTTTTATTTCCAGTTCCGCTGTAAGCAGCCGGTCTCCCTCAACGGCAAGCTGGACTGGTGGAACAAGCTCAAAATCGGCGTGCGCTGGATTCTGCGCAAGGACGGCCTCGGCGCCACCAACCACTTTGAATCCTGCGGCTTTATCCGCTCCAAGGCGGGGGTCGAGTGGCCGGACCTGCAATACCACTTCCTGCCGGCGGCCATGCGCTACGACGGCAAGGAAGCCTTTGCGGGCGACGGTTTCCAGCTCCATATCGGTCATAACAAGCCGAAAAGCCGCGGCTTTGTGCATGTGCAATCCGCTGATCCGAAGCAGGCGCCGACCATTCGCTTCAACTACATGGAACATGAGGCCGACCGCGAAGGCTTCCGCGACTGTGTCCGCCTGACCCGGGAAATCATCAGCCAGCCGGCGATGGATGAGTACCGTGGTACGGAAATCCAGCCGGGTGTCGAGGTGCAAAGCGACGAGGAAATTGATGCCTTTGTTCGCCAGGCGGTGGAAAGCGCCTATCACCCATCATGCTCCTGCAAGATGGGCATCGATGAGCTCGCGGTGGTGGACCCGCACACTCGGGTTCACGGCATTGAAAACCTGCGGGTGGTGGACTCGTCCATTTTCCCGACTATTCCCAACGGCAACCTGAACGCGCCCACCATTATGGTGGCCGAGCGGGCAGCCGATCTGATCCGGGGCAAGGAGCCCCTGCAACCTTCTGACGCGCCTGTGGTGATGGATGACCAGTGGCAGGGGCGGCAGCGACCGGGACAGGCAAAGCGCGCTCTGAGTTAGCGCGCCGTCATCCCCCACCCGGGCGTGCAATGTGCCCGGGGTTTTGCAAGCCCTCAGGATTTCCCTATCAGCGCGACGGCATCCCGCCGTTTCCGGGCGCCGGATAGGCAAGTCCTGGGTTTGTGTCCGATTCGAAATAAGCAGCGCTTACAAAGTAGAGGAGGAACACCCATGCTGTTCACTAAAATGATGAAAGATAACCGGAGGTGCAGCGCATGACGCTCTGGTTATCCACCGGCCTGATTTTCACTTTCGCCGCCATTGTGCTGATTCTGTACAAGTGGTGGGACATCCAGTGCATTGGCGTAACGCCAGTTCGCACTTTCACCTTTATCGCCATCCTGTTCACGTCCGGGCTGGATGTGGGGCTGATCATGTTCCCGCTGACCGAATTTGGTGGTTACGGCGATCTGTCGGCAAGTCCGGAGTACGGCTTCGCCAACCCCCTGGCCATTGAGTTTGGCTTCTGGGCCTTCCTGATCTGGGGCTTCTATTTCCTGACCTGCTTCTATTTCGCGATCATTGAACCGCGGGTGCAGTTCTTCGAGATTCCGCTGGTGAAAATCGTCAACAACGTGGTGATCATCGGCACCTGTGCGTTTACCGCTTACCTATTGCTGGTGAACCTGCCCTGGTACCTCCCGCAACTCGGTGACGGTGAGTCCGTCGTGCCGGCGTTCTACTTCATTGTGTTTGCCGCGATTGGCCTGGCGGTCTACTCCAGTTCCAAGATCAAGTACGTGCGTATTCTCAGCCTGGGCTCCAGTGTGCTGTTCATTGCCCTGATCGTCGGCATGTGGTTCCGGGCGTTCGTGCTGGGCGCGGGCTCCCCTGGGGATTTCCTCGGCACTGCCGGACTGTTGGGTGAGTATTTCACCAACATCCACCAATTTGCTTTGCCGATCAATGACTACCACGAGTTTTACCTGTTCTGGTGGTTCGCCTGGAGCATTATGATTGGCCAATTCACCGCCCGTTTCGTCAGCGGTATCCGCACCTGGCAACTGTTGCTCGCCATGCTGGTGGTGCCGTCCATCGCCATCGGGGTGTGGTTCTCGGTGCTTTACCATTATCACGCCGAAAGTCTTGAGATCGCGGCGTTCACCAACCTGGCCATGATTACCGTGGGCGTGCTGATGGTGGTGAACTCACTGGACTCCCTGATCCGGCTCTACACCGACAACCTGAATATGACCGCCGAGCGCCTGGGCCGGGCGAACTACGTGGTGTTCAACTTCCTGGCGATGGTGGGCCTGACCATGCTGTTCCAGCTGGATTTCCTGAAGATTCAGTGGGTCGGCGCTCTGGTTATCGCCCTGTACTTTGCCTGCTTTGCCTACATCCTGACGAAGAAGCGGGCGGAAGTGATGGCCATCAAAGCGTCACCGAAAGAGAATATTCTCGACTTCCGTAAGATTGAACTTGCCGGTTAAAGCCCCATAAAGGGAAGCAGTAGTCGTTTCAGGGGATTGGAGCGGCTGCTGTGACGCTTCGGGGGACAGGTACACTGGCCCGGAGGTTCAATGGATAGGTAATGCCTATCTGTCGTTTGGAAATAATCAATTTTGACGAAGCGTCGAAAACCCGTATCTTTGTCCCCGTACTTTAATCAACACGCAAACGAACCAACAGGAGTTATCTTAAATGGGCGTGATTAACAGCGAGATCAAACCGTTCAACGCAACTGCCTTCAAGCAGGGCGAGTTTGTTGAAATCTCCGAAGCTGATGTAAAAGGTAAGTGGTCCGTATTTTTCTTCTACCCGGCCGACTTCACTTTCGTATGCCCGACCGAGCTGGGCGACGTTGCAGACAAGTACGAAGAGCTGCAGAAGCTGGGCGTGGAAGTGTTCTCTGTTTCCACTGACACCCACTTCACCCACAAGGCATGGCACGACGCTTCCGAGACCATCGGTAAGATCAACTACTTCATGGTTGGCGACCAAACCGGCACCATCACCAACAACTTCGGTGTGATGCGTGAAGGCCAGGGCCTGGCAGACCGTGCCACTTTCCTGATCGATCCGGATGGCGTTATCCAGGCCATGGAAATCACTGCTGAAGGTATCGGCCGTGACGCGGACGACCTGATGCGCAAGGTGAAAGCCGCTCAGTACGTTCGTAACCATCCGGGCGAAGTATGCCCAGCCAAGTGGAAAGAAGGCGAGGAAACTCTGGCGCCTTCCCTGGACCTGGTTGGCAAGATCTAAGCTCCTCCCCGAGAGTAGCTCAAGAGCAGAAAACCCCGGATTATCCGGGGTTTTTTGTGTCTGGGGAAACCGCAGTGCCACGGGCCTTGAGGCGATAGAACTCCTCGATGACGCCGGCCATGGCATCCGGGCAGTAAGGCCGCAGGCCGCTCAGTATAAGGTGTTTGGTAACTTCGCCCACGGCCTTGCCGTCTGCGGTCAGCTGGTACTCCAGCAGAACGTTGCCCCGCTTTCCGGCCGCATCCAGCGTTGCGTTACTCAGTTCGAGGTCCGGCGACGGCAGATCCAGATTGTTCAGGGCCAGGCTCATGCTCTCGTACATGACCATCGGGCGATCGGGATTGAACATCACCCCGTTCGACTCCATCAACGGTTTCAGGGTATGGGGGAAGTTCTTGCCGGAGGCGGCCACGTAGGCGCGGGTAATATCCTCGATCAGCTGCTGGTCCTCGGTGCGGGCGCCACTGCGGGTCACTTCGATATAGACCTTGCCGGCGTCATCGCAAACGTTAATACCGCTTTCGGTCTCCACAAACCGTAAGGGCACGTCGGCACCCAGCAGGCTACGAAATCTGAACGTCATGTTTTCCGAGAGCCCGAAACGGGCCAGAATGATGGCGAAGAGCAGGTCCCCGGGAACGCAGAAGCGGCGGGCATCCGGATCATGAATAGGGTTGAAGTCTCCCGCGATCTCTTTGGCGAACTGACTGGCCTGCAGGGCGGAGATATGTACGTGCCCGTCCTGGACGGTGTGGAAACGATCTAGAAACATGCGTTGCCTATTCTGAGTACCAGAGAGTGGTTATTCGGTGTCCTTGTTACACGATACGCTGACAAGCTGCCGTTGGGTATTCGCTATTGGTCAAGCCTGGGAAGCATCCACTGAAAGGGCATAGCAAAGTCCTATCAAACCGTTTGGGGCAATTAATTTGAGCATTGGCTTGCCAGTCCGTATCTTCATTGCATCTCATATTAATTGACCCGTTTCAATTTCAGAAACCCAGTTTCAGTCTCTAAAGGAGAAGCACGACTATGTTGGATGCCAGCATCAAGGAACAACTCAAGGCGTATATGGATAAGCTGCAGCAGCCGATCGAGCTGGTTGCCGCCTATGACGATAGCAAGAAGTCCCAGGAGCTGCGTGAGCTCCTTGAAGAGCTGGAGCCCATGTCTGAGAAGATCAGCCTGCGCACCGAGGAAGATCCGGATGTGCGTCGCCCTTCCTTCGCGATCAATCGTGTGGGCACCGATATTGGAGTGCGTTTCGCTGGCATTCCCATGGGCCACGAGTTCACCTCGCTGGTGCTGGCCCTGCTGCAGGTGGGCGGCCATCCGTCCAAGGCCTCCCAAGAGGTGATTGAGCAGGTTCAGTCCCTGGACGGCGAGTTCGAGTTCGAAACCTATTTTTCCCTGTCCTGCCAGAACTGCCCGGACGTGGTGCAAGCCCTCAACCTGATGAGCGTGCTGAACCCGAAGATCAAGCACACCTCCATCGATGGTGCCCTGTTCCAGGACGAAGTCGAGAAGCGCGAAGTCATGGCGGTGCCGAGCGTTTATCTGAACGGCGAGAACTTCGGCCAGGGCCGGATGACGCTGGAAGAAATTGTGGCCAGGCTGGATACCAACTCCGATGCCCGCGAAGCCGAAAAGATCAACGGCAAAGACGCCTTTGAAGTACTGGTCATTGGCGGGGGGCCGGCTGGCTCGGCTGCGGCCATCTACGCTGCCCGTAAGGGTATCTCCACCGGGATTGCCGCCGAGCGCTTCGGTGGCCAGGTCGCCGATACCATGGGCATCGAGAACCTGATTTCCGTGCCCTATACCGAGGGTCCGAAACTGGTCAGTGCCATGGAGCAGCATGTCACTGAATACGATGTGGACATCATGAACATGCAGCGCGCCGAGAAGCTGATCCCGGCCAGCCGGAAAGGTGGCCTGCATGAGGTTCGCCTGGCCAATGGCGCATCGCTGAAATCCCGCACAGTGGTGCTGTCCACCGGCGCCCGCTGGCGTCAGATGGGCGTGCCCGGTGAGGAAGAATATCGCAACAAGGGTGTGGCCTACTGCCCGCACTGTGACGGCCCGCTGTTCAAGGGCAAGCGCGTGGCGGTGATTGGCGGCGGCAACTCCGGCGTGGAAGCGGCGATCGACCTGGCGGGCATCGTCGGCCATGTCACCCTGATCGAGTTCGGCGCGGAAATGCGGGCGGACGAGGTGCTGCAGAAGAAGCTGCGCAGCCTGAAGAACGTGGAGATCATCACCTCTGGTCAGACCACCGAAATCACCGGTGAGAACGGCAAGGTGAATGGCCTTCAGTACACCGACCGCAACACCGGTGAGAGTCACCACGTGGCGCTGGAAGGCGTGTTCGTCCAGATCGGCCTGGTGCCCAACACCGAGTGGCTGAAAGGTGATATCGAGCTGAGTCAGCATGGTGAAATCATCGTCAATGACCGCAATGAAACGTCCATTCCTGGCGTGTTTGCGGCTGGCGACGCCACCACCGTGCCCTACAAGCAGATCGTGATCTCGATGGGTGAAGGCTCGAAGGCGGCACTGAGTGCCTTCGACTTCCTGATCCGCAACTCGGCTGAAGATGAGGACGATCAGGCAGCCTGATCGTCCGGAACTCCTGATGAGAGCAAGGCAGGCCTCCATGGCCTGCCTTTTTTATAGCTCCGGGCTATGGCTGGGTAGAGCCTTCCGACACATCGTCTTCGAGACTGCCTGAGAATTCAGGCTGAATGTCATCCCGCGCAAACAGGTGCCCGTAGGCGGCCCGAATTCCGTCCACGATAAATTCGTGGGGAACGTCGTCGAACACGCCGTGATCATTGACGTATTCCATGTGGGCTTCGCCGGATTCGGTGTATTCCTGGAAAATGGAATCGTTAACGCCATCGAATTCCAGTGGCTCCACGTCCATCAGCTCGCATAACCGGGCGTTGAAGGCGGGGGTGGCTTTGACCCAGCGGTCATTGAGGTACAGTTCAATGAAACCGTGCATGCGGAAGATATCGGACTGCAGGTAATCGATCAGCTTCTGGCTGGATAAATGATTGCGCACATCCGCCAGGCCCAGCCGGCTGGGAATGCCAACGGAACGCGCCGCCGCACCCAGCAGCACCGCTTTGGGAATGCAGTAGGTTTCGCCGCTTTCCAGTGCGTAACTGGCGCTGAACGTCCCGGGATCCGTCTGGAACACGTAGGGGTTGTAGCTCACGGTGTCCCGTACCGCCAGGTACAGGGCTTTCGCCTGTTCGACAGGATCATCCGGCACATTTTGCAACTGGTGACGAATCCATAAGCCCAGCTTGGGATCATCGTAGTCAAAAAACTCGGTAGGCTTCAGGTACTGGTCCATTTGTCGCATCCGGCGATGGTATCTTGTGATGATTGCGCAATGACGGCGCATTCATCAATGATGAATTCTGACAAACAGATTGGCCGAATTCTTAATCTGATCGGATTGCCCTCCTGGAAATGTCCGCTGTTCGGAGCGGACATTTTAAACCCGGGCCGATCAGAATTGGCGAGTCAATCCAACGGAGAAGCCACTTAAGTCCGCGTCATCAGTGTCCAGATAGGAAATGTATTCGGCAGTCACGGCTAAATCTTGCTGAATGACCAGGTTGAAACCGAAGGCGTATGAGAAGTCTGAGTCATCCAGCGACTCACTTACTTTCGGAGCTTCGTCATTCCGATTTTCTTTGGTTACCGGGTTGAGTTCGAGTTTTCCGCCGGATGCGGCGTAGCCAAGGGAGACGTAAGGGTAGAAACTGGACTCATTGGCGTAACCCAGCACAACATACTGGCCAATTGAGTATTCATGGGTCACATCGATGTCTTTGTAGTCGCCAGACAGAGTAGTGCCATCCGGTATTGTCCAACTATCTTCCGTGACACCAACAGCCAGCCGGGTTTCCACCCCTAAATACGGTGTGAATCTTATGCCAAATTTACCTGTTAAACCGTAGGTATCGAACTCAAGTTCATCGTCAACGTCAAAAGTGTTGTACCCAACGCCCCCGCTTACATAAATCCTGTTCTCCCAGGGCGAAGCAGCGTGAGCGTTCAATGTGAAAGCGCAGCCCAGAGCGATCAATCCGATCTTTTTACTTAGTTCCATTGGTCACTTTTCTCCATTTTCCTTTATTGACGTTGCTTGATCGCCTAACCAATAGCACAACGGTTGTCAGCCATGTGGCGAATTTTCAATTGCGGTACAAATAGCTACAAATCAGATACGTTTAGAATCAGATCGCTTTGGCACAGGCAATGCCGTGGCTCAATTGTGGGCATTGTGGCAGTCTGGGAGGGTTTCAGGGAGAGGGGGTAATGGATATGACGCTGCAGACACTTCTGGGAATCGAGTTACCTATCATCCAGGCGCCGATGGCGGGGGTTCAGGGCAGTGAACTGGCCCTGGCGGTGTCCAACGCCGGCGGCCTGGGGTCGCTGCCCTGCGCCATGCTGGGTGCCGATGCCTTGCGCGCCGAGCTGGAAACGCTGGCGGCGGGTACCGCCAAACCCTTCAATGTGAACTTCTTTGCCCACAAGCCGCCCGAGCCGGATGATGCCCGGGAACGGGCCTGGCGGGAAGCGCTGACGCCATACTACCTGGAGTACGGTATCGATCCGGAAGCCATCCCCGCTGGCGGTGGCCGCACTCCGTTTAACGAGGAAGCTGCCGAACTGGTGGAGACCTATAGGCCGGCGGTGGTCAGTTTTCATTTCGGGCTACCCGAGAACACCTTGCTGGAGCGCGTAAAAGCCACTGGCGCCAAAGTCATTTCCACCGCAACCACGGTTGAAGAGGCGGTCTGGCTGGACGAACGGGGGGTGGATGCGATCATTGCCCAGGGGCTGGAGGCGGGCGGTCACAGGGGAATCTTCCTGACCCGGGACCTGTCCACCCAGATGGGTACATTTGCGCTGCTGCCGCAGGTTATCGAAGCAGTGCGCTGCCCGGTTATTGCTGCTGGCGGGATTGCCGATGCCCGGGGCATCCGTGCGGCCATGGATCTGGGGGCCGCCGGAGTCCAGTTGGGCACGGCATTCCTGCTGTGCCCGGAAGCCACTACACGCCCGGTCCATCGGGAGGCACTGAAAAGCCCGCAAGCCCGTCACACCGCCCTGACCAATCTATTCTCTGGTGGGCCCGCCCGGGGCATCATGAACCGGGTGATGCGTGAGCTTGGCCCGATGTCCGGGGTTGCTCCGGCGTTTCCCCTGGCGACATCGGCCATTGCACCCTTGCGAGCAAAGGCTGAAGGGGCGGGATCCGGTGATTTTTCACCCCTGTGGTCCGGGCAAAATGCGTCCGGTTGCCGGGAAGTGCCAGCCGGTGAGTTGATTCGCCGGTTGGCTGAGGGGTTATGATCGGATTCTTTGCCGACATGTCCCTGGCCGCCATGCTGGGGCAGGTCTGCGGTCTGATTGCCCTGGGCTTCTGCGTTGCCGGATTTGCCAACAGGAATGACGACCGGCTGATGGTGCTGCTGATTTCCGCCAACGTTGCCTTCGCCCTGATGTTCGCGTTCTTTCAAAGCTGGACCGCAGCGGCGTTGACGGTGCTGGTGATCCTGCGGATTGCCCTGGCGCGTAAGTTTCTGGGCAGTTGGCGCATCATGACGGTGATTCTGGCGGTCAACCTTCTGGTGGCTGCGGTGACCTGGCGGGTACCGACGGATGTCTTTCCACTGACAGCCGCAGTTCTGGGTACGGTGGGTATGTTCATGTTGCGGGGCATATCGTTGCGGATTGTGCTCGGGCTGGCGGCACTGTCATGGATGCTCAATAACATCGTGATTGGCTCGGTGGGTGGAACCTTGGCCGAGGGCATGGTGCTGGTGACCAACATCATCACCATTATTCGCCTCCATCGCCTGAAGAAAAAGTATCCGGATGTAATAGAGCCGCTGCTGGGCGGAGAGTCTGATCGTCGTTCGTAATGTCGATTTAATGAATCCGCGCACGACAACCTGCCAAAAGATGTACGACACTATTCAATAGTTTTATCCCAATAACTTTATCGTCAGCTATTGGATCAATGAGATGGATGCTCTGGATCTGGACGTTCTTTACCGCCAGCACTCAAGGCAGGTGCTGGCGACGCTGATCCGTTTGCTGGGGGAATTTGACCTGGCAGAGGAGGCGCTGCAGGACGCGTTTGCAGCCGCCGCCCAGCAGTGGCCGGACCAGGGAGCGCCGGATAATCCGCTGGCCTGGTTGATTCGCTGTGGCCAGAACCGGGGCATTGACCAGATCCGACGGCGACAGACCGTTCGCTTCCACGCCGACGAACTGGCTCGGACCATGGACGAATCCGACACCCCGGACCTGGCGGATTCGTCCCTGCAGGATGACCAGTTGCGGCTGATCTTTACCTGTTGTCACCCTGCGCTGGCGGTGGAATCGCAATTGGCGCTGACGCTGCGGGAGGTCTGTGGGCTCACCACGGAACAGGTGGCAAGGGCGTTGTTACAGAAGCCCACCACGCTGGCCCAGAAGATTGTCCGTGCCAAGCGCAAAATCCGCGAGGCGGGCATTCCCTACGAAGTCCCCGACGACAAGCGCCTGCCGGAGCGTCTTGGGGCAGTCCTCCATGTTATCTACCTGATGTTCAATGAAGGCTACGCCCGCACCGAAGGGGAGGGGTTGATCGACGCCAGTCTGACCGCCGAGGCCATCCGCCTTGCGGAATTGCTTGCAGTGCTGCTTCCGAACGGCGAAGTATTCGGATTGATTGCCCTGATGCGCCTGCAGGACGCCCGCAAGGCGGCCCGGGTGGATGAGCATGGCGAACTGGTGACGCTGGAAGACCAGGACCGGACCCTGTGGGACAAGGACGAAATCCGCCTGGGCAAGGCATGGCTGATGCGGGCGCTGGGGCAGTCGCCGGCCGGCGGCTACACCCTGCAGGCCGCAATTGCCGCCGCCCACGCCGATGCAGCGAGTTTTGAGCAGACGGACTGGCACGACATCACGGGTCTCTATGATTTGCTCTACCAACGTTCGCCGACGCCGGTTGTTGCCCTGAACCGGGCCGTGGCGGTGGCGATGCTGGAAGGGCCGCAAGCCGGCGTAGCTCTGCTGGAGGGTCTGTCTTCCCACAAAGCCATCCAGAACTACCACCTGTTTCACGCCGCCCTGGCCGACCTGCACCGACGTGCCGGGCATGGAGAGCAGGCTCGGGTGGCCTACGAACGCGCGTTGTCGCTGGCAAACCAGGCCCAGGAAAAGCGTTTTCTTCAGAAGCGGTTATCCGAGATGGGGCGGGGCGGCGGGCAATAAAATTCCCGTTCGGTGTCGAAATCACCGACCGGCGGACGACAAGGACACGGGACAAGACAAAGGAGACCCCCCATGAAATACGTGGCATTGGTTTACTACCGGGAACAGATCATCAATGACATGACCGAGCAGCAGTGGCATGACCTCAATCAGGAGTGCATCCGTTGTGTGGAGAATCTGGCTGACAAGGGTAAATTCCTGGCCGGCCAGGCGCTCCAGCCGGTGGGCAGTGCCACCACCTTGAGGGTCAGGGATGGCGAGGTTCTGATGTCGGATGGTCCCTTCGCTGAAACCAAAGAACAGCTGGCAGGGTTCTATCTGCTGGAGGCCCGGGATTTGAACGAGGCGCTGCAACTGGCAAGCCATATTCCGCCGGCGCGCCTGGGCAGTATTGAAGTTCGTCCGGTGCGGGACCTGCCACCGAAGGACTGAATGGAGCCAGCGGACAATCAGACAGGAGATTGGAACATGACCTATGTGGATGGTTTTGTAGCCGCGGTGCCAACCGCCAACAAGGAAAAATACATCCAGCATGCCCGGGACGCTGCGGTGGTATTCAAGGAGCACGGCGCCCTGAGCCTGGTGGAGTGTTGGGGGGACGACGTGCCCGAGGGTAAGGTCACCTCCTTCCCGATGGCCGTGAAGTGTCAGCCTGAGGAAACGGTGGTGTTTTCCTGGATCACCTGGCCGTCGAAGGAAGTGCGTAACGCCGCGATGCCAAAGGTGATGGAAGATCCGCGCCTGCAGGCCGACGTCAACCCCATGCCTTTCGATGGCAAGCGGCTGATTTATGGCGGCTTCCAGATGGAGGTGGACGAATAGGCCGGGATCCCCGACTGGCCCGCTGAACACCCGGCAACCGGGAGATTGGCCAATTCACCGGTTGCCGTAAATCGCTAACGTTGGATCATGGTTGGCCCGAACCCATATTTTAAGGGACAGGGCCAGAAAGATTTTATCAGGAGCGAGGCCGCTACCATGAGCCAACAACATTTTGATGTACTGATTATCGGCGCCGGCGTTTCCGGCATTGGCATGGCGTGCCACCTCAACCGCGAGTGTCCGGGCAAATCGTTCGCCATCCTCGAACGCCGCCAGTCTCTGGGCGGTACCTGGGACCTGTTCCGTTACCCGGGCATCCGTTCCGATTCCGACATGTTCACCTTCGGCTACAATTTCCGTCCGTGGACCGGTGGCAAGGTGCTGGCGGATGGCGCCTCCATCAAAAATTATGTGAAAGAAACGGCCGAGGAAAACGGCGTCGACAAGCACATTCAATACGGTCTGGCGGTAAAAACCGCGGACTGGTCCAGTGCCGACAAGTGCTGGACGGTGACCGCCGAGCGGGAAGAGAGCGGCGAGACCGAAACCTTCACCGCCAGTTTCCTGGTGGGCTGCACCGGTTACTACAACTACGACAAGGGCTACAAGCCCGACTTCCCCGGCGAAGAGAACTTCAAGGGCGAGGTGGTTCACCCCCAGCACTGGCCCGAGAATCTGGACTATGCCGGCAAGAAAGTCGTGGTGATCGGCAGTGGCGCCACCGCCATTACCCTGGTGCCGACTATGGCGGAGGAGGCGGCGCACGTCACCATGCTGCAGAGGTCGCCCACCTACCTGATGCCGTTGCCGTCTACCGATAAGGTGACCCTGGGCCTGCAGAAAGTGCTGCCCGCCAAAGCGGCCTACAAGATCACCCGCGCCCGCAACATCTCCATCGCGCGCCTGTTGTACGAGCGTTCCCGCAAGAGTCCGAAGGCCATGCGCCGGCTGTTCCTGAGCGTGATCAAGCATCAGGTGAACGGTAAGGCGGACATGCGCCACTTCACGCCGGACTACAATCCGTGGGATCAGCGCCTGTGCGTGGTCAAGGATGGCGATCTGTTCAAGGCGCTGAAGTCCGGTAAGGCCTCTATCGCCACAGACCACATCGAGCGTTTCACCGAAACCGGTATTCGCCTGAAATCCGGTGAAGAGCTGGAAGCGGACATCATCATTCCGGCCACCGGCCTGGATATTCAGATGCTCGGTGGTATCAAGCCGGCGGTGGATGGCGAGACAGTGGTGATGAAGGACAAGATCATCTATAAGAACGTGCTGGTGGAAGGCATACCCAATGCCGCCATGATCTTCGGGTACACCAACATCTCCTGGACCCTGAAGGCGGATATCGCCGCTGAATACCTGTGCCGCCTGATCAATCACATGGACAAGAAGGGTAGCCGTGTGGTGGTTCCGCGGGATACCGAGAACAGCCTTGGTGAAGATACCATTCTGGGCGCCCTTAGCTCCGGCTATATCAAGCGCGCGGAGGATCGGCTGCCGAAGCAGGGGACTCACGGCCCGTGGAAAGGCTCACAGAATTATCTGGAGGACGTGAAGATCCTGCGTTTTGATCCCATCGAGGATGGCTACCTGGAGTTTGATGGCGAGCTCTCCCGTGACGCGTCGGAGAGCTCCACCGGCTTCCTGAAACCGTTGCGGTCGGCGCTGTTCGGCTCATAATGGCTTACCGGGCCTGCGGGCCCGGTTACCTAAAGCATCTGTAAGTCGGTGCGGGAATATGTCAGGCTCTTTGGCCTTATTAATTGCAGTAAAGGCTATTGATGTATGTCGAAAACGGCCAGAAAGAAAAACAAGTCTCTGTGGCATCCGGTTTACTGGTCCTCCTGGCTGATTGTCTTCACGCTGTACCTGCTGTCGTTGCTGCCAATGCCGGTCAAGCAGCGCTTTGGCAAGCGCCTGGGGTGTTTTCTGGAGCGCAAGCTGAAATCCCGTTCCAGGGTGGCCCACACCAACCTCGCTGCCTGTCTGCCCGAGTTGGCCGAGGATGACCGGGAGCAACTGGTGCAGGATAATTTTATCGCCTGTACCCGTGGCTTTCTGGAAAGTACCCACGCCTGGTGGCGGGACATGTCCAGCTATTGCGAGAGCACGGAAATACACGGGCTGGAGCACGTGGAGGAGGCAAAGGCGCAAAACCGGGGTGTCCTGCTGATCGGCGCCCACTACAGCATTTTTGATTTCGCCCTGCCGCTGATTGCCTGCAAACTGGACAAGCCGGGGTATATGTACCGCCCCAACGATAACCCCGTCATTGATCGTATGATCGAAAAAGGCCGGCGCCGTCACTTCAATATTCGCTCGTTTTCCAAGCGCCAGCTGCCCAGGATGATGAAGTTCCTTAAGGATGGCGGCCAGGTGTGGTTTGCCTGTGACCAGGATTTCGGTCGCAAGACCGAGCTTTTCGTGCCGTTTTTTGGCGTGGATGCCGGCTGCATCACTTCCCCCAGCTATATTGCGCGGGAGTCCGGTGCGGCTGTGCTCTGTGTCAGCCATTTGCGGTTGCCTGATGGTCGCTATCGCGTGGAGTTTTCCCCCATTCAGGAAGACTTCGGCCAGGACGAAACCCGGGATGCCGAAACCTGGAACCGCTTTATCGAATCCACCATTCGGGAGTTTCCGGACCAGTACCTGTGGCTGCACAAGCGGTTCAAGAGCCGACCAGAGGGTGCTGCGAAGATCTATTAGAGAGCCATGTCTTCACAACCGTTTACCACCTCAGAGCTGGCGCTGCTGGTTTACCAGGCTGCACAGGACCGGGAGCGCTGGCCGGAGCTGGTCAGCGCCCTGAAGGAAACCGCCAATCCGTTCGATGAGGACCCGGTCTATCGGGATCGTGACGCCCGTAGCCGGATCATGGATGAGCTGCTGCCCCATATCAGTCAGGCGCTGGAGATGGAGCAGGCGATGCGCCAGGGCGAGACTGCCCAGGATCTGCTGGGGCAGACCCTGGAAATGTTACCGGTGGGCATCGCTCTGGTGGATGATGGCCTCAATATCCTGACCATGAACCGTCAGGCCGACATCAGCCTGCGCGAGAGTGGCATTCTCGGTAATCATGGCGGGCGCGTTCGGATCAACAACCGCGAACACCACCGTACTCTGCATCAGTCCATCCAGCAGTCTTTGCGGGCGGGCACCAGTCACACCCTGATGCTCAACGACCATAGTGCGGCGCGCGCGGTATCCCTGATGGTGTGTCCGGCGGATGTGGTGCGGGAGTCTGAGCGACAGGACGCTTCCGTTGTCACGCTGTTCATTTCCAATCCTGACATCAACAATCTGGTGAACGAGGCCACGGTCGCCGATCTCTATGGCCTGAGCTCGGCGGAAGCGTCTCTCACGCGGCACCTGATTGAGGGGCTGTCGTTGAGTGAAATGGCAGAACGCCGTGGTGTGTCGGAACATACGGTGCGCAGCCAGTTCAAGTCCATTTTCCGCAAGACCGACACCAGCCGTCAGGCGGAGCTGGTGTCGCTGATTCTGTCCGGACT
This sequence comes from Marinobacter alkalisoli, assembly GCF_045449795.1. NCBI lineage: Bacteria > Pseudomonadati > Pseudomonadota > Gammaproteobacteria > Pseudomonadales > Marinobacteraceae > Marinobacter > Marinobacter alkalisoli. The sequence goes on from NZ_JBJJLB010000002.1 coordinate 41,839, forward strand.
TGCCCCGATCGGCAACAGCCTGCCGGAGATGACCGATCGCACCGCGTCCTGGCAGCGCGAGGATGAAATCGAAACTCGTTACTTCCAGACAGCGGACGGGCGAACGCTGTCCTATTGCCAGTATGGCGAGCCGGGCGGACGCCCGATTATCTTTTTCCACAGTGTGCGCGGGTCTCGCCTGGAAGTGCCCGGTAGCCTGGACGTCCTCCATCGCCTCAACCTGCGGCTGATTGTGCCAGACCGGCCGGGGTATGGCCGATCCGATGCCCTGGAGGATCGCACCACCCACCACCTGGCTGAGGACGTGGCGGCGCTGGCGGATCACCTGGAGCTGGATCGCTTCCTGCTGCTGGGGTATTCGCTGGGCGGCTTTCTGGCGCTGCATTGTGCGGCCCACCTGGGTGAGCGTGTTGAAAGGCTGGGGCTGGTGTCTGCCCTGGCTCCGCCCCAGACCGATCCCGGCGGGCGTCCGCTGAAGGGGCTGTTTCGCCTGGCTGTGACGTTGGCGGACAAAGCGCCATCGCTGGCGGAAAAAATCCTCAACCAGATGGCCCGGAGTATCCTGCGGAATCCCCGCAAGCATCTGGGATCGGACGCTGACCGGCGGCTGCTGGAAGACCCGGAAACCCGGGACCAGTATGTGCGGGCCATGGCGGAGTCCTGCAGTCGCGGCTCCGGAGGGTTTGTGGAGGATCTTAAGGCCGTGGCCCGTACCCCCGATCTCTCACCGGACCAGCTGAATCTTCCGGTTTATCTATGGCACGGCCACCAGGATGGCCAGGTGGACGTGCAGCAGGCCATTCGCCTGGACGAATGGCTCACCAACAGCGAGTTGACCCTGTTGCCCGACGGGGGCCACTTCTTTATCTACGAACGCTGGGAGAAGATCCTCAAGGGTTTTGTCAGCTAACGCCCGGGCTAGCCGTCGTCAAAGGCAACACTGATCACATCCCGATAGTTACGAATGCGCTGCACGTAGTGAACCGGTTCATATCCCCGAGCATAACCGTAACGGGTTTTGGGGTAGTAGCGCTTGTCGGCCTTCAGGGGCAGCACTTCTTTCATGTCATCCCAGGAATCCGGATTTTTGCCCAGGTCCCGCGCCAGTTGGCGGGCGTCCAGCAAGTGACCGCGACCGATGTTGTAGCTGGCCAGGGCCAGGAAGGTGCGGTCTGGTTCCGGAATGGTATCCGGCAGGCGGCGATGACGATCGGCCAGGTAACGCGCACCGCCGTCAATGGCGGCCACCGGGTCGAGGCGGTCGGTGACGCCCAGGGATTGCGCGGTATTCTTGGTCAGCATCATGATGCCCCGAACCCCGGTGGCGGATACCGCAGCGGGATCCCAGTGAGACTCCTGGTAGGACAGCGCAGCCAGCAGGTCAGCGGGCATCCCGGTGGTGGCTTCCGCGTCAGCGAAGTGAGTGACAAATTTGGGAAGCCGCTCTTCAAGGCGGCGGTTCAGTGCTCTCAGGTCGACAAAATCAAACTCGCCGATGTAAGCGTAATACCGGCTTTCCATAAAACCGATGGCTTCATCGCCGGCGGTACTGTTCATCCATTCGCGGGCGCTGCCTGCCAGTTCCTCGGACCCGGCCGGGAGGTACCATCCCAGGTTCTTGCCGGAGCTCAGGTTCATCGCTACTTCAAGATGAGGGAAGTGGCGGCGCATGACCTGAACAATGTTGGAATCAGCCACGGTGCAATCGAGGGATTGCTCTGCAACCGCAGACAGCAATACTTCGGTTGTCCGACCGTCGTCCTCCTTGAATTCGACGCCCTCATGCTCCGTTGCCAGACTGTTCAGGGTTTCAACGTAGCTTGAATCCGCTGTCACCGTAATGCCTACGTCAGCCAGAGCCTCGGGCTTGCGGGGAAGCGGGCGCATTTCCCGATGGCACACCAGCTGTTCGGTAATTTCGGTGTGGGCCGGGCCCTGGGTGAAGCGTTCTGTCCGTGAGGGCAGGTGTGTCAAACCGGCTGCGGCAAGATGGGTGGCTCCGGATTCCAGCGCTTTTAGTACATCAGAGGTGGAATCATGCATGGTCCACTGCACCTGCCAGCCTTTACTCTCGGCAAAGCGGGTGACCAGGCTGTGTTCCGGGCCGATGGGATTTTCGTGACGATCCAGGTAGTAGGTCGTGGACCCATTGCGGGTGGCTACTTCCAGCACGCCGGTTTCTTCCGGTGGCGCCAGTTGCTTGGCAGATGTTCCGCTGGAAGTGTCGTTCTGGCCGCAACCGACAAGGGCAGTAGCGGTCAGGGCGACCAATGCAATTTTCAGGGTCGGAGTCATTGAAGACCTCTCTTGTTGTAAGTGACGTGTCTGGTTACGAACCCGTAACCTGAATGTATCACTTTGAATTCAACGAGGTGGGGATTGTCGGCTGTACAATCGCCAGTTTGGCCCAATCGGGGGAGAACGGTTTAGCGCATCTGCAGAGTAAATAATTATAAAAAGTTATGAAAAGCACCTATGGCTATTTTCCGGACCCTCTGTTACCGTGCCTGCATCCTGCCTCTAAGGATTTCCGCAGTTTCCGGCCCTGTGCCCTTTGCGACCTATCCGATACGACCTGTCAGAGGACGTCACCCCGTTAACGGCGCGTGACCGTAGTCGTCTATTATTCCATGAATTTTCATGGCATCTGCCCGCATTCGCCGAGAACGGTGGTCGTGGAGGCAGAACAATCAAGAGTTGATCCAATATGAGTTTTTCTTCACTCGGTTTGTCCGAGCAGCTGGTCCGTGCCACTTCCGATCAGGGTTATGATACCCCGTCTCCCATTCAGGCCCAGGCAATTCCTGCCGTGCTTTCTGGCCGGGATGTGATGGCTGCCGCCCAGACCGGCACCGGCAAAACCGCCGGCTTTACCCTGCCGCTGTTGCAGCGCATTGGTGAGAACCCGCGCACCGGCAAGGGTCCCCGTGCCCTGATCCTGACGCCCACCCGTGAGTTGGCGGCTCAGGTTCACGACAGTGTAAACCTGTACAGCAAATACGTTCCCACCAAGGCCGCTGTGGTTTTCGGTGGCGTGAAAATCAATCCGCAGATGATGAAGCTGCGCAAGGGTCTGGACGTACTGGTGGCAACACCGGGTCGGCTGATGGACCTGTACCAGCAGAACGCCGTTCGCTTCAACGAAGTGGAAATCCTGGTGCTCGACGAAGCCGACCGCATGCTGGACATGGGCTTCATTCGTGACATCCGCAAGATTCTTGCGCTGTTGCCGGCCAAACGCCAGAACCTGCTGTTCTCCGCCACCTTCTCCAACGAGATTCGCACCCTGGCCAAGGGCCTGCTGGATAACCCGGTTCAGGTGGAAGTCGCGGCCCGTAATACCGCGGCGGAAAGCATCAAGCAGTCCGTCTACCCGGTAGACCAGAGCCAGAAAACCGCCCTGCTGAGCAAGCTGGTGCGTGACAATGCGTGGGAGCAGGTGCTGGTGTTTACCCGTACCAAGCATGGCGCCAACCGCCTGACCCAGAAACTGGAGCGCGACGGTATTACCGCTGCGGCGATCCATGGCAACAAGTCACAGGGTGCCCGCACCCGTGCGCTGGCGGACTTCAAGCAGGGTGAAGTGCGTGTGCTGGTAGCAACCGATATCGCGGCCCGTGGCCTCGACATCAAACAGTTGCCCCAGGTGGTGAACTTCGAGTTGCCCAATGTGCCGGAAGATTATGTTCACCGTATTGGCCGTACCGGTCGTGCCGGTGAAAGTGGCCACGCGCTGTCATTGGTCAGTGCCGATGAAGGCAAGATGCTGGCGGGTATCGAAAGGCTGATCAAGAAGCAACTGCCGCGCAAGAGCGTGGAAGGCTTCGAGCCGACCAACAACCTGCCGCTCAAGCCCAAAGCCAAGGCCGATCCGAGCCGTGCCCGTAATCGTAACGGTGGTGGTAACGGCAAACCGGCCGGCAATGGCCGCAGCTTTGGCTCCAAGCCGGCTGGTCGCAGTGGCGGCCGCAGCCAGAACGGCGGCGGTGGTCAGGGCCGGCGTTCACCGGCTCGCCAAAGCGCGTAACCGGCCCCCGGCATTGCTGCAATAAAAAGGCGGGGCCGAAGCCCCGCACAAGAGAACGTACCTGCCGGAAACCCACAGACCGTGAGGTTTCCGGCGGGCACGGGGATCAGAACTTGTAGGTAAAGCCCACCATGTAAACCATCGGATCGATTTCCACGTCCGTGGTGATCTCGCCCACTTCCGTGTCGCCGGACAGCGCCGTGATGGTGGCGTCAGTTTCAAGATCTACCCACCAAATGGCTGCGTTCAGCCCGAAATGCTCGTCCAGCATGTAATCAACGCCCAGCTCCAGGGCAACGCCAACACTGTCATCCAGATCCAGTTTCGAACCGTCAACAGTGCCTGCAGGGGTGCCGAAGTTTGCCTGTGCCACGGAATCAATCACGGCATTGAGCGTATTGGTGGTTTTTTCCTCAAAGAAGGTGGTGTAGTTAACACCCACGCCAGCGTATGGCTGAAGCCGGGATGCGCTGTCCATGGGAAAATACTGAAGGGTCAGTGTGGGTGGTAAGTGTTTGGTTTCCGCCAGCTTGCCAACGCCGTCCAGGCCATCAGCACCGCTGATGTTGTGCTTGAATGGAGTGGCTCCCAGAACGCCAACGCCAATGTGGGAGGTGATCATGTAGGTCGCCGTGATCCCGAGCTGACTGTTGGAATCGACGGCCACACCGGTACCCGGCAACGCCAGATCCTGGCCGGCCTGCGGGCCTTTCCCTGAAAACGCCAGGTCACTACTGGAGTCATCCGGGGCTGCGTGGGCGGGGCCGGCCCGCAACATGAAATCACCGGCCTCATAGGCCTGAGCAACAGGGGCTGCTGCCAGAATGCCGGCAGCCATAACACTGAAGGTGAACGTACGGGACATGGACATCTCCTTGAACCTGAATAGTCGATGGCGACAGGTTAAGGACTATGGCGAGTGGAAACTTGATATGGCGCAAGTCTACGCGCCCGGTATCGGAGTGTTCGCTGAGAGATTGATTCAACTCAATAAAATGACAGGTGAGGGGGAAGACGGCTTGTCAGCCGGTCTTCTTTTTGCCGTCCGGCACGAATACATCACGAACCGTCAGCGGTTTGCCATCGACATCCTGGACTTCCACCGGGCGAATGGTGCGGCCGGTTTCACGGTCCCGAAGATCCAGCGGCGCCTGATCCGGCGCCGGGTTCCACTTGTCACCCCACTGGCGCAGGGCAATCACGATCGGGAACAGGTCACGGCCTTTCTCGGTCAGACGGTACTCGAAGCGGGAGCCGTGTTCGCCCACATCCACTTTTTTCAGGACTTCGTTGTCCACCAATCGGGCCAGACGGTCACAGAGGATGTTGCGGGCAATGCCCAGTTCCTGCTGGAAGTCCACAAAGCGACGGGTGCCATACATGGCGTGCAGCACCACAAGCAGAGACCACCAGTCCCCCACTTCATTCAGGGCACGGGCGACGGAGCAACTGGAATCATCAAAACGTTTTCTGGCCATATCGGGAAGTCTACCTAATAGGGTTGCATTTTAAAACCAGATTAAATAGGGTTGCATAAAGAAACCAGATTAATGAGGTTGCGATCTACTATGAGCATGAATCTTGGTCCTATGTTTGACCCCTTCGAAATCCATAACCTGACCCTGCGCAACCGCGTTGCCATGGCACCGATGACTCGCAATTTCTCGCCAGGCAATGCGCCGAGTCAGGAAGTGGTGGACTATTACCGTCGTCGCGCCGAAGGTGGCGTGGGACTGCTGATCACTGAAGGCACCACGGTGAACCATCCCGGCGCCAACGGTTACCCGAACGTGCCGTTTTTCCACGGCGACAAAGCCCTTGCCGGCTGGAAGGACGTTGTTGATGCGGTTCATGAAGCCGGCGGCGCTATCTTCCCCCAGTTGTGGCATGTGGGCGCGGTGCGCAAGGAAGGCACGGAACCAGATCCGAAAGTGCCGGGCTACAGCCCATCCGGCCTGTTTGCGCCGGGCAAGCCCAACGGCAAGGCCATGAGCAAGGGCGACATTGACGATGTGATCAATGCCTTCGCCGACGCCGCCCAGGATGCCAAGGCGCTTGGTTTCGACGGTGTCGAGATCCACGGTGCCCACGGTTACCTGCTGGACCAGTTCCTGTGGGAAGGCACTAACCAGCGTGACGATGAGTACGGCGGCAGCATGGAAAACCGTCTGCGCTTTGTGGTGGAAATCATCGAAGCCGTGCGCCACCGCGTAGGCCCGGATTTCCCGATTATGCTGCGGTTCTCCCAGTGGAAGCAGCAGGATTACGAGGCGAAACTGGTCAATACGCCGGAGGAGCTGGAACAGTTCCTGAAGCCCCTGGTGGACGCCGGTGTGGATATCTTCCACGCGTCGACCCGCCGTTTCTGGGAACCGGAATTCGCAGGCTCCGACCTCAACCTGGCGGGGTGGACCCAGAAGCTGTCTGGCAAGCCGACCATGTCTGTTGGCAGCGTGGGCCTGACCGAAGACTTCATCAGCGGCACCTTCGCCAGCAAGAAAGAAGCGGTGGAGCAGGCCGGCATTGACGAACTGGTGGAGCGTATGAATAACCACGAGTTCGAGCTGATCGCCGTTGGTCGTGCCCTGCTGCAGGATCCGGAATGGCTGGTCAAGGTGAAGGAAGGCCGCATCCACGAAGTGGAGGCGTTTGCCAAGAAGTCACTGGCCAAGCTTTACTGATTGTATGACGCGTTGACGTGGGCCCCGGCCAGCCGCCGGGGCTTTTTTGTGTCTGTCTGTGCTGTAATTTAACCTTGTTTCAAAACCCGTATGATTGACGGCCTGATCATCAAAAAAAGGATATATCATGAGGCCCGTTGCATCTTTTTCTGCCATGATTCTGGTTGTCTTGTCGTTAACCGTTGCCGGCTGTGCCACCGTCGGCCAGGACTTTGCCACCCACAATGTTGACCAGATCGAAATCGGAGAAACCACCCGGGCGGATATTCAGGACATGTTTGGCGAGCCCTGGCGCACCGGTGTTGAGGATGGCAAGCGTACCTGGACATACGGCAAGTACCGCTGGTCCGCCTTTGGTGACGCCGAAACAACGGACCTGGTGGTGCGATTCAATCAGGACGGAACGGTGGCATCCTACGTTTATAACACCACCGAATAGGCGCCAGGACTCGGGAGGCTGGGGTAATGGATGACCAGAGTGACCCGGCGAATATAGAACAGTTACTGGACCGGCTGGAGGCCGTGGTGACCGACCGTTCCCACGTGTCCATCGGGGAAATGATGGATGCCATAGGGCGCAGAACGTTCGGGCCCGTGGTGCTTCTGGTGGGGCTCATCCTGGTTACACCGCTGAGCGGTGTGCCGGGAATACCGACGCTGATGGGGTTGCTGACCCTGTTGACCCTGGGACAGGTTTTGCTGGGACGACAGCATTTCTGGTTACCGGGTTGGCTGGTGCAGCGGAAGGTGGCACGCCAGAAGCTCTTGCAGGGACTGACGTTGTTGCGCCCGCCCGCCAGAAAGATTGATCGCCTGATCCGCCCGCGGCTTACCCTGTTGGTCAAGGGGCCCGGACTTTATGCGATGGCGCTGGGTTGTATGGTGATTGCCGTGGTGATGCCGGCAACGGAAGTTGTCCCGTTCAGCTCCAGTATTGCCGGCGTAGCCCTTGTGCTATTTGGCCTGACCATGATTTCGAGGGATGGCCTGCTGGCCCTGTTCGCCTGGGGGATCTCTCTGACCGGCCCCATCATGCTTGTCCGCAACCTTGGTGGATAAGTAGCAGGCCGAGTTGATAGGCGCTTCTGCCGCGATCTGATCGAACCGGGCTGCCGGGACAGCCAGAGTCAGTCCCGGCAGATTGAGCGGTTTTAGCAAGAGTGGCAGAGGCCTGATCGATCAGCCCCGCAACCCTCCTACCAGTTTGTCGATACTTTCCTTGGCGTCACCGAACAGCATACGGGTGTTGTCCTTGAAGAACAGCGGGTTCTCGACACCGGAATAACCGGTGGCCATGCCCCGCTTGAGAACCACCACTTGCCGCGCTTTCCATACCTCCAGTACCGGCATGCCGGCAATGGGGCTGCCGGGATCCTCGGCGGCGGCCGGGTTCACCGTATCGTTGGCGCCGATCACCAGCACCACGTCGGTTTCCGGGAAATCGGCGTTGATCTCGTCCATTTCCAGCACGATGTCGTAGGGTACGTGAGCTTCCGCCAGCAGCACGTTCATGTGCCCGGGCAGACGGCCGGCCACCGGGTGGATACCAAATCGCACGTTCACGCCCCGCTCACGCAGTATCCGGGTCATATCGCTGACTCCGTTCTGAGCCTGGGCCACCGCCATGCCATAGCCGGGCACGATGATGACGGAATCGGCGTTGCGCAGTTCCTCGCAGACTTCATCGGCACTGGATTCGTACACCGTCTGGTCCGGATCGGTAGCGCTGGCGCTGCTTGTCGTCTGGCCAAAACCGCCGAGGATCACACTGATAAACGACCGGTTCATGGCCTTGCACATGATGTAACTGAGGATGGCACCGCTGCTGCCCACCAGGGCACCCACTACAATCAGCAGGTCGTTGCCCAGCATAAAGCCGATGGAGGCGGCAGCCCACCCGGAATAACTGTTGAGCATGGACACCACCACCGGCATATCGGCCCCGCCGATGGCCATGATCAGGTGAATGCCGAGCACCGAGGCAATGGCGGTCATTAGCACCAGGGAGATCAGGCCAAATGCCATGCTGTCGGTACCGAGGAACCAGGCCCCCAGCAACACGCAGGCGATAACCGCCACCAGGTTCATCAGGTGCCGGCCGGGCAGGGTGAGGGCCTTGCTGTCGATGCGCCCGTCCAGCTTGCCGCAGGCTACCAGCGAACCGGTGAAGGTCACTGCACCGATAAAGATGCCCACAAACACCTCCACCAGTTTGATGGTGTGTTCCGCTCCGACCGTTGCAATCAGCGGTTCGATGTAGCCGGAAAAGCCCACCAGCACGGCTGCCAGACCGACAAAGCTGTGGAGCAGGGCGACCAATTGTGGCATTTGGGTCATTTCCACCTTGTTGGCGATGGGAATCCCAATGCCGGCGCCAAGTAGCACCGCAATCACAATAGCGATAACGCCGCCGTCACCCACGCTGGCAAGGGTGGCCCCCACCGCGATGATGATGCCGGCGACGCCGTAGAGGTTACCGCGCCGTGCGGATTCCTGGTGGCTAAGGCCGCCCAGGCTGAGGATAAAACAGATACTTGCGACCACGTAGGCCACGCTCACCAATCCTGTGCTCATATCGGGCGCCTCCTACTTGCGGAACATTTTGAGCATGCGATGGGTGACCCGGAAGCCGCCCCCCACGTTGATGCTGGCAATCAGCACCGCGACAAAGGCCATAATGCCGACGGCAATATTCTCCGCTTGGGCCAGATGCAGAATGGCGCCGATCACAATGATGCCGCTGATGGCGTTGGTCACACTCATCAGGGGGGTGTGCAGGGACGGCGTCACGTTCCAGATCACCTGCCAGCCGATAAAGCAGGCCAACACAAACACCGTAAAGTGTTGCAGGAAGCTTTCCGGCGCGTGGGCGCCAACTGCATAGAGCGCGAGGGCCGTCACGATCAGCAGGGCACTCCTGCCAATCAGGCTGCGGCGGTGGGCGTCTTTCTTTGCCGCGGCCTTGTCGGCAGCCGACGGCTCCTCCGTGCCCGGCGCCGGTTTGGGGCTGACCGGCGCCTCTGGCTGGGGCGGCGGCCAGGTAATGTCGTTCTCCCGCACCACCGTCAGGCCACGGATGACATCGTCTTCCATGTTGACCTGGGGCTCGCCGTCTTTCTCCGGGGTCAGTTCAGTGAGCAGGTGCACCAGGTTGGTGGCATAAAGATCGCTGGCCACCTTGGCCATGCGGCTGGGCAGGTCGGTGTAGCCGATCAGCGTCACGCCGTGGTGATGGGCCACCTTGCCCGGCTCCGTCAGTTCGCAGTTGCCGCCGCGCTCGGACGCCAGATCGACAATCACGCTGCCGGGTTTCATGGATTTCACCATGTCGGCGGTGATCAGTTTCGGTGCAGGCTTGCCGGGAATCAGCGCGGTGGTGATGATGATGTCCACCTCTTTAGCCTGCTCAGCGAACAGCGCCATCTCCGCCTTGATGAACTCATCGCTCATCTGCTTGGCGTAGCCGCCACTGCCGCTGCCTTCCTCGTCCCCAAAATCCAGCTCAAGGAATTCGGCACCCATACTCTCGACCTGTTCCTTAACCTCCAGACGAGTATCAAAGGCGCGAACGATAGCGCCCATGCTGTTGGCGGCGCCGATCGCAGCGAGGCCCGCCACACCGGCCCCGATCACCATGATCTTGGCCGGCGGCACCTTGCCTGCTGCCGTCACCTGCCCGGTAAAGAAACGCCCGAAGTTGTTGGCTGCCTCAATCACCGCCCGATAGCCGGCAATATTCGCCATGGCGCTGAGGGCATCCATCTTCTGGGCGCGACTGATGCGGGGCAGACTGTCGATGGCGAACGAAGTAATCTTCCTGGCTGCCAGTTTCTCCAGCAGCTCCGGATTCTGCGCCGGCCAGAGATAGCTGACCAGAAACGCCCCCTCTTTCATCAAGTCCACTTCATGCTTGTTCAGGGCGGGGTTTTCCATGGGGGCGCGAACCTTCAGGATAAAGTCCGCTTCCTGCCACAGTAACGTGGTATCGGCCGCTATCGCCGCCCCCACTTTTTCGTAGGCTTCATCCGAGTAATTGGCGGCCTCGCCAGCGCCAGCTTCGACAACAACCTCGTAACCAAGGCCAACGAGTTTGTGAACGGACGGTGGTGTGGCTGCTACCCGCCGCTCATCCTTGAAGATTTCTCTGGGGATACCTATTTTCATTGTTGGAATGTCCTCCGGGTTGCCCGATGAACCAGTTGTCTGGATACCCACATACTAGTTCAAGTTGACGGAATTGCCCGGAATACCCCAAAAAAACGGTAAGTTACTTCACCCGTCAGGAGGACTGGTTCACCAGTTTTTCGATCTCATCCTGGGACAGGTTATCCAACATGGCGCCCCGGAACTGCCGGTTAATAAAACGCTCTGTTTCCTGCTGAATGGTCTCCCGCTGCTCCGGTTTTTCGATGTAATCCATGGCCCGGAACAGAATGTAGCGAATGGTCATGCGGGAAATTTCGTGAATGGTTTCCGGCGGCACGGCACTGACCAGTTGCCGCTCGATAATATCCTCCGCCATTTCCCGGGCACTGGCATTGAGCTGAGCTTCCAGGGCCTTGCGCAACAGCGGAGAAGGACCATGGAGTTCCCGCACCGCGACGGTGGTCGCTGAAGGATTAGATAGAAAGTAGTGGTACACAAACGCGACGGTATCGTGGGAAGCCTGCTCCGAAGATTCTGCCATTTGCCGGAGCTCCCGCACGCCGGACTTCATGTCTGCGGCGATGTATCCCAGCACCTGCAGCCCGAACTCGTCCAGGTTTTTGAAGTGACGGTAAAAGGTATTCGGATTGAGCCCCGCCTCGCGGGCCAGTTCCCGAAGTCCCAATGATGTCAGGCTACGGCTTTCGGTAATCAGACGAAGGCCAGCCTGTACCAGCTTCAGCTTCCCACCGGTTAAAACGTTCATGCGATTTCCACCCAAAGTTAATGGTCTGGTTGGGCGGGCAGGGCTTCCGAAAATGCTCGTAGCCAAGGATGGCGGAGAGCAAGCGTACATNGGACGTACTCGCAGCGGTTTTCGGAAGCCCTGCCCGCCCAACCAGACCCTCCCGCGAAGTCCGGAAGCCCGGAAGACAGGACAATCAGTTGTCACGTAAGGCCAATAGACCGTTTCTAGATGAAGCGGAGTATACAGCTGTCTACCGAGACGTGTATACATGTGTATACCGTCAATCATCATGGCGAAACAGACAACAACAGGCAAGGCCAATGGGCCAGCGAACAACGAGGTAGAGTTATGAGTCAGTCAGCACAAATTGCCATCATCGGCACCGGATTCTCCGGCCTGGGCATGGGCATCAAGCTCAAAGAAGCCGGATATGACAACTTCGTGATCCTTGAGCAAAGCGACGATGTCGGCGGCACCTGGCACGAAAACCACTACCCGGGTTGCGCCTGTGACGTGCAGTCTGCCCTGTACTCCTTCTCGTTCGAACAAAACCCGAACTGGAGCCGCATGTTCGCCCAGCAAAAAGAAATCCAGGCCTACCTGCGTCAGTGTGCTGAAAAATACGACCTGATGAAGCACGTGCGTCTGAACACCCACGTGGCCGGTGCAAAGTTTGACGAAAAGACCCAGAGCTGGACCGTCGAAACCTGCGACAGCCCGAAACTGTGGGCCTACATGCAGGAAAAAGGACTCAACCCCGGCGACAAACTGGATCGCAAAGATAAAGACCTGCCAGAGTTCAGCTCTTTCAAGGCTGATGTTGTGGTCTCCGGCATGGGCGGCCTGAGCACCCCGGCCTACCCGCACATCAAGGGTATCGAGAGCTTCACCGGCAAGAGCTTCCACTCCCAGGACTGGGACCACAGCTACGACTTCAAAGGCAAGCGGGTTGCAGTGATTGGTACCGGCGCCTCTGCGATCCAGTTCGTCCCGGAAGTGGCCAAAGAGGCCGGTCACCTGGACCTGTACCAGCGTACCCCGCCGTGGATCGTGCCCAAGCCGGACCGCGAGATCCGTCCGCTGGAGAAACTGATGTTCCGCAAGTTCCCGCAGACCCTGAACGCCTTCCGCCAGAGCATCTACTGGACCCTGGAAGCGCGGGTACTGGGCTTCGTGGGCAACCCGCGCATCCTCAAGATCGGTGAGTTGCAGGCCCGTCGCCACATCCGCAACCAGATCAAGGACAAGGAACTGCGCAAGAAAGTGACCCCGGATTTCCACTTCGGCTGCAAGCGGGTACTGATCTCCAACAACTACTACCCGGCACTGGCCCAGGACAACGTGGACGTGCTCACCGACGGCATCCGTGAAGTGCGCGGTAATGTCATTGTCGATAACAACGGCAACGAGCGGGAAGTGGACTGCATCATCTACGGCACCGGCTTCAAGGCCCAGGACCCGATCCCGGCCGGCATGGTCTATGGTCGCAACGGCCAGGACCTGCTGGACGCCTGGAAAGAAGGCGCGGAAGCCTATAAGGGCAGTACCATCAACGGCTTCCCCAACTTCTTCATGCTGATGGGCCCCAACACCGGCCTCGGCCACAGCTCCATGGTGTACATGATCGAAAGCCAGATCCAGTACGTGCTGGATGCTCTGAAGAAAATGCAGAAGCACGGCTGGAAGAGCGTGGAAGTGAAGGAAGACGCCCTGAGCAAATACAACGCCTCCATCCACGCCAAACTTGGCGACTCCGTCTGGCAGACTGGCTGTAAGAGCTGGTACGTGAATGAAAACGGCAAGAACACCACCCTGTGGCCGGGTTTCACCTGGCAGTTCCGCCAGCAGACAAAGCGATTTGATGCGGCGCAGTATGTGTGTGAGCCAGAGGCTGTAGAAGTGGGCGAGGCCGCTCCAGCGTTGTAAGTGCCCTGGCCGGCATGCTACCCAATATGGGCATTCATTTGCCCATATTGGGTATCACGTAAAGGCACCTAAACCTTCGTTCGTCCTCACCGGGCCCTTCCAGACACAACTTCCTGCCGTTATCGGACCAGTAGACCCCGTTACCGGTGCGTGACAGCGGATTCTTTAACCGCTGTAGATCGCCGGGAACGCCTCCCAGGGCAATGATCTGATTCAACAGACTGAGCTTACCGTGGATGTTGAAGGCTTCCGCCACGTAGCGCTCGTATCGCGGGCCTCCCGTCCTGGCGAGGATGCTTCCTGCCGGATTACGCAGCCAGGAAGCTTTGACCTCGTTTTCAGCAATGTCCGTAATCTTTTCCAGATAGTCTTCAGGGGGGAGTCGTGATAGCTCAATCGCCTGCAGATAGACGGGTAGCACGGAATTGATGGTCATGTTGGGTTTGAAAACCATGCGAACCCACCAACCCGGTGTCCAGGTATTCTCGCTTAAGGTATCAAAGAACTGAGGGTGCCGGTCCATGGACTGGAACAGGTAATACACCATGGCAAACTCTCGTGCCATGGCAAGACCGAAATCCCGTTCGGACATGGTCATGGGGGGCAGAGTGGGCGCCAGTTCATAGCCATGTCGCGCAAGTATGGCTGAGAGTACATCCAGGTTCTCTGACATCAGAGCCAGGTAAGCCATTTTGCCAACGATTGTATCCGCCCGGGCTAACTGGGCGCGTACCCTGGCAAGTGTGCTTGTCAGAAGCTGCACAGCCTTGGCGGGGTCGTCCAGCGCAGCATCCCGGATGACTTGCAGCATCATAAGCCGGTGACCGCTGAGCAGGTAGTGGAATCTGGGCATAGGTTCGTGGGCCGATGGTTTGGTCAGCGACTGGAAACCATCCATGGCCATGAAGGTGCGATAGCGGTCGAGTAATGTTCTATCGACCTGGGAAAGCGGCGGGGTCTCATTCCAGGACGATAGCACCCGCACTCCACAACGCGCATCGGACCAGCGGCAGAAAAGGGCGCCTTCGGGCCTGGGCAGGGCCTCATAATCTGGCCAGGGGGCCTGCTCCGTGGTGAACGGGTCGTCTGCTTCGAGTTGATCCTGTTCCCGGGAATAGGCCAGGATACTCTTGCCCAGATCGATCGGAGCCTGCTCAGGTGGAGCATCAATACCCAGCAGGTAGGGGTGGGCCCGGTTGGTCTGTTGTGCGGTGGTCTGCTCAACCAGCGGATGGGCTTTCGAAGATAGCGGGTCATCAAGCTGGAGCAGCATCACAGCGATGGCCAGCGACTGAATGAAAAGCATGGTTTTCCCTGTTCCCTGGAAGTTTTCTTCCCTATTCACGACTCCTTGGGCATGCGCCCCGAAGTCGCTATTGTCCGATTAGTTTACCAAAGGCTTGATAGAAAGCCTTGCCTGCATCATGGTTTGTAAAAAGGGAGCAAAGGAGAGCACGCCATGACCAGTCCAACTCTTCCAGGCCAATCCCAGATTCTGGAGGCGGAACAGCGCATTCGGCCACACCTGGGCGAAACGCCACTGCTGAATATTCCTGATCTGGATGCCGCCATGGGCCAGTCGCTCGGGCTGAAGTGCGAAAGCCTTCAGCGCACCGGCAGCTTCAAGGTTCGTGGTGCGTTGAACTGGCTGCTGACCGCCAGCGAAGACGAACTCAAGGCTGGCCTGGTGACAGTCTCTGCGGGCAACCACGCTGTTGGCCTCGCCTGGGCGGCCGCCATGCAGGACGTACCGCTCACGGTGGTGATGCCCGAGGGTTCCAGCCCGTTGAAGATTCGTCGTACCCGGGCGCTGGGTGCCGAGGTCATTGTTCAAGGCAGTATTCAGCAGGCCGTGGCCTTGTGCCACGAATTGCGGGACGAAAAAGGGCTGACTCTGGTTCACCCCTATAATGATGTCCGCATCATGGCAGGGCAGGGCACCGTTGGGCTGGAATTGCTGCGCCAACAACCGGATGTGGACCGGGTGCTGTGTCCGATTGGCGGTGGCGGTTTGATTTCCGGGCTGGGGCTGGCCATCAAGGCGCAGCGGCCGGAGGTGGAGCTGATCGGCGTGGAGCCGGAAGGTGCGGCCACGATGTTTAACGCCTGGCAAAAGCAGGATGCCAGTGCCAGCCTCGACTCGGTGGATACCTGGGCCGCCAGCCTGGCGCCGGCGGTGGTGGGAGATTGCACCTACGCGGCTTCCCGCCAGGTGGTGGACCGGATTGTGACGGTTACCGAAGCGGGTATCCGGGAGGCCACGCGGCGGCTACTGACTGAGGCAAGGCTCTATGTCGAGCCCGGCGCCAGCGTTGGCCTGGCGGCGTTACTGGAAAACCAGGTTGCGCCTGAACCAGAGAAGACCACGGTTCTGATCATTACCGGCGGCAATCTGGACCCGGAACAGGTCAGTCAGTGCCTTTAACAGGCTAAACGAGCACCCTTAACTGACCAGCGTGCCGCCATCCACCGCCAGGCACTGCCCGGTAATGTGCCGCCCGGCTTCGGAGGCCAGCAGTACGGCGGCGCCCTTGAGATCTTCCTCGCCACCAAAGCGATTCAGCGGAATGCGCTCCAGCATTTTGTCACCCTGGGCATCCAGCAACCCCTGGGACATCTTCGACGGGAAGAAGCCCGGGCAGAGGGCGTTCACGTTGATGTTGTGATGGCCCCATTCGGACGCCAGCGCGCGGGTGAAGTTCACCATGGCGCCCTTGCTGGTGTTGTAGGCGATGGTTTTCATGTCTTCGGGGTTGCCGGACAGGCCCGCAATGGAGGCGATGTTGATCACCTTGCCGGTGTTGCGGGGAATCATGCAGCGCTTGCCCACGGTCTGGGTCAGGAAGAAGGCGGCGTTCACGTTCAGGTTCATCACCTTCATCCAGCCTTCTGCCGGGTAGTCTTCTGCTGGTGCGCCCCAGGTGGCGCCGGCGTTGTTGACCAGGATATCGATATCGCCAAGCTGGTTGACCACCTGATCCACCACGGCGGGAATGCCTTCAAGATCGGACAGGTCCGCTGCGATAGTCACCACCTCAACCCCCTGGTTTTCCAGGTGTGCCTTGGCGTCATCCAGCTCGTGCTGCTTGCGGGCACTGATGGCGATTTTTGCGCCCAGTTCCCCCAGGGCTTCGGCCATTTGCAGGCCCAGACCGCGGGAGCCGCCGGTGATAAAGGCGACCTTGCCGGTCAGATCCAGTAGTTGTTTTACACTCATGGTTGTCTCCTTGATGGTTCAGGCGGTTTTGGCCAGCAGGCCGTCGCTGACTTGCGCCAGATGGTGATCGGCATCGCCGAACAGCAGGTTGATCAGGGTCAGGCGTTTGAACAGGTGGGCGGCGACCATCTCGTCGGTCACGCCCATACCGCCATGCAGCTGCACCCCCTGCTGGCCCACATAACGCGCGGCCTGGCCGACCAGGGTCTTGGCCATGGAGATGGCTTCCCGGCGGCTGGCGCGGTCATCGGAGTCCGCTTCGCTGGCGGCCAGAATCGCCATGGTTTTTGCCTGCTCGGTCTGGATGAACATGTCCGCCATACGGTGCTGCAACACCTGGAACTTGCCGATGGGTGTGCCGAACTGTTTGCGGGTCTTGATGTATTCCAGCGTGGCGGTGTTCATCGCTTCCATGGCACCAACGGCTTCCGCACACAGCGCCGCAATCCCCAGGTCCACGGCCTTTTCAATAGCGGAGAAGGCCTCATCAAGGGTGCCAATCAGGTTGTCGGCGCTGACCGTGACGTTGCTGAAGCTGATATCGGCCGTGCGGTGGCCATCATGGGTGGCAAAGTCGTCCACTTCGACGCCTTTCGCTCCGCGATCCACCAGAAACAGGGACAAACCGGATTCATCGTTCACGCCACCACTGGTGCGTGCGGAGACAATCAACTGGTTCGCCTGGCCACCGTGCAGCACGGCGGTTTTCTGGCCGCTGATCAGGAAATGGTCGCCATCCTTGCGGGCAGTGGTCTGCACATGGCTGAGGTTGTAGCGTGCACCCGGCTCGCTGTGGGCCAGGGCCAGTAGCCGCTCACCGCTGGCAATGCCCGGCAGGATGTCCGCTTTCTGGACGTCGTTACCGGCATCCCGGATCAGTCCACCGGCCAATACGACGGTCGCCAGATAGGGCTCCACTACCAGTCCGCGGCCAACATTTTCCATCACCACCATGGTGTCGATGGCATTGCCGCCCAGCCCGTCATAGTCTTCCGGGAAGGTGAAACCGAGCAGTCCCATCTCCGCCAGGGCTGACCAGGTGGCGGAATCGGTGCCTTGTCCGGATTTGATGATGTCCCCTCGTTTTTCGAAACCGTATTCGTTGGTCACGAAGCGGCGCAGGGAATCGTTCAGCATTTGCTGTTCTTCGGTCAGTTCAAAATTCATAACGCCTCCTTACAGACCAAGCACGAGTTGGGCGATGATGTTGCGCTGGATCTCGTTGGATCCGCCAAAGATCGACAGCTTGCGCATGTTGAAATAATCGCCCGCAGAGGGCGTGGCATCTATTGAGCCTGTACGTGGTCCGTTGTAGTCCAGTTCCAGCGCTTCCGGAATATGGGCAATGGCGTCCTGGCCGCCCGCTTCCATCAACATTTCGAACAGCTGCTGGCCGATTTCGGTGCCACGAATCTTCAGAATCGACGCCTGTGGACCGGGGCCACGCTTGTCTGTCAGTACCCGCAGAACCGTCAGCTCAAGGGCGCGCAGCTCGGCATCCAGCTGTGCCAGGCGGTCGCGGAAACGGGTGTTCTCAATCAATGGCCGTTGACCGTCCTGCTCCTGCCGTGCCACTTCCTTGAGCCGCTTCATCAACGCTTTCCACTGCCCCACATTGGCCAGGCCAGTACGCTCATGGCCCAGCAGGAACTTGGCGTAGGTCCAGCCTTTGTTTTCCTCGCCGACGAGGTTCTCGACCGGCACCTTCACGTTGTCGAAGTAGACCTCGTTAATCTCATGCTCACCGTCCAGCATGATGATGGGCCGCACCTCAATGCCCGGGGTGTTCATATCAATAAGCAGGAACGAAATACCTTGCTGCGGCTTGCCTTCATTGCTGGTCCGCACCAGACAGAAGATCCAGTCCGCATGCTGGCCCAGGGTGGTCCAGGTTTTCTGGCCGTTGACGATGTAGTGGTCGCCTTCGCGTTTTGCGGAAGTACGCAGCGACGCCAGGTCGGACCCAGCACCGGGCTCGGAATAGCCCTGACACCACCAGTCTTCACCACTGAGAATGCCCGGCAGGAAGCGTTGTTTCTGTTCATCGCTACCAAACGTCATGATCACGGGTGCAACCATACGCAGCCCGAAATCCAGTTGGCGGGGCGCACCGGCAAGGGCACATTCTTCCTCAAAGATAATCTGCTGAATCGGATCCCATCCGGTCCCGCCAAATTCCTTTGGCCAGGTGGAGGCACCCCAGCCCTTATCAAACAGAATTTTCTGCCAGCGCTCGGTCATCGCTTTGTCCGGGCGCAGCCGTTTCTGCACCCGTTCGCGGATGTCGTCCGGCAGGCTGTCTTCAAGAAACTGGCGAACTTCAGCGCGGAACGCCTCTTGTTCCGGGGTGTAATTCAGATCCATGGAGCACCTCTTCTGTTGGCTGAGGTTGTTGGCTCCTTGTTTCGGAGCCACCTTAGAGTTTGGGATAGCGCGTCTTTAAGTCCGGGAGCGGCGCAGGCCAGGTATCACCTTTCAAAACACGCTCCTTCGGCACATCCATGTGACGCTTGGGCTCCGCCATCCCTGGCTCCGCACAGTTTTGAAAGGTGATACCCGGCCGACGCTTCGAGTCTGTTCGTGCCTGCTTTCGCAATCGGCTTTGGGCAATAACCGCCCTAGGCTCGGAGTCTGTAATGGTCTGCCATTGCACAAAGCTATGGGCGGCTGTTGGGTAGGGTGTTCCGAAACTGTGCGGAGCCAGGGATGGCGGAGCCCAAGCGCACACGGACGTGTTTACAGCGTGTTTCGGAACACCCTACCCAACAGGCGCTTCCCCCAAAGCTTCAGGCAAAAAAGGCCTTAGGCAACCTCAAACAACCCGGCAGCACCCATACCAGTACCGACGCACATGGTAACGACGACGTACTTAACACCACGGCGCTTGCCTTCGATGAGGGCGTGGCCGACCAGGCGTGAACCGGTGGTGCCGTACGGGTGGCCGACTGCGATGGCGCCGCCGTTGACGTTCAGGCGGTCCATCGGGATGCCCAGTTTGCGCTGGCAGTAGAGCACCTGAACGGCGAAGGCTTCGTTGAGTTCCCACAGGCCGATGTCGTCGACGGTCAGGCCGGCGCGCTTGAGCAGTTTGGGAACGGCGAAGACTGGGCCGATGCCCATTTCGTCGGGCTCACAACCGGCAACCGCGAAACCACGGAAGATACCCAGCGGGGTAGCGCCGCGCTGTTCGGCCACCTTGCTGTCCATCAGCACACAGGCCGAAGCACCGTCGGAGAACTGGCTGGCGTTGCCGGCAGTGACCACGCCGCCTTCCATTGCCGAGCGGATCTTGCTGACGCCTTCCAAGTTGGTGCCCGGGCGGATGCCCTCGTCCTGGCTGACGGTCACTTCCTGGCTACTGAGTTGGCCGGTGGCCTTGTCCGCCACACCCATGGTGGTGGTGATGGGTACGATCTCGTCGTCGAACTTGCCGTCTTCACGGGCCTGGGCGGCCAGGTTCTGGCTGCGTACGCCGTATTCGTCCATGTCTTCTTTCTTGATGCCGTAGCGCTTGGCCACGGTTTCGGCGGTGTCCAGCATGGACCAGTACAGTTCCGGCTTGTTCTTCGCCAGCCAGGGTTCCATGAAGTAGTTCTGGTTAACGTTCGCCTGCACGGTGGAGATGGATTCCACGCCGCCGGCGACCATCACCGGAACCCGGTCCACCGCAATGTGGTGCGCCGCCATGGCGATGGCCTGCAGACCGGATGAACAGAAGCGGTTGATGGTGGCGCCGGCCACGGACACCGGCAGGCCGGCACGGATGGCGCCCATGCGGGCCACGTCGTTACCGGTGGAGCCTTCGGGCAAGGCGCAGCCCATCAGCACGTCTTCGATTTCGTTGGGGTCGACTTTGGAGCGCTCGACCGCGTGCTGGATGGCGTGGCCCGCCAGGGTGGCGCCGTGGGTCATGTTCAGGCCGCCGCGCCAGGATTTGGCCAGGGGCGTGCGGGCAGTGGATACGATGACAACATCATTGGACATAACAATTCTCCTCAGGTCGGAGCTGCGGTTTGTAGGCAGCCCCGTATCAATTCGTGGACCGGTTATTTAGCGTCGAAACCCTTGCCTTCTTCAGCGCGCTTGGCCAGCAGCGCCGCCGGCTTCCAGAAGCCTGGCTGGGTGTGGCGGTCTTCGGTGAAGGCCTGCATGGCGCGAACCACGTTGGGCAGCCCGATTTCCTCTGCGTAATGCATGGGGCCGCCGCGGAACACGGGGAAGCCGTAACCGGTCAGGTACACCATGTCGATGTCGGAGGCGCGCTGGGCGATGCCTTCGTCCAGAATCTGGGCGCCTTCGTTCACCAGCGCATACACACAACGCTCGACGATTTCCTGGTTGCTGATCTTGCGCGGGGTGATGCCCAGCTCGGCGCGGACTTCGTCCACCACCTTGTCCACTTCCGGATCGTGCAGGGCGTTGCGGTTGCCCGGCTCGTAGCGGTAGAAACCGGCGCCGGTCTTCTGGCCGTAGCGGCCCATTTCACAGAGGCGGTCGGCGACGACCATCTTCACCATGTCCGGGTTTTCTTCGTACTGGCGCTTGCGGATGGCCCAGCCGATGTCGCCGCCGGCCAAGTCGGCCATGCGCAGCGGGCCCATGGCAAAGCCGAATTTCTCGATGGCCTTGTCGATCTGCTGCACGCTGGCGCCTTCTTCCAGCATGAGCAGGGCTTCGCGCTGGTACTGGTTGATCATGCGGTTGCCGATAAAGCCGTCGCACACGCCGGAGACCACGGCGGTCTTCTTGATCACCTTGGCCAGCTTCATGGCGGTGGCCAGTACGTCCTTGGCGGTTTTCTCGCCGCGAACCACTTCCAGCAGTTTCATGATGTTGGCGGGGCTGAAGAAGTGCAGGCCGATCACGTCTTCCGGGCGCTTGGTGAAGCTGGCGATCTTGTTCAGATCCAGGGTCGAGGTGTTGGAGGCCAGAATGGCGCCTTGCTTGCACACTTCGTCCAGTTTCTCGAACACGGACTGCTTCACGCCCATTTCTTCAAAGACGGCTTCAATGACCAGGTCGACGTCACTCAGGTCGTCATAGGTGAGGGACGGGGTGAGCAGTGCCATCTTGGCCTTGGCGTCGTCCTCGCTCATACGGCCTTTCTTGACCCGGCCTTCGTAGACTTTCTGAATGGCGGCCACGCCGCGGTCCAGGCCTTCCTGTTTCATCTCAACGAGCGTCACCGGAATACCGGCATTGAGGAAGTTAATGCTGATGCCGGTGCCCATGGTGCCACCACCGATCACGCCCACGGATTGGATGTCACGCACCGGAGTATCGGAGGGCACATCGGCAATTTTGCTGGTCAGGCGCTCGGAGAAAAACGCGTGGCGCAGGGCGCGGGATTCCGGGGTCTGCATCAGGTTCACAAAGGCTTCGCGTTCGACTTCCATACCCTTGTCAAAAGGCATGGTAACGGCGGCCTTTACCGCGTCCACGCACTTCAGCGGCGCCGGATAATTCTTCGCCATGGCACCCACGGTGTTACGGGTGAACATGAAGAAGCCTTCCGGATTGGGGTGTTTGGCCTTCAGGTCCCGCACTTTCTTCAGTGGCAGGTTTTCATTGGCGACCTTGGTGGCGTAGGCAATGGCGGCGTCCAGCAGTTCGCCATCAACGATCTCATCAAACAGGGCGCTACCCTTGAACTGCTTCGCAGGCACCACGCTGCCGGACACAATCATGTTCAGGGCATGTTCCGCGCCGATCACCCGGGGCAGACGCTGGGTGCCGCCGGCGCCGGGCAGCAGGCCCAGTTTCACTTCCGGCAGGGCAATCTGGGCATCGGGTTTGGCGATGCGGTAGTGGCAACCCAGGGCCAGTTCCAGACCACCGCCCATGCAGGCACCGCTGATGGCGGCAATGACCGGCTTGCGGCTGCTTTCCACGTAGTTGATGACGGTGTTCAGGTTGGGTTCGGCGGTGGCTTTGGAGGAACCAAACTCACTGATGTCGGCGCCGCCGGAGAAAGCGCGGTCGGAACCAATCAGCACAACGGCTTTCACCGCGTCATCGGCTTCCGCCTGGCGGATGCCGTTGACAATGCCCTGTCGCAGGGCCAGGCCCAGGCCGTTGACGGGTGGGTTGTCGAGTCGGATAACGGCAATGGCGCCGTTGAGATCGTAATGGGCGGTACTCATTTGGGCAGCTCCCTGATACTGGAATCGGGTTGATCGTTGGCATGAAGACGCGCGTTGAAATCTCCATACACTGGTGTATTGTTGGTCCATACACTAATGTATGTTGTGGGCAGGGTCAACGGTTTAAAATTTGTTGAGCCTGTTCATGTAGAATGCACCCGACATCGCCAGCAGCAGGATCTGATCACCGAATGACCGACACCCGACAGCCCCGACGTACCAGCCGCAAGACGCCGGCAAAAGCGCAACTGACCCGTGACGACTGGCTGGACGCCGCCGCCGGGGAGGTGGCTTCTGGCGGTTTTAGCCACTTGCGGGTGCTGACACTGTCGAAAAAACTCGGTGTCACCCGGGGCAGTTTTTATTGGCACTTCAAGGACCATGAGGATCTGGTGGTCAGCTTTCTCGACCGCTGGCGGGATCGGCGGCTTCACGAACTCCAGTACTGGAAGCCCAAAGGCGGGGATGTGGAAACCGAGCTAAAGCAGATTCTGGAGCTTCTGCTCACCGATGCCTCCCGTAACATTCGCCGCCTTCAGGTGGAGCTGGCGGTGCGGGATTTTGCCCGTCGGAATGACTATGCGGCGGAGCTGGTGACCGAGGTGGACGAAGCACGGATCAATCAGAACTGCGAGCTGTACCAGCGTCTGAGCAGTGATCCCCAGCGAATACGGGATCTGGCGCTGTTGATGTATGTGGCCACCATCGGATCCCAGGTGGTGCTGACGGGCAAGAAGGGGGATGCCGAGACCATTCGCCGGGTTGAAGACCTGATGGCGCGCCTGGCTTTGGGGCAGCGTGATGACGACTAGATGGCTGGCCCTGCTGGCGCTGGGCGCCTGCATTGGTTTTGCCCATGGTGCCGAGAGTACTTGCATGGAAGGCGCGAAAACGGAACTGGAGCAGCTGTACTGTCAGGTCGTCCGCGAAGGAGGGGGTGCCGGGTTGCCTTCCCCAACAGATTTCAAACGCAACGATCCACAGGTGCAGGCGTTGCTTTTGCGCCGCCCCGCCGGGCGTCTGGGGCTGGAAGTGCCAGACGTCGGTGCCTCGGCAGCGCCAGGTGGCCAACCCTCGCAGGTCGGTTGGGAGCTTGCGGATTCAGAGCCTGAAGCTGAGTCGCAACCCCAGGGTCAATTGACGGAGTGCCGCCTTCAGGGCCAACGCATTGCCTGCCCACAACGTCGTTTCGATCTGGTGACCAACCAGCCCAACAGCAAGCTGACAGACGGTGTTCTGGCGTCGAACAACCGCCTCGGGCTTGGCCCGTTCAAAGGCAACCGCAATGACGAGGAGGCAGTGCGGCGCTATCTGTCAGATGCCTACGACCGCTACATCCCCAAAATGGTGGACATCGGCCTGGGCGCCAGCACCATGAGTTTTACCGCCTTCCATAACGCTTTCCACACCATGGAAGACGGCGGTGTCGATTTTGCCCGACGCATGGAACAAACCTTTTCCCTGCTTAAACAGGACAAGAAAAACCTGGCGGTAGACACCCGTGATCACGATGAGCTGCCGGGCGACCTTTCCCTGTGCATGGTGATCAATCGCGACATCGTTGTGTGCGATAACGTGGGCACCAACTGGGTGTACGTCAGCCCGACCCGCTAGCACTTTACTCGGTTTGCAGAAAATCGTTGAGGCAGCCTGCCACCGCGGCCGGCTGTTCCTCCTGTAGGAAGTGCCCCGCCTCCACCTGCTCCACTCGCACGGACTCGAAACATTCCTCAATGTGATTGAGGTATTCCGGGATAATCACCTTGTCCTTGTTGCCATAAACATACATGGATGGCATCGGCCAGCGATGGCCCGCCGTGGTGGCCCAGCGTTTGGCGTCGTCGCGAAAGGTTCGGTAGTAGTTGGAACTGGTACCGGGGGTGCCCGGAATCCGGAAGGTACGCACGTATTCGTCGAACGCGTCTTGCGGAAAGGGTTCACCGTTCCAGGTGCGCAGGAAATGTCCCAACCAGGTCTCTTCGGCGCCGGCGACCATGGCTTCCGGCAAGCCCGGTGTTTGCATGAAGTGCTGGTACCAGTAGGCGGCGCCACTGCCGGAACGGACCTTCTCAATGACTTCCTGATTGCCCTTCAGGTTGTTAATGATCGCAATGTTCATGATCACCATCCGCCGCACCCGATCAGGGATGGCCAGGGCCACTTCCTGGGCGACAATGCCACCCCAGTCATGGCCCACTAGCTGGAAGTCGCCGATGCCCAGGCTGTCCAGCAGGCTGATCACATCCTGCGCCATCTCCTGTTTGCGATAATGCTCCACTTCCGGGGATCGTTCACTGTCGCCCAGTCCCCGCAGGTCCGGAGCGATGATGCGAAAACCCGCTTTCAGGTGTGCCGCCACGTGCTCCCAGCAGTAGGAGCTCTCCGGCCAGCCATGGATCATCACCAGTGGCTGGCCCTCGGGGCTGCCGCCTTCCCGCCAGGCGAATCGGCCCCGGGGCGTTTGTTGCAGTTTCGGGTCGGACAGTTGCATTGCGGGACTCCATGTCAGTTAACGGTACTTGTGCGAAACCTTAAACGGCCCGGCGCGAAGGCGCAATCAGCGGGTGTCCACAGGCCGGCCCAGATCCCTGAGCACGGTGTCCACAACCATCGGGCTCCACAACAGGCGGTTGTGACCCAGACCACTGGTGCGCAACACCTCCGCCTTGTCCCAGGTTTCGGCAACTCGCTGGCTTTCTTCCGGCGAAATGGACGTGTCGTCGTCATCAATGACGATCAGGCCCCGCTGGGTGAGTGAGCGGGAAAGAGTCTCAAGGTCCAGTTGGTCCCACACCGATGCCCCAAAACGCTCCTCCATCAGCTGCAGGTGAACGGACAGCACCTCCGGACTCAGCCCCAATTGCCTGCCCAGGTTCTCCATGACCGCGGTCAGGC
Source organism: Marinobacter alkalisoli (assembly GCF_045449795.1). Lineage (NCBI taxonomy): Bacteria > Pseudomonadati > Pseudomonadota > Gammaproteobacteria > Pseudomonadales > Marinobacteraceae > Marinobacter > Marinobacter alkalisoli. The sequence continues at coordinate 67,622 of NZ_JBJJLB010000002.1, forward strand.
TGACCGGCGGCGCCAGCATTGCCACGTAATTGGCCTGAAGTCCGTCCGTGATGGCCCTGGCCACGGCGATGCAGCCTATGGAATGCGCCAGTATTCCGTGAACCCGGCCAACACTGGCCGCCACCTTTGCGATGACTTCGGCCATTTCATACAGGTTCGTGCTTTCGCCCTGGGCGCGGCCATGGGCCGGCGCGTCGAAAAGCACCACCCGGTAACCGGCTTCCACCAGTGGGTCGACCCAGGCGCCGAACTGGATGCCGGCCCCGGCCCAGCCATGAACGCCGAGAATCACCGGGCCCTGACCCCAGGAGTACACCGGAATGGTGCGTGAGCCATGTTGAAGCTGGGTATAGCTGTCGGTGTTGTCCAGCAAATGCTCGTAGCGGGTGGGCATGGGCAGTCGGGATGGCCTGAATGCCATCCGGTTAACCAGTCGCCCGGCTTTCTGGGGCGATACCCGCGCATACAATTGCAGCGCCAGCCGCGTGGCGGAGAGCCCGACATTGGTCGGCGCCTTTGTCGGAGTGGCGGAAGGGTGAAAGATTTCAGACTGTGTATTCAGTTGTGAGGTCATGGAGAAAATCCTTCTTCGTGCTCTGGTGGATGACAGGATCAGGTTAGGGCTTGCGGGTGGCCAGCAGGAGTGTCATATTTGACATATAAAGTGCGAAAAGGGCCACTTCCATCATGAACATTGCAATCGTTGCCTTGCCCAACTGCCATGCCTCCGGAGTGCACGGTTTGATGGATTTCTTTACCGTGGCCAACTACTGCGGTCGTGTCCCGGCAAATCACAATGAACCCCTGTTCGACTGTCAGGTGGTGACGGTGGACAACGAGCCAGTGCGTGGTTATAGCGGTGCCATGGTTACGCCAACGGTTTGTCGCGAAGACTTCCGGCCGGACCTGATTGTGGTGGGTTCTTCCGTGGAGGCGGCGGTCAGTGCCGAGCGGGTGGAGCGCACACTGGCGCCGGCCATCCCTCTGCACGGCTGGCTGCGACAGGGTTTTGAGCGGGGAGTTGTGCTGGCGAGTGTATGCACCGGCAGCTTTGTGCTGGCGGAGGCGGGTTTGCTGGATAATCAGGTTGCCACCACCCACTGGCGCGCCGCGCCGCTGTTTCGCAGCCGCTATCCCCGCATACGGCTGGAGGAAGAGCACCTGCTGGTGGATAACGGCCAGATTATCTGCGCCGGTGGGGCGACGGCGTTTATGGATCTGTGCGTCTACCTGGTGGAACGCTTTGCGTCACCATCGGTGGCGCTGGCCTGCAGCAAGATGCTGGTGCTGGACGGCCGTCGGGTGGAACAGACGCCCTACATGGCGTTCTACAGCCGCAAGGCCCATAAGGACGATGCCATCCGCAAGGCACAAACCTGGCTGGAGCAGCACTATTCCGAGCCACTCACTATCGATGATGTCGCCGAGGTTGCTGGCCTCGGCACACGAACCTTCAAACGCCGGTTCAAGGAAGCGACCGGAGAGACGCCCATTGGCTATCTCCAGCACCTGCGTATTGAAGCCGCCAAGCACAAGCTGGAGTCGAGCCGCGAGCAGACCGCCCGGATTATCTGGGGTGTGGGTTATGAAGATGCCAGTTCTTTCCGGCGACTGTTCAAGCGGACCGTGGGCTGCACCATGGAGCAGTATCGCAAGCGCTTCAGCTACGTGACACCCATGGCGGGGTAATCGGACAGCGTTTTACAAGAGTGTCATACGTTCACTTCCGTACGGCAAAAAACGCTGTGGCAAGCTATGCTTACCGGCTTTCATGACTCGTTGGAATGCCCGGAATGCTTGAGACGTTTTTCTCCACCTACATCAGCAGCACCATTCGCTTTCTGTTCCTGCTGGCGCCCTTTTTTGTGGTGACCATGTTCCTGGCGCTGACGCGGGGGCTGCCAGCGACTGAAAAGAGTTCCATCATTCGCCGCTCTACGGTGTCGGCACTGGTTCTGGGGCTGATTCTGTTCTTTGCCGGGCCGCTGTTGTTCAGCGCTATCGGGATCACCCTCAACTCCTTCCGCATTGGTGCCGGCAGCCTGTTATTCCTGACAGCCATCAGCCTGGTTACCAGCGGTACCCGCAATCACGCCACGGGCCTGCCCGAGGAGGATCGTGATGATGTCGCGGTGGTTCCCCTGGCGATCCCGGTGATGATTGGCCCGGCCACCATTGGTGCGATCATGGTTTATGGCGCGGAGTTGAAAGCCGTGCCGGAACTGGCCGGTGGCCTGCTGGGGCTGGTGTCGGGGTTGGTGATTCTGGCCGTGCTTTTGCACCTGTCGGGGTATCTGGAAAAGGCTCTGGGTAAAACGGGTCTGAACATCCTGTCCAAGATCAGTGGCCTGATCCTGTCCGCCATGGCGGCTGAAATTGTACTCACGGGTATTGCCGGGTTTATTGCGTCCGTTGGCTGATGGTGGCGGGTTTCTCCAGCCCGTATTGCTGTTGCAGGGACTGAACGAGCGCCTGGCGGTCCGTCAGGAATTGATTGAACTCCGCAATAATCTCAGGGTGTTTCAGGGTAGACAGGTGGTAATGGCTTGCTCTGGTTTGCATCAGCCTGGGGGCGGGCACCAGACGGTCGCCAACATTGAGTACCTCAAACTGATGCCTCGCCACCGGCGCCGCCAGGTTGAATGTCTCAATCCGACCGGCCAGCGCCATTCTGACGAGGTTGGACGGTCTTCTTGCGGTTTTCAGTTCCACCTGCCCTGAGTCAATCCTGTCCTGGAATTTCCAGGGCGTGAAGCCGTCGATGGTGCCAAAGTCCCGCATGTCGTCAGGCTCCATGTGAGCTTTGCCGGCGGCCACGTAAATGACGTCCTCGAAGGTCAGTAGCGGTTTCGTATAGATCACTGAAATGCCGCGTTTTTCTGGCCCGTTCCAGTTGGGGTTGTCCGGTATGGCGAAATCGTACGCTCCGGCGGTGTATTCGTGGGTCATTCTGCGGATGGGGCGGACGTGATAGGTGAACTCGATATCGGCATGATCGGCAAAGGCTTCCATCAGGTCCGCCATGTAGCCGGAATAACGATTGTTGGCCGGATCGGCACGGTAGATTGGATAATAATCGATGTCCTGGACCACCACCGTGTATTGTCGGGGCTCCGCATTGGTATAGCCTGTAAGCCCGAGCATCAGGAAGCAACAACACAGCCATTGGCGTGGCTGCCTGGATCTGGTTATCAGGAAGGCGAGCATAAGCGTTACCGTGAACCGGAGATAACAAACGTACCGACATAATAGTAAAGTACGCGAGTGAAGAGTATTAGCTGGATGGCTAGAGCGACTGTTTAACCCCGGAAAAGGCCTCGCAAGCAAAGTTATGAGTGTTAACACCATTGAGCGCAATCGCACCCGGCAGAACTTTGATGGCGTGTCATCGGTCTGGTTGTTCGGTTACGGGTCGCTTATTTACAAAGTGGACTTCCCTTTTCTGGAGCAGCGGCCGGCAAGTATTGAAGGCTGGGTTCGCCGTTTCTGGCAGGGTTCCCATGACCACCGGGGCACCCTGGAGGCGCCGGGGCGGGTAGTGACGCTGATCAAACAGCCTGGGGCAAGGTGCAAGGGAATGGCATATCGGGTGTCTCCGGATGTCTTTGAGCACCTGGATCACCGTGAGAAGAACGGCTATCTGCGCTTCAGTACCGCCATGACCTTTGATGATGGCAGCCAGGAGCAGGGTCTGGTCTACATTGCCACTGAGGATAACGAGGCGTTTCTGGGGCACGCGCCAGAAGCGGATATCGCCCATCAGATTGCCCGCGCGGCCGGCCCCAGTGGTCGCAACGACGAATACCTGTTGAAACTTGCCCAGGCTCTGCGCCATCTGGGTGACGATGATCCTCATGTGTTCACTATAGAGAGCCTGTTATCCCACTGAATGGGCCATGGCGCCCGAGCTTTCTGCTGAAAGCCTGGCGTGACCTCCTGGCATTCGACTCCCAATCGATATCCTGAACTCAGGGTGCGCTTCCGACCACGAAAGAAGCGCGATATCCGGGATACGATGACCACATTCCGACCGAGCATCGGGTGGTCCGCATCTTCCGTGATGCTCAAGTGCCGCCTTGCATATAAGTCCGCAGTGGGTCCTCATCGAGCCGGTGGTCGGCATGAGAGAGTGCCGCGATAAACAGGGAGAACAACTCCGATTGGGAGGAGAGGTCCAGTTTGCCGTACAGGTTCTTACGGTGCATCTGTACGGTGTCCGGTGAGATATCGAGCTTCTGTGCTGCTGACTTGGACGAGTGACCACGCAGCAGCAGGAGAGCGACTTCGCGTTCGCGCTCGGTCAGGATCGATCGACCGAAGTTATGGAATGCCGATTCCACCTGTGACCGCAACGTGATCGGCTCGGTGCGTGGGCGGGGCTCGATGACTGACTGCCAGTAATGCAGCATTGCGCCCTGGATAACCGGATTCAGCGAGCGCAATCGATCCAGCTCGCGCCGGGTAAAGGGCGGATGTGGCTCCAGGCGGCCAATGCCGAGGGAAAGCTGTACGTCTTCACTGGGTGCGATCAGGAAATAGGCGTCGTCGAGCAGCGAAGCTTCCTTGTAGTAGGTGCGGTAATAATCGCTCTGGTAGAAATCGTCGGGTGCTATCTCCGACAGGTGGTAGAAACCGGGAGGCAAACCATCGGAGAAAGCGATGCAGAAAGGATCCAGCAGGTAGGCACCTGAAAAATAACTGTCGATGTGAGATTTGCGAAGAGCGTCGGGAATATCCTGCTCGTAGAGCAGCGAAGGAATCTCGCCGCGTCTTTCCAGCGCCAGCAACACACCCTCTACCTCCACGACCTCATTGATGGCGTTGACGAGATAGCGAGGAAATTCGTCACTGTCCAGTTGCTGGAACAGCGCGCCTACGGCTTCGCTCCAGCGTGATAGCTGAGATTGAGGAGGGGCCATGCCTACTCCCTGTCTGTTTTTGTTAGCACCATTGTGCGCCATCTTATCTCTGCTGGCCATTCCCTCAACAGGGTATAGCAGCCGGTTCTTTTCTCCATTGTTTGATAGCCGTGAAAGCAAGCATGGAATGTTTGATATTTAAGCCATTCTGCTGATGAGGGACACTGCAATGGCCGGAATCGCTCAGCCAGGTTGGGCTTCCGGTTTCTGTTATTGCTTTGTGTCACCTTTTGGGGGTGGTCGTTTCTCACACGGTCACCCCCTTTTTTTCTGTCGGCAGATGACGTGCTACTCATGCTCTGATGTCGCTTGGCATAAGCGGAGGAGAGAATGAATGAGGTTCCAATAACTTCCAGGGCCAATGACACGGATTCGTTCCCGAAGTCCCGACCTGTACTTGCTGGCTGGCGTCTGCACCCGATGCGTGAGCGGCTGTACAGTGAACTGCATAATCGACCGTTTCACCTGCTGGAGAATCCGGCGCAGCTTTCTCATCTGGCCATCCAGCACGGTGGCAAGCTGCAGGAGCGGGAGCAGGCGCTTCTTGCCGACCTGTGTGATCGTTTCGGGGTCGTTGCGCCGACCGATTCCATGCCGTGTTTTCACCAGGATTTCGGTTTATTCAGTCTGCGTTGGGAACGGCACATGGAGTTCTCGACCTACACCTTTATTCGTCAGACAGCGCGCCGTGAGGCGCCTTTTCAGAAAAATGCCATCGATGCCGTGCCGAGAGACTGGCTGTCGTCTTTACCGGGTGAGCTGGTCGCAGCGGTCCACGTCGAGGTTGAAGGCGCGTCGGCCGGAAACAGCAGCGAATCCCTTGCGCCGGTTTTTGACCACATGCTCCCGGTTGGCAGTGCGACCAGTGCCGGGCGCTCCCAGATCTGGACCTCCTTCAAGCTTCACGAGGACGGTTTTGGCCGTTTCCTCGTCTGTGATGACGAGTTGACGCCAGCTCAGCGCGGACGACTGGTTCAGAGGGTGCTTGAGCTGGAAACCTATCGTTTGATGGCGACCCTGGGCTTGCCGCTGGCACAGGATGTCAACGCGGTTCTGACGCAGCTGGACCAGCAGCTCAAGCTGCTGACCACCAGGATCGCCCAGGCCAACCTGTCCGTTAGCGACCGGGAGTTGCTGGCGGAGGTGTCGTCGATGGCGGCGAGGGTGGAAGATCTCCGTACCCAGAGTAATTATCGTTTTGCCGCGACGCGGGCCTACTATGACGTGATCCGCCAGCGAATGGAGGAGTTGCGGGAACAGGAAATCTCCGGTCATCTGACGGTCGGGGCGTTCCTTCGTCGGCGCATCAGTCCGGCGGTGAAAACCTGCCGGGCGGTGGAAAATCGGCTGGAAAGTATTTCACGCCGTGTTGCCCGTGCCAGTGAGCTGCTGCGAACCCGGGTCGAGCTCGTCGTGCAGGAGCAGAATCAGGACCTGATGAAAACAATGAATCGTCGCGTCAGGGTCCAGCTTCGGCTACAGCAAACGGTCGAGGGGCTCTCTGTCGCTGCGATCAGCTACTACGCCATCCAGTTGATTGATCTGATCCTGGGGGCCGGTCAGGCCTCGGGGCTGGTCTACGACCGTGAGCTACTGCTGGGCGCTGCGGTGCCAGTCGTGATTGGTACCGTCTTTTTCGCGACAAGGGTGATCCACAAACGATTGTTCAAGGGGGTATAGCCCCACCTGCTATAGAAGAGGCACAAAAAAACCGGGGCGGATACCCCGGTTTTTTTGTGCCTCGTTTAGCTTGCTTCAGCTCGGCTCAAACAGCACGTTCATGGCGACAGTGAAGATCGCGCAATCGGTGGCTGGGTGGCTTTGAATGTTATCCAGCAGGGCCTGCCAGCGCCGAACAAAGGGGGCGTGTTTTTCCGACCAGCTTTGGACGACCGTGGCAGGCAGCTCGTCTGCGCCACGATGGCGCAACGCACTGAGCGTCAGGGTCCGTTGCTGGGCGTCCAGATCATCCCGGTAACTGTTTCGCGCCAGCGCCTGCCAGTGGTTGTTTGCCTTGAAGGTGCGGATCTGATGGTCCAGCCATGGCAGATTCAACTGCTCACCGAGCTGGAAATACACCGCGGCGACGTCGTGCAGCTCCCGCCCCAACTCAGTGGCCGCTTCGACAATGTCCAGCAGACAGTACAGACCATTGCTGGCGGCACACTGCGCCGCCAGCAATTCGGGGGCCCCGGCTTCGGTGTAGCGCTGGAAATGCTGTTGCCAGCGATCCCGGGACGGAATTGCCTGCTTGAGCGGCTCGATGCCGGCCAGCATCTGGTTGATGCCGGGACGGTAACTGGCGATACAGTTGTGCAGGTCAAGGTCGTGTCGGCGACGGCTTAACAACCACCAACTGGCGCGACTGACCAGGTGACGCAATTCACGCATCATGGCGAGCTGAATATCGCTGGCGATCTGGTTGTCCAGCGCCTCGATTTCATTCCAGCGCTGATCGATACCGTACAGTTCGCACGAGATCAGGTACGCCGCAGAGATCTGGGCGTAATCGGCGCCCGTCGCCTTGTGCAGGTTGTAGACAAAGGTAATGCCCATGCGGTTGATCAGGTCGTTGGCGATCTGGGTCGCGATGATTTCCCGTCGCAACTGGTGGTTGTGCACCGCGTCCGGATAACGCTCAACAAGAAGCGCCGGAAAAGCGCTTTCCAGTGCCCTGGAAAAACGGCAATCCTCGGTCACCCAGGAATCGATCAAGGCGCGCTTGAGCTCGATCTTGGCATGGCATATCAGCACCGACAGCTCTGGCCGGGTAAGCCCCTTGCGCTGTTCGCGGCGCTCAAACAGGGTCTTGCGTTCCGGCAGCGCTTCAAACTGCCGATCCAGCTTGCCGCTGGCTTCCAGATCGTCGATCAGGTGGATGTATTCATCCAGTGCCTCGTTGGCGTCCTGCTCGGCGAGACTCAGTGCCTGCACCTGCCGGTAGTTGTTCTTCAGGACCAGTTCGGACACCTGATCGGTCATACGTCGCAGCAGACTGTTGCGATGCTCCAGCGTCAGTTCGTTGTGTGCCACCAGGGCATTGAGCAGGATCTTGATGTTGACCTCGTGGTCGGAACAATCCACCCCGCCGGCGTTATCAATAAAGTCCGTGTTGGAGGCCCCGCCTGCCAGGGCAAACTCGATGCGTCCGTGCTGGGTCAGGCCCAGGTTACCGCCTTCTCCGATGACCTGGCAGCGAAGCTCGCTACCGTTGACCCTGACATTGTCGTTGGCTTTGTCGCCGACCTCGGCGTGGGTTTCAGACCGGCCTTTGACATAGGTGCCGATGCCGCCATTCCAGAGCATGTCGACCGGTGCCTTCAGCAGGGCGCTGATCAACTGGTCCGGCGTCATCTCGTCGGCGCTGATTGCGAAGCGCGCCTGCATCTGCGGGGTGATGGCGATCCGCTTGGCTTTGCGTGAGAAGACGCCGCCGCCCTGGGAGATCAGCGATGTATCGTAGTCGGACCAGTTGGAGCGGGGCAGGGCAAACAGGCGATGCCGCTCTGCTGACGCTGCCGCCACGTTCGGATAGGGATCGACAAAAATATGCTGATGGTTGAATGCCGCGACCAGCTCGAGGGTGTCTGACAGCAACATACCGTTGCCGAACACGTCACCGCCCATATCGCCGATACCGATGACGCTGAATGCGTCACGCTGGCTGTCCAGCCCGCGCTCGCGGAAATGACGCTTGACCGATTCCCAGGCGCCACGCGCGGTGATTCCCATGCCTTTGTGGTCGTAGCCCTGACTGCCCCCGGACGCGAAAGCGTCGCCCAGCCAGAAGCCATACTCAGCTGCGATCTCGTTGGCGATGTCGGAAAAGGTTGCGGTGCCCTTGTCCGCCGCGACCACCAGATAGGGATCGTCATCGTCGTAACGAACGACGGCGGTGGGGGGGACGACCTTCCCTTCAAGCAGGTTGTCGGCGATGTCCAGCAAGCCACGAATGTAGGTCTGATAGCAGGCAACGCCCTCGGCATGCAGCTGCTCCCGGCTGCCATCGGTCGGCAGCTGTTTGGCGATGAAGCAGCCCTTGGCGCCCATGGGCACGATGACGGAGTTTTTCACCTGTTGCGCTTTGACCAGGCCCAGGACTTCGGTGCGGTAATCTTCGCTGCGGTCGGACCAGCGCAGCCCGCCACGGGCGACCTTACCGGCACGCAGGTGGATCCCTTCCATCCGGGGGGAGTACACAAACACCTCGTACTTGGGACGCGGCAGCGGCAGCTCGCTGATGGCGCACGGATCCAGCTTGAAGGCAAAGTAGTCCTTGAGATTCCCCTCCGGGGTCGGCTGGAAGTAGTTGGTGCGCAACGTGGCGAGGATCAGTTCAAGGAAGCGCCGGATAATACGGTCCTCATCGAGGTTCTCGACCTGCTCCAGTGCATCCACGATGTGTTGCCGGGTAGTTTCACTGGCGGATGCGGCATCATCCTGTCGGGGATCAAAGCGCTGCTCGAACAGGGTCACCAACCGTCTGCTGATGTTGATGTGTCGACAGAGCACGTCGGCAATGAACGGCTGGCTGAACCCGAAACGAATCTGGCGAATGTAGCGGGCATAGGCGCGCAGCAAGGCGACCTGGCGCCAGTCCATGCCGGCCATCAGCACCAGGCGGTTGAACTCATCGTTCTCGGCAGCGTTGTGCCAGATGCGGTGGAAAGCGTCACGAAACAGCGGTTGGGCCTGCTCCAGCTCGACAGCTTCTGTGGCGCAGAGCGTGAAGTCGTGAATCCAGAAGCGGCAACCGTCGGCGCGGTTGACGGCAAACGGATAGCCGTCGATGACCTTGACGCCCAGGTTTTCCAGGATCGGCACCACGTCTGACAGGGACAGTGAATCCGCCCGGCTGATCAGGCGGAAACGAAACCGTCTCGGGTCGGGGTGGTGGCTCTGGGCAAAGCTGCTGGTCAGTTGGTCGGGCTCGTTCAATTCGTTGATTAAACGGATATCCTCAACCGCCTGGGCAGGCGCCACATGTTCGCGGTAGGCACTGGAGAATGCCTGCTGATACGGGGTCGCCAGGGCTCCTCCAGTCTCGATCAGGCGCGTCGCCCAGTTATCTTCCGAGACCGCAGGTTGATTCAGAATCTGGTTGTTTTGGTTGTTTTCAGACATAGCAATACCCTCACAGTGCCATAACAGAATTGTGTAAGGACAAGAGCCGCGGCGCGGCTCCTGATTTCAGAGAGTGTTGAGCGTTCGGGCCTACATCAGGGCGTCGAACGTCTGCTCCAGCAGGTCCATGCTTTCGCTGATCAGCGCATCGGTAATGGTCAGTGCCGGCAGGAATCGGATGACATTGCCACGGATACCACAGGACAGCAGAACCAGTCCCTGCCTGGCGGCCTCACCGACCAGCGCCTTGGTCAGCTCCGCATTGGGCTGATTGACGTCCCCGTCGCTGACCAGCTCCATGGCGATCATCGCGCCGAGGTTGCGGATGTTGCCAATCGTCTGCGGGTATTTGGTCTGCAGACCGTGCAGGCGCTCGACGATACGGTCACCCACGTGGACGGCACGCTCGCACAGTTGCTCTTCCTTGATCACGTCGAGAACGGCCAGGGCCGCCGCGCAGCCGATGGGTGAGCCGCCGTAGGTGCCGCCCAGGCCGCCGGGTAGCGGTGAGTCCATAACCTCGGCCTTGCCGACCACCGCGGCGATCGGGAAACCTCCGGCAATCCCTTTGGCCATGGTCATCAGGTCGGGTTCGATACCGGCGTATTCGCTGGCGAACATCTTACCGGTGCGCGCGAAGCCGGTCTGGATCTCGTCGGCGATCAGCAGGATGCCGTGCTGATCGCACAGCTTGCGCAGCGCCTGCATGAACGCGGGCGGGGCCGGGTAGAAGCCACCCTCGCCCTGAACGGGCTCGATGATGATGGCAGCGACACGGCTGGGTTCGATATCGCAGGTGAACAGCATGTTCAGCGCGGCCAGTGAATCCTCTGTGGAGACCCCGTGGTACTCGTTAGGGTAAGGGGCGTGGTAGATCTCACCCGGGAACGGTCCGAAACCGGCCTTGTAGGGTGCGATCTTGCCGGTCAGTCCCATGGTCAGATTGGTGCGACCATGGAAGCCGCCCTGGAACGCAATGACGCCGCTGCGACCGGTATGGGCACGGGCAATCTTGACGCAGTTTTCGACCGCTTCCGCGCCTGTGGTGACAAAGACGGTCTTTTTCGGGGTGTCGCCCGGAGCGGCGTCGTTCAGCTTTTCGGCCAGTTCAACGGCAGACTCGTACGGGGTCACCATAACGCAGGTGTGGCTGAACTTTTCCAGTTGGGCCTGAACAGCCGCCTGAACTTTGGGATGGTTATGGCCGGTGTTGACCACGGCGATACCGCTGCCCAGGTCGATGTAACGTTTACCTTCCACGTCCCACAACTCGGCGTTACGGGCTTTCTCGATGTAAGCATGGGTCAGGGTACCCTGACCGCGGGCGAATGCGTTGTCCTTGCGCTGTTGCAGAGATGCATTGTTCATGGAGCTAACCTCAGTTGTTCGTTATTTAGTGAAGAACTCGGGCGACGAGCGGATCAAATGCCGCCCATGCACAGGTACTTGATCTCGACAAAGTCTTCGATGCCGTAGCGGGAGCCTTCGCGGCCGATGCCGGACTCCTTGATACCGCCAAACGGAGCGACTTCGGTCGAGATCAGCCCTTCGTTAATGCCGACCATGCCGTACTCCAGGGCCTCGGCGACCCGCCATACGCGGCCTATGTCGCGGGCGTAGAAGTAGGCTGCCAGGCCAAACGGGGTGTCGTTGGCGATACGGACCGCTTCGTTTTCGTCGCTGAATCGGAATACCGTCGCGACAGGGCCGAAAATCTCTTCGTTGGCGATCACCATGTCGGTGGTCACGCCGGTCAGCACGGCCGGGGCGTAGAAGTTGTCGTTCAGTTCGCCCTTGCCGCTTGGCTGGTTCAATTCGGCGCCGGCGGCGAGCGCATCGCCTACCAGCCGCTCGACCTTGGCGACCGCGCTTGCATTGATCAGCGGACCGGTGGTGACACCTTCACCGAAACCGTCGCCCAGCGTGAGCTTTGCCACCGCCTGGTTGAGTTTTTCGACAAAGCGGTCGTGGACGCCGTCCTGCACCAGGATGCGATTGGTGCACACGCAGGTCTGACCGGCATTGCGGAACTTGGAGGCCATGACGCCGGCAACCGCGGCGTCCAGATCGGCATCGTCGAACACGATAAAGGGTGCGTTGCCGCCCAGCTCCAGGGAGACTTTTTTGACGGTCTCGGCGCACTGACGCATCAGCAGTTTGCCGACGGGGGTCGATCCGGTGAATGAAAGCTTGCGCACGCGGGAATCGTTGCACAGGACTTTCCCGACGACAGGAGACTTCAGCGTAGTGACGACGTTAAACACACCAGCCGGGATGCCGGCCTGGCGGCTTAGTTCGGCCAGCGCCAACGCCGAAAGGGGCGTGTGCTCGCCGGGCTTGACCACGACGGTGCAGCCGGCAGCCAGTGCCGGGCCTGCCTTGCGGGTGATCATTGCGATCGGGAAATTCCACGGGGTGATCGCCGCGACCACGCCAATAGGCTGTTTGAGCGTGACAATGCGTTTGTCGGGGCCATGGGCCGGGATCACGTCGCCGTATACCCGCTTGGCTTCTTCGGCGAACCATTCGATAAACGAGGCGCCATAAGCCACTTCACCGCGGGCTTCGGCGAGCGGCTTACCCTGCTCACTGGTCATCAGTTTGGCCAGGTCTTCCTGATTGGCCATAATCAGCTCGTACCAGGCACGCAGGCGGGCGCTGCGCTCCTTGGCGGTCAGTGCCCGCCAGGCTGGCAGTGCCTGGTCGGCGGCATCGATCGCGGCCGTGGTTTCCGCCACTCCCAGGTTGGGCACGTCGGCGATTTTTTCCAGGGTGCTTGGGTTGGTAACGTCGAAACGGTCGCCCGTCTCAGCGTCACACCACTGGCCGTTGATAAAGGCATGCTGCTGAAACAGCGCGGCGTTGTTGATTGTCAGACTCATGGCGGTCCCCCGTTGTGTTTCCATTGCTGTGTCATTGCCGGAATGGGCTATTGGTTAGCAATCATAGGGCGACTACTATAGTGTGATAAATGTTCATCTTTATTTGTAAACGTTGATTGGGGTAAAACAATTGAAGAAGACGTTGGGCGTCAAGCTGGGGCAGGTGGCGGACTATGAGATCCGCCTGTTGCGGGTGTTCAAGTCGGTGGTGGAGTGCGGCGGCTTTGCGGCGGCTGAGACCGAGCTCAATATCGGCCGTTCAACGATCAGCATTCATATCGCCAACCTTGAGCAACGGCTGAACCTGAAGCTCTGCCGACGCGGGCGCGCCGGTTTCGCCCTGACCGAAGAGGGCATCGAGGTCTACGAGCTGATGAAGGAGCTGTTTTCGTCACTCGAAACCTTCCGTGCCGGCATCGATGCCCTGCACGTCGCGTTGACCGGTGAGTTGAAGATTATTGCCAGTGATACTGTCTGTCTCGATACCGAGGCCAAACTTGCCGAAGCGATCGCGAAGTTTTCGCAGGAGGCTCCGGAGGTCAACGTGTTGCTGGATGTGCGGGCGTTGACGGAAATCGAGCGGATGATACTCAACGACGAAGCCGATATCGGCTTTGTCCCCTTTCACCGTCAGTTTGAGGGCATGGATTACAGCCCGCTCTACTATGACCGGTGCCATCTGTACTGCAGTCACAACCACCCGCTGTTCGATGCCGTCGAGGACGAATCATTCGAGCAACAGGTACTGGCTTCCAAGGTGGTCCATGCCGGCGTACAGACGAGTGCGGAGGTGGGGGAGCAACTGGCGGACATGAACAAGTCGGCCATCGCGTATTTTTACGAAGCCCGCCTGGCGATGATCCTGTCTGGCGCCTATATCGGTTTTATGCCGGACAAGTACGTGCAGCCCTATGTAGATGCCGGACAGTTACGTCGGCTCCTGCCCAAGCAAAAGGGCTACGAGCTGGGGCTGGCTGCGGTTACCCGCAGCCACCGCAAGAGCAGCCGCGCCCGCGAACTCTTCATCGAGATCCTGCGCGAACTGCACGGTTGAGTGATGACCGGGTATCCGATCAGAGGCTGATCCAGACACTCTTGATGTCGGTGTACTTCTCCAGCGAGTGCAGCGATTTATCCCGGCCGTTACCCGAGGCCTTGACGCCGCCGAACGGCATCGTGCAGTCGCCTTCGCCCCAGCCGTTGACCCAGACCATGCCACTCTTGATCTTGCGGCTGACCCGGTGTGCGCGTGAAAGGTTATCGGTCCAGATCGATGCGGCGAGGCCGTAGGGCGTATCATTGGCGAGGTGGATCGCTTCGTCCTCCTGTTCAAACCCGGACACTGCCAGTACCGGGCCGAAGATCTCCTCGCGGACGAACGTCATCTGGTTATGGGCGTCGACGATGATGGTCGGCCTGGCGTAGAAGCCCTTGCCCTCGACATACTCAGGTAGGCCGCCGCAGAGTACCCGGCCACCTTCATCGATGGCGGATTGGATGTAGCGGCTGACGGTGTCGAGTTGCGCCTTGTCCACCAGCGGTCCCATGCGGGTATCCGGGTCTAGCGGATCACCAACCCGGTAGGCTGCAGTGGCTTCGACCAGGGCGTCAAGGAACCGTGCCTTGATACCGTTTTGCAGGTACAGGCGCGAGCAGGCGATACAGACTTCCCCCTGGTTCGAGAAAATGGCCGCAGCGGCGGCTTCTGCCGCAGACTCGATATCCTGACAGTCGTCGAAAACCACCATCGGCGACTTGCCCCCGGCCTCAATCCACACGCGTTTCATATTGGACTGGCCGGCATACTCCATCAGCATGCCACCGACGCGGGTCGAACCGGTGAACGCCAGTACGCTGACGTCGTGGTGCATGGCCAGAGCTTTTCCTGCCGTGTGGCCATACCCGGTCACGACGTTGAACACACCGTCAGGGAGGCCGGCTTCCGTGGCCAGCTCTGCAAGGCGCAGGATGCTGAGCGAGCTCTTCTCGGACGGCTTGAGCACCAGGGAGTTGCCGGCGGCGAGCGCTGGCGCGAGCTTCCACACGGCCATCAACAGGGGGAAGTTCCACGGTGTAATGGCGCCGACGACCCCAACGGGCTCGTGGCTGATCAGACCCAGTGTTTCCTTGCCCGTCGGAGCGATTTCACCATAGACCTTGTCGATACATTCGGCGGTCCAGCGAATGCAGTCGATCGCTTCCGCCAGGTCGACGTTGACCATTTCGTGGATCGACTTGCCCATGTCCAGACTGTCCAGCAGAGCCAGTTCGTTGCCGTGTTGCTCGACCAGGTCAGCGAGCCGAAGCATAACCTGCTTGCGCTGGGCCGGTGCGGCCTCGGACCAGCTGCCGGCCTGGTAGGCGGCCAGCGCGGATTGGACGGCACGGTCGATATCGGCACGGTCGCCGCTGGCAACCTCAACCAGGCATTGTTCCGTGGCCGGGTTGATCGAAGGGAAACGTTCGCCGCTCTCGGCGGGCCGGAAGTGGCCGTCGATATAGCAATCACCGTGAAGCCGGGCGCGCTGGCTCAGCTGCTGCCAATCTTTTAGTTGTTCCATGTTGTCGCTCTCCGCTAGGAATCTGGTAGCGGTACAGGCTACTCATTGCGCTGTCGGGCGCGCCATACCCTCTTGAGGGTAGGGGCTGGTTTCCCTGCCCACTACCCTTAAAAGGGTATGTGGGGAGTCAAGATAGCCATGCTAATGATTAAAAGCGTTCCCCATCCGTGAGGGAATCGCACAACCCGACAGGAGAGAATTATGCCTATAACAAAAAACCGACTTGGCGCCGCCCTGGCGCTTTCTGTCAGTGTCACATCCGGTGCGGCTTTGGCCGACGAAAGCAAGGTCCTGAATATCTACAACTGGTCGGATTATATTGCGCCAGAGGCGATTGAAGCGTTCTCCGAAAAGACCGGCATCGAAGTCAACTACGACGTCTACGATTCCAACGAGGTGCTTGAGGCCAAGCTGATGTCAGGCGGCACGGGCTATGACGTGGTGGTGCCGGCCGGCGCGTTCCTGGAGCGGCACGTCCAGGCCGATATCTATCTGGAAGTTGATCAGTCCCGGCTCTCCAACTACGACAATCTGGATCAGGTGATGTTGGAAAAGGTGGCCCGTTACGACGCGGGCAACAAGCATAGCGTGCCTTACGCCTGGGGCACGATCGGTCTTGGCTACAACGTCGATCAGGTCAGAGAGCGTCTGGGCGACACCCCTGTCGACAGCCTCGATCTGGTGTTTAACCCGGATGTCGCGGCCAAACTGGCTGATTGTGGCATCGCCATGCTGGATTCCCCTGCCGAAGTTGTCTCCATGGCGCTGAACTACCTGGGGCTTGATCCCAACAGTGAGAAAAAAAGCGACCTGAAGAAAGCCGAGGCGATGCTGCAGAGCGTGCGCCCCCACATTAAATACTTCAGTTCCAGCAAATACATCTCCGACCTGGCCAACGGCGAAATCTGTCTTGCCGTGGGCTACAACGGTGACGTACTGCAGGCACAAGGGCGTGCTGAAGAAGCGGGTCAGGGCGTGAATGTGGGTTACTCCATTCCCTCCGAAGGAACCCTGGTCTGGTTCGACGTGATGGCCATCCCTGCCGATGCCCCGCACCCGGATGCCGCCCATAAGTTCATCGATTTTGTGCTGCAAGGCGACACGGCGGCCGGTATCTCCAACTACGTCTACTACGCGGTACCCAATGTCGCCGCTATGCCGCTGCTCGATGAAGAGGTCAGCAGCAACCCGGGCATTTACCCTTCGGAAGACGTCAAGGCCAAGCTGTTTACGCAGAATGCGCATACACCGAAGTTCGACCGTATCCTGAACCGCTCCTGGTCCAATACCAAAACCGGACGGTGAACACTGTCATTCCGGCGGCGAGCCAGCGCGCAAGCCGCTGGTTTCGTCACCAGCGGAATAACTTCCAGGGGAAAGAGCATGAGTTTATATACGGCAATTGAACCGGAGCAGGCGGAAGCTTGCGCTGACAGTGGCGCTTCAGTGCCACTGTGGCGCCAGGAAGGTGCCGAGCCTTTTGTGAAGATCGAAAACGTCACCAAAAAGTTTGGCGATTTTACGGCAGTCGACAACATCTCGCTGAACATCTACAAAAACGAGCTTTTCTGCCTGCTGGGCGGCTCCGGTTCCGGCAAGAGTACGCTGCTCCGGATGTTGGCCGGATTTGAGACGGCCACCAGCGGACGCATCCTGATCGATGGTGTCGATACTTCGGGCATTCAGCCGTGGAAACGGCCGGTCAACATGATGTTTCAGTCCTATGCCTTGTTTCCGCATCTGACCGTCACCGAAAATGTCGCGTTCGGTTTACGTCGCGAGGGCGTCAGCCGCTCAGAAACCAAACAGCGCGTGGCGCAGATGCTGGATATGGTGCAGATGGGCCATCTGGGCAAGCGCAAGCCGAACCAGTTGTCGGGTGGGCAGCGCCAGCGGATTGCGTTGGCGCGGTCGCTGATCAAGCGGCCCAAACTGCTGCTGCTGGATGAACCGCTGGGCGCACTCGATAAAAAACTGCGTGAAGAAACCCAGTTTGAGCTGATCAACCTCCAGTATGAGTTGGGTGTGACGTTTGTGGTGGTGACCCATGACCAGGAAGAGGCGATGACCCTCGCCACCCGGATTGGGGTGATGAATCAGGGCCAGATTATCCAGACCGCCGAACCCCATGAAGTCTACGAATATCCGAACAGTCGTTTTGTGGCCGAGTTTGTCGGTTCGGTGAATCTGTTCGAGGGTAAAGTTGTTGAGAAGACGCCGGGCTCTGTCCGGATCGATTCACGGGACGCCGGCACCACGCTTTCCAACAACCACGGCATCAACTGTGCCGCTAACCAGGGGGTCAGTGTTGCGGTACGCCCTGAGAAAATAAATATCAGCCACGAGGACCCCGAACAGCGCGACAACTGTGTACGCGGCAATATTGAAGACGTCGCCTATATGGGCAGCCTGTCGTTATTTCGGGTCAGGCTCGATAACGGTTTTGAAGTGAGAGTGACCAAGCCGAATCTGATGCGCGCCGCAGCCGAGAGATTCACCTGGGATGATCTCGTTTACTTGTCCTGGGACGAAGACAGCAGCGTGGTGTTGACGTCATGAGTACTATTGCTGAATCAGTCCGGCTCACAGGGCTTTCACTGAGGGCTCGGATTCTCGAGCGCCTCGGGCAGATCAAGTTTGGCCGCTATGCGGTCATTTCGATTCCGGGTCTGTGGCTGGCGGTGTTTTTCTTTATCCCGTTTCTGGTCGTATTCAAAATCTCGCTTGCCGAGACGGCGATCGCGATTCCGCCCTACACGTCGCTGTTCGAACTCGATCTGGAAGAGGCGTTGCTAGAGATCAGCATCAACCTCGACAATTACCGCTACCTGTTCGAGGATGATTTCTACCTGGCGGCTTACCTCAATTCGGCCAAAATCGCCGCCATCTCCACCTTCTTCACCCTGTTGATCGGCTTTCCGATGGCCTATCTGATTGCCCGCAGCCACGGCACAACCCGGACGTTGCTACTGTCGCTGGTGATCCTGCCGTTCTGGACGTCGTTTCTGCTCCGGGTTTACGCCTGGATGGGGATCTTGCAGAAGAACGGCATCGTCAATGACTTTCTGATGAGCATCGGCCTGATCGACACTCCGCTGACGATATTGCAGACCGATATCGCCGTTTACATCGGCATCGTTTACACGTACCTGCCGTTTATGGTGTTGCCGCTCTATACGGCGCTCGAAAAGCTCGACGGGGTCCTGCTTGAGGCAGCGGAAGACCTGGGCTGCAAGCCCGCGCAAACCTTCTTCCTTATCACCCTGCCGCTGTCATTGCCCGGTGTCGTTGCCGGCTGCTTGCTGGTGTTTATTCCGGCGGTGGGCGAGTTCGTCATTCCGGCGCTGCTGGGCGGCTCCGATACGCTGATGATCGGTCGGGTATTGTGGGACGAGTTTTTCCTCAGCCGGGACTGGCCCATGGCTTCGGCAGTCGCGACGGTGATGCTGATCGTGCTGGTGTTGCCGATCATGCTGATCCGTAACAACGCCGAAAAACAGGGGGAGGCCGCCTGATGAAACGTCGTTCAACCTTCCTGAATGTGTCCGCCGGCCTGGGTTTTGTGTTCCTGTATGCGCCGATCATTGCCCTGATCATCTACAGCTTCAATAAGTCCAAGCTGGTGACGGTATGGGGTGGTTGGTCATTGAAATGGTATGCCGAGCTGTTTAAAAACGACCAGATTATTGACGCCGCGCTGGTGAGCGTGAAGATCGCCGTCATCAGCGCCACGCTGGCGGTCGTACTGGGTACGCTGGCCGGTTTCGTACTGACCCGGTTCGGTCGCTTCCGCGGCAAGATGATTCTGTCGGGCTGGACGACCGCGCCTTTGGTTATGCCGGAAGTGATCACCGGGCTGTCCCTGTTGCTGCTGTTTGTGGCCATGGAGGGGATGTTCGGTTGGCCCTCCGGGCGCGGCACCGGCACCGTGATCATCGCCCATACCACCTTCTGCCTGGCCTACGTGGCCGTGGTTGTGCAGTCGCGTCTGGTATCACTGGACGAGACCCTGGAAGAAGCGGCCATGGACCTGGGCGCCAGGCCTGCCTCGCTGTTCTTCCTGGTGACCCTGCCGTTGATCGCGCCGGCTCTCGTCTCGGGCTGGTTGCTTTCCTTCACCCTGTCACTGGATGACCTGGTCATCGCCAGCTTTGTCTCCGGCCCGGGCGATAGCACGCTACCGATGGTGATCTTCTCGAAGGTCCGCCTGGGCGTCAGTCCGGAGGTGAACGCCCTGGCCACGCTGATGATTCTGACCGTGGCGGTCGGGGTGATTGCCGCGGTGTTCCAGATGCGTCGCCAGCACCGTAGCAAAGAAATCCTGGAATAACCCTGCTCTTAATCCTAACCCCGGGGGGCAATGCCCCCGGTTTTACTCCCCCAAACCTAAAAACAACACCTAGGAGAATCCTATGAAATCATTGTGGATGGCACCGGCGTGCCTGTTACTTTCCTCTGCCGTCACGGCAGCCGAGCTTTCGAGCACTGTCAGCTTCACCAATGACTACCGTTTCCGCGGTATCTCGCAAACGGCCGGTGACGCAGCGGTGCAGGGCAGCATCGACGTGGCCCTCGATAACGGTCTCTATGCCGGCATCTGGGGTAGCAACGTCGATTTTGGCGACGACGCTAATCTGGAAATCGACTGGTACGCCGGCTACTGGGCCGAAATCAATGACAAGATGAGTTGGGATGCGACCCTGTATTATTACACCTACCCGGGTTATGACGCAGCCGACGCAGACTACGCAGAAGTAGACCTGAACTTCTATTACGGTGACCTGAAACTGGAGTACGCCTTCGCCAACGACTATGTCAATCTGAGTGAGGAGGCACACTACGTCGCGCTGGACTACAGCTACGCCGTGACCGACCAGGTGTCTCTGGACCTCCACGCCGGTCATAGCTTTGGCGATTATTGGGACGAGATTGATATCGGTGACTACAGCGATTTCTCGGTTGGCGCCTCCACCAGCCTCGCTGGTCTCGACCTGTCACTCGCCTACCTGTTTAACGATCTGGACAGCGATCAGGAAATCGATACTGGCCCGTTCCGCAACGACCAAACGGTTCTGTTGACAGTTTCCAGAAGTTTCTAAGCGCTGAAGGGCAGCACAGCTGCCTGTTCCGGCCGGCCTGGTGGTTCTGCTATCCCATTGCAGAACGATCACGCCGGCCTTTTTTATGGCTTGCTCTGTTGCTCTGGAGCAAAAGGGTCGCGGAGTCAGCCCAATTCCTTTTGCGTGATCGGAAACCCATCTTCTCAACCAGCCGAATCCACAAATGCCGCCAGCCGCCTTTGGCATCAACCGTATCCAGCGCGTACATCGTAATCTTGGCGCCGATTAACCAGTTGCCACATCCGAAAGGGTTCTTCGATTCGGCTTGACGGTCTGATTGAACATTGGGTTTTGCAGATTCAGAAACCACTCCTGCCATACCGGTCCCTCCCGCTAATGAAATGAGGGTATCGCCTATTTCCGTTTGCCATGTAACGCTAAATATGAAATTTGCACGACAACCCAAACAAGAAGAGATTACTATGAAGAACGCCAACATTTTCGCTTTTTCCCTTCTCTGCACCTTCGTGTTCTCTGAGGCCGTCCATGCAGACATTAGTGCTAACGTGACTTTAGCTACTGATTATCGCTATCGGGGGATTTCCCAAAGCAACGAACAAGTGGCGGTTCAAGGTGGCTTTGATTGGTTCCATGAGAGCGGAGCCTATATTGGAACCTGGGCTAGTAATGTAGATTTTTTTCCTACCAACAGCGCATTCGATGATGGCGCCAGTGTCGAGTTCGATGTTTGGGCAGGATATACCGGAGGGGTAGGAGAAAAATTAACTTATGACGCAACGCTATACTACTACCAGTATCCGGGAGATGATATCGACCAGAATTTTGCAGAGATTGGTCTAGGCTTAAATTATGAAGGATTTCGTCTAGCGTATTGGTATGCTGACAGTTATCTGAATCTCGAAAACAATAACCAATATGTTGAAATTAATTACACTGCAGATCTTCCTCGCAATGTAGTGTTTAAGATTCATGCAGGAGCATCATTTGGTGAAGTGTATGATGATCCAATGACGCTAAGTCTCGACGAATATGCTGATTACTCTTTAGGATTTCTTAAAAATATTGGTGGAGTCGATGTCGAGATCGCATATCTGGATACAACTATTGATGGCAATTACGAAGTAAGTAGTGGTCATTTGGCAAATCAAGATACTCTGCTCCTGTCCGTTTCCAAATACTTCTAACGGGCGCTGGAAGATTTTAAAAAGGCCTGGTACATCGGATTTTTGTCTTTTAATCCCGGTGCCTATTTTGATTTAGAACAATAAAGTGATGCATATGAATAGTACTGAAATAGCTCATTCAAGCACGCATTTCAACTTTAACATTATTTTAAAGTTGCTGGCTGCCATTTTTGCAGTCGGGGTTGCGTTTTACGGAAACAGCGTTGTAATTGATGGGAACTATGGGTGGTTTGTATTGCTGCCTGTCGTAACCGTTTTGTGTTGTGCTCTTCTCACGCACCGTTCCATTGAGTCATTACTGTTAGGAAGTGTAACCGGATTTATTCTCATTGACCCCTCGGCAGTTTTTCAAAGTCTGATTGACACGAATATTGCTGTTTTGAGCGATGGCATTACTGCATGGGTTATTACCATTACATTTTTGGTGGGTGGCCTGATAGCTCTCCTCAATTACTCGGGTGGAACTCAGGCATTTAGTGACTGGGTGAGCGGTTTTACTAAGAGTCGCTCGCACACGTTGCTCGCTAGTTGGGCAATGGGTGTTGTAATATTTGTTGATGATTATCTGAATGCCTTGGCTGTTAGTACTTCGATGAAAAAGCTGAGCGATAAGTTCAAAATATCACGTCAGATGCTTGCTTATGTAGTCGACTCAACTGCAGCGCCCATGTGTGTTCTTGTTCCTATATCAACTTGGGCAATATTCATTATTGGTCTTTTTGAAGCGAATGGTGTATTCCCGAAGGGTTCTGGGTTTGAGGGGTATATTGAGGTTGTGCCCTATATGATCTATGCATGGGTGGCCGTACTGATGGTCCCCATTGTCAGCAAGGGATTTATCCCTACCCTGGGTGCTATGAAAAAAGCTGAAGAAGACGCTGCTAACGGTATTTTTTGCCAAGGCGAATCGCTTCAAGTTCGATCAGTAGCTAATCCCAAAATCCGAAACTTCGTATTACCTCTGTTAGCATTCATGCTCGGAACCTGGTATTTCGACTACAACACGCTTAATGGTGTGGTGTTTGCTCTCATTTTCACCGTTCCGCTTTTTATGCTTCAAAGGCTTGACTCGCTTGGAGGTTTGGTCGATCAGATCTTGGATGGTTTCAGTTCGATGATCCAGCCGATGTGTATTGTAATTGCCTCTTTTGTTCTCCAGCATGTGAATGATCAGATCGGGTTGTCGCCATTTGTCCTGGACCAAGTCGTCCCCTTCATGAATGGGATGTGGCTGCCTGCGATTACTTTTGTTGTTCTTTCGGCACTTACTTTTGCTACTGGGTCTTTCTGGGGCATTTACGCGATTGCACTGCCAATAATTTTCCCGTTAGCGCAGGCAATAGAAGCAGATATTCTCTTGACTATGGGCGCGCTTGTCTCTGCTGGTGTATTTGGTAGCCACGCCTGTTTCTTCGGTGATGCCACTGTAATTACCTCAAAAGGTGTGGGGTGTAGCCCATACAGCCATGCAATCACGCAACTTCCGTATGCCACGATCGCAGCAACGATCGCAACTGTGATTTTTGTTGTATTAGCGTGGGTATAACCAATAGGGGTGGGTCTGAAATGAAAAGGAAAACCGGATTTTTATATCACGAAATTTGTATGTGGCACGATCCGGGAAATCGTTCCATTTATGATGATGCTGGGATATTTTTTCAGCCGGATAAGGCTCTTGAAAATGCAGAAACAAAGAGGCGGCTCCGAAATCTGCTAGAAGTGAGTGGTGTTAGCGATGGGCTGGTATCCTTGCAAGCAAAACCCGCTGAGATTGAAGATCTCATTCGCTTTCATACCTCTGAGTATATTGAAAGTTTGCAACGATTGAATGCGACGGGCAGTGAGGATGTAAGTGACGGAGCCCCGTTTGCTCCGGGTGGCTTTGATATAGCGCGGCAATCAGCAGGCATGGCGATACACGCCATTGAGGCAGTGATGACCGGCCTGGTCGATAATGCGTACTCTTTAGGCAGGCCTCCTGGGCACCATGCCAGAGCCAATGAAGGATATGGTTTTTGCCTGTTAGGGAATATTCCGATTGCAATAAAGGCGGCCCAGTCCAAAGACATAGTGCGTCGAGTTGCTGTGATTGACTGGGACGTCCATCATGGCAATGGGACGCAAGACGCGTTCTATGATAATGATGATGTGTTGACTATCTCAATCCACCACGAAAATAACTTCCCATTAAATTCTGGCGGGGTTGATGAGATCGGTATAGGAGAAGGAGAAGGCTATAACCTCAATATTCCTTTGCCGGCTGGAAGTGGGATAGGGGCATACTATGCAACTCTTGATCAAGTTGTGATTCCGGCACTGGAAAAATTTAAACCAGAGCTGATAGTTGTGGCTTGTGGATTTGATGCCGCAGCACTCGACCCACTGGGTCCTATGATTCTCAACAGCCAATGCTTTCGCGAGATGACTAATCGGCTTCTTACGGTTGCTGATAACCTTTGTGAAGGACATATGGTCTTTGTCCATGAGGGTGGATATTCAGAAAGTTATGTACCCTTTTGTGGTCTTGCAACAATAGAAGCCTTGAGCGGCTTGGAGAGTCGCGTTGTTGATAGACTTGGCGAGGAAATCGCCCAATGGGGGCAGCAGGATCTATTGCCGCATCAACAAGCAGTGATTGACATTGTCAAACCACAACTTGAAAGAATCAATCCGCCTAAATGGGTCGATTCAAGCTTTGATTCCGGAGTCTCATTGCATATGGAATGAAATACGGGTTTTCGGTTCTTTAAACTCATACGCGTACTCGTCAGGTTCGCCTGGCGTTTCGCTAACCTGGCGAGCCATAGCGATTAAGAGTTTTCGGGGCTTGAAGCGTTTATTTCATCAATGAATAGAGAAAAAAGTTCCGATTGTGAGTTTATTTCCAGTTTTCTGTACATATTCTTGCAGTGAACCTTAACTGTTCCGAAAGCAAGGCCAAGAACATCAGAGATTGCTTTGAAGGAATAGCCGCGTATTATTAGCAGGGCTACCTCCCTCTCACGGTCTGACAAAACATTCTGGCCAAAATTATTGAATACGTATGAAACGTGCCTGTGAATTATAGAAGAATTTTCTTGCGCTTCTAAATTAGGATGATGGGCCCAGTGTTTTATAGCTGAATATTTTATAAAAGGAAATATTATTGATAGGTTGTTTCTGGTTTCTTGGGTGATTTCTTTCTCCATTATTCCCATCGATATTTGAATTTGTAAATCCCTTCTTAGATTTATATTTAATACCGCTTCATTCTCAATTTTGATCTCGCGATAATATTCACGATAAAACTCACTTACAAAAAAGTCATCTGGTGCAACATCTTCTAGAAAGAATAGGCCATCATTCATTCCTTTTAAAAATGCATGATACCAAGGGTCAAGTAGGTAGCATCCATTCAAGTATTGATTGATGACTGCTGCTTTTCTGTTTTCTGGTACTTGAGAATGCCAAAACACCGGGGCAACGTCGTTTTTGTAGCAAATTATGACAATTTGATTGTAAGGAACTACTTTCTTTATCGCTCTTATTAGCTCGTCTGGGAACTTATTTGAACCAATTGCGTCTATTACTAACCCTATTTGTTCGTGCCATTCTTTCGAGTCGTATTTCATAACCTATCATCCTTTATAGTTTTTTAGGTGGAATGATGTTCCCCATTTTTTCGAACCCTATTTAGAATCAATGCCTTACCAGTAACGATATCTGCATCGGTAACATATTGAATAATAGAAAACTGTTTTTTATTCATAGGTTTATTATGCAGATATACGAGTATAGCCTTCCAGCACCCGTGAGGGTGCCTCGATAATCAATCTAACTTGATATTATAAACCACGCTCACTGACTTTGTGTCTATTCGTGACTTCGTACAGTTCGAACCGCACCCAGAGTTAGCTGGATGGTCCTGCGATCCTATGGGAGAACTACCAAGCCGGCATTTTATGCGCGCTCTGTTCCTCTGGAACAAAGGGGTCGCGGAGTCAAAAAAGCCGGGCTCCAGGGCCCGGCTGTTGGTGGTAGGCGATTGGGATGTCAGCCCAATTCCTTTTGCGTGATCGGGAAGCCCATCTTCTCAACCAGCCGAATCCACAAATGCCGCCAGCCGCCCTTGGCATCAACCGTATCCAGCGCGTACATGGTAATCTTCGCGCCGATCCAGCGGAACGGTTCGGGAGGGATGTAGCCCGGCAGCGTGCTGGCAAATCCCAGTTTGCTCTCGGGCGTGTCCTTCCCATCGAGTATATCCAGTCCGACCCTTGAGCCGAAGCGGGTAGCGGTGACGCCGAAACCGGAGTAACCACCCGCGTAGACCATGTCGCCGTTGTGGTAACGCTGGAAGTGCACCGCCATCCGTGTGGTCAGGCCGATGGGACCGCTCCAGGCATGGCTGAAACTGATGCCGCGCAGACCCGGGAAGGTCTTGTAGAAGTTTTCGACCAAGGGGACAAAGTTCTCTGCCGTCTTGTCCGCTTTCGGGTCGGTATCATTCTCGTAAAAGTACCCCAGCCGACCGCCAAACAGGATCCGGTTGTCGGCGGTAAGGCGCATGTAGTTAAGCTGTGTGCGGGTGTCGTAGATGCCTTGACGGTGCTTCCAGCCGATACTGGCCAACTGCTCATCGGTGAGCGGCTCGGTGACAACGATCCGGTCGCGGATCGCAGCGACCCGTTTGCGGATCTTGCTACCGCTGATGGCAAAGGCGTTGGTAGCGAGCAGCACCTTGTTGGCTCTGATCAGGCCCTCGGGGGTTTCCGCCTTTACACCCGGGTTCAGTGCGCGGGTATCGCACAGAGGGGTGTATTCGTAGATTCTCACGCCGAGTTCTTTCGCCACGCGCTTAAGGCCCCAGGCCAGCTTTCCGGGGTGGACCGTACCGCTACGGCTCTTGGACCAGAGTCCACCGGAGAACAGCGGTGAGTTGACCTCAGACTGAACCTGGTCCTGGTTGAGCAGGTAGGCGTCGTGGCCGTAGCGCTTGTAGAGTTTGTACTCTTTTTTGATGTCGTCCAGGCCATCTTCACCGATGGCGACGGTGAGCTCGCCACCCCATTCGACATCGCAGTCGATGTTGTAGCGTTCGATCGTTCCGCGGAAATGGTCAAGGTTTTCTTTGCCCAGACGCTCCAGTTCGTCCATGTCGTCTGGAAACAGGCGCTGAGCATTGTCCAGGCCATGCATAACCGAGGTCGACAGTATGGCCGCGGGGCGACCTGAGGCTCCGATGGCAACGCATTGCGCCTCGATCAGAACCACATCACGTTCGGGGTTGTTCTCTTTTGCCTGTACGGCGGCCCAGAGCCCTGTGAAGCCAGCGCCGACGATCAGCAGATCGCACTGGGTGCTGCCCTTGAGTGACGGTTCAGGCTTGGGTGCATCGGCGTGATCTAACCAGTAGGGAAAGAACTTTGTTCTCAGTAAAGCCTTTTGGGCATCCGTTAATCCGTTCATGGTCACACTCATTTGTTGTGTTTCTCAGGAATCGCGCTGATAGCGCTATGTAACCAGTTTGCTGAACGGTAAGGCGGGATTGAATACCCTCGTTTGGTAGGTACCTGAACAGGGTAGAGCGTGAGAGAGAGTGCGAATGTTGAGTAAAGTTGGCTGCTTTGGGCGACAGAAAAAAACGCAGGCAGGGCCTGCGTTTGCGTGGTTTATCGCTTGCTGTACTGAACCCCGGGTAGCACGCACAGCATCTCGTAGAGCAGGTTGGCGGCCACCACCGAGGTGTTGCGGCTCATATCAAAGGGTGGCGAGACTTCAACCAGGTCGGCGCCGACTATATCCAGCCCGCGGGCGCCGCGGATGATCTCGATGCCCTGCATCACGGTCAGGCCGCCGACCTCAGCGGTGCCTGTGCCCGGTGCAAATGCAGGGTCAAGCCCGTCGATATCGAAGCTGATATAGACCGGACCGCCGCCGATCTTCTCTCGCACCTCTTCCATCAGCGGGGTCAATGACTTGTGCCAGCATTCCTCGGCGGTGACGACGCGGAACCCCTGGTCACGCGACCAGTCGTATTCGTTGGCCGAATAACCGGTGCCGCGGAGACCGATCTGTACGACGCGGTTGCCGTCGAGCAGTCCTTCTTCCACCGCGCGGCGGAATGGGGTGCCGTGGGCGATGGACTCGCCAAACATGTGATCGTTGATGTCGGCGTGCGCGTCGACATGGATCACGCCGATCGGGCCGTGTTTCTTCCTCAGTGCACGCAGAATCGGCAGCGCTATGGTGTGATCGCCACCCATTGTCAGCGGGGCGACGCCACAGCCCAATACATCGTCGTAAAACGCTTCGATGATATCGATGCTTTTTTGCAGGTTGAACGTGTTGATTGGTACGTCGCCGATATCAGCGACGGTCAGGCTGTTGAACGGATCGGCGCCGGTGGATACATTGAATGGACGCAGCATGCGGGACTCGTCACGGATCTCGCGGGGAGCCAGGCGGGCGCCGGGGCGGTTGGAGGTGCCGATGTCAAAGGGTACGCCGATGAATGCCGCGTCCAGTTCTTCGGAGAGATCGACCGCAGGCAGGCGCATAAAGGTTGCGGGCCCGCCGAAGCGGGGCATCTCGTTGCCGCTCATTGGGGCATAAAACGTTTTATCGGACATGGTCGAACTCCTTGCTGCAATAGGTTGCCGGTACTAAGTTCGGGCCGGCTTTTTCTGGTGATGTTGGTCATCACACTAGAAACATCCTGCTGCGCTCACCATACCCTGTTCAGGTGGGTCATTCGGCTACCCCCCCCCAACAGGGTATATATCAGGGGGCGGGGGGAGGTGAAAATGGCGCCATAGTAGACAAAAATAAATAAGGTGGTGCCCTATGAGTAAGCCCTTGAGTCATAAAAAAACGTTGACTGCGGTGGACGTCACGCTCTACGCCGTCTCTGCGGTTCTGCTGATTGATCAGATCGCCATGACCGCGGCTGTTGGTCCTGCGGCTATCTTCTGGTGGCTGGTTGTCATCGTCCTTTTTCTGATCCCGAATACGTTGGTCACAGCCGAACTGGGCACTTCTTACCCGGAACAGGGCGGCATCTACGCCTGGGTACGCGATGCCTTCAACACCCGCTGGGCGGCACGGATCACCTGGCAATACTGGATTAATATCGCACTGTGGATGCCGGCGGTTTACATCATGTTCTCCGGCATCTTTGCTGCACTGTTTGTCCCCGACATGAGTCTGTGGGCACAGATCGGCCTTGGAATCGGTATGTGCGCCCTGACAACCTGGGCTAACTGCATCCGCCTCAGTTACAGCAAGTGGATTCCGAATATCGGTACGTTGACCAAGTTTGCGGTTATTTTGACCCTGGGTGGTACTGGTATTGCGTACGGCCTGGAGCATGGCTTCGTTAACGACATCAGTTTCGGTACGGCAATGGACGATCTGCAAGCCGGCCTGGTGTACCTGCCGGTCGTGGTTTATGGGTGTTTGGGCATGGAGCTGATCAGCGCCGAGAGTGACGAGATTATCAATCCCGAACGCAATATACCTCGTGCGATGCTGGCTGCTGGCCTCTGCGCGGCAGGTTTCTACATCTTCGGTACGGCGGGTGTGCTCGCCGCGGTTCCGGCCGATGATGTCGATATGGTCGATATCCTGGCGGTTACGCTTCAGGAACTGTTTGGGGGGAGCGAGCTCGGCAACGCCTTCGCTTTGATGATCGGAGGGATGGCGTTATTTACGCTGTTCTCGACCATGGTGACCTGGACCCTCGGCGGTAACCGTGCGGCGGCGGAAGCGGCCGACGCAAAAGAGATGCCCGAGATCTTTGGCTGGGTGAGCAAGGAGCATAAAAGCCCTGTTGGCGCCGCCATTCTGACCGGTACGATCAGCTCGTCGATCATGGTGATCTATGGCTTTATGGCCAATAATCTTGAAGACCTGTTTTGGACCCTGTTCTCGTTCAGTGCCATCATTTTCCTATTACCCTATATCGCCATGCACCTCGCGTTTTTGAAGTTGCGTATCAGTGATGCCGATCATCCACGGCCGTTCAAAATTCCGGGTGGTGATGCGATGGGTTACGCGCTTTCCACACTCTGTATTGCCATTCTGGGGATGTCCATCCTGTTGTTCTTCTGGGTTCCCGGCGAACCATTGGACACCGCGTTCGCCCTGCAGGTTGGCGCTGGCGTACTGATCACTCTCGCCATTGGTGAGTACCTGGTATATCGCGGTGAGAAACTGCGGGCAGCGGAAGCCGATCGGCAGCAGAGCAGGGTAGGTATAAAATTGGGCGTGGCCAACGGATGAGCCGCCGCTAAGCCGACACTCAGTAATGCAAATGCCCCACCCGTTAATCCGGTGGGGCATTTGTGTGTGCCGACATTCGCCGAGTGTTTCGTTTCCTTCCTTCAGAAGCCAGAACGTTTCCCTGGTTAATCCTCTTCCCTGGGTGGCCGCTCGACGACTTTGCGTTTGCCCTTGGCGCAACGCGCGAGAGCTTTCAGGCCATCGCCCTCGAAGGCGTCCACCCGGATCACGTCGTATAGCGCTTCAAGTGCTTCCAGCAGTTTGTCACACTCTTCCTCCTTGATAACGCCCTGCTCGCAGGCCCAGTCCACCAGTTCCTTGCGTTGGTGGCCCATTAACAGGGCAATACCATCCACCTCGTCCTCATTGCGGTTGCGAATGGCTTCATGGAGCCGGCTACGCATCTCGGCGGTTTCATTGGCCAGGCGATAGGCGTTCAGTACCCGTCCCAGGGGATCGTCCGGATCGGTGTTGATGTACGCCCCGCGGCTGACGCGCTGACGCACCGGAGTATCCTTCACAATGATGTTGGCGACTGTGGTGCCGAGCGTGTCATCGGGTCCGTTCAGGCCGGTAGCGCCCAGTGGGAACACCAGCAACCGCAATGGCCAGCGCAGCGCCGGAACCGGGAAGTTGATGATGGCTTCGCGCATGGAGTCCTGCAGGTCCCGCAGACAGGTTTTCAGGCCCCATTCCACCAGTGGCCGCTGGTCGTCCGGGTAGCCTTCCTCATGCCATTGCTTGATCACAGCAGTGGCGTAGTACAGATGCACCAGGCAGTCCGCCATGCGTCCGGACAGTCGTTGACGGGCTTTCAGGCCGCCACCGACCGTCAGCAGGGTGACGTCGGTCAACAGCGCGAAGGCGGCGGAGAAGCGGGCCAACTGGCGGTAGCAGGGTTGGATGTCGCCCTGGCGTGGCACCGGCTCCAGCCAGCCACGGGTCAGCCCCAGAACAAACGCCCGCAGGGCATTACGGGTGGTGTGGGCAATGTGGCGGTAAAAAATGCCATCGAATTTTTTCGCGGCCTTGTCCTCATCTTCCATGCCGGCGGCTTCAATTTCCTCCACGATGAACGGATGGCAGCGAATCGCGCCCTGGCCAAAGATCATCAGGCTGCGGGTGAGGATGTTGGCGCCTTCTACGGTGATGCCGATGGGGACCGCCTGGTAGGCGCGGGCCAGGAAGTTGCGGGGGCCGGTAATGACGCCACGCCCGGCCACCACGTCCATGGCGTGGTTGATCACTTCTCGCATCAGATCAGTGTTGCGGTATTTCAGCACGGCTGACGGCACCGATGGGCGTACGCCCCGGTCCAGCATGCCGGAGGTGAGCAGGCGAGCGGCGTCCATCATGTAGGTGTAGCCGGCAATGGGTTCCAGAGCCTCCTGAACACCCTCAAACTGGCTGATGGAACGGCCAAACTGCTCCCGTGTCAGCGCGTAGGAACCGGTGGCGAGGCTGGCCACTTTGCCCGCGCCGGTACCAAGGGCGGGTAGTGATATCGAGCGACCAATCGACAGGCATTCCAGCAGCATCGTCCAGCCTTTTCCGAGCATGTCCTGACCGCCAATAACCTGCTCCATGGGGATAAACACGTCGTTGCCCCAGGTGGGTCCGTTCATGAACACAGTGTTCATCGGCAGGTGACGGGCGCCGGCGTTGACGCCTTCGGTTTCACGCGGCACGAGCACGCAGGTCACACCGATTTCATCCTGATCGCCCATCAGCCTGTCCGGGTCATACACCTTGATGGCCAGGCCAATCAGCGTGGCCACCGGCGCCAGGGTGATGTAGCGTTTGTTCCAGGTAACTTTCAGGCCCAGCACTTCCTCGCCGTTCCATTGCCCCTTGCAGACGATGCCCTTGTCGGGGATAGCGCCGGCGTCGGAGCCGGCCACCGGGGAGGTCAGGGCAAAGCAGGGAATTTCCTCGCCTCCGGCCAGCCGGGGCAGGTAGTGTTCTTTCTGGGTATCTGTGCCGTATTCCATCAGCAACTCGCCCGGGCCCAGAGAGTTGGGCACCATCACGGTGACGGCGGCGGACACGCTGCGGGTGGAAATTTTCATCACGATTTCGGAGTGGGCGGTATGGGAGAAGCCCTTGCCACCCTGTTCCTTGGGAATCATCAGCCCAAAAAAGCCGTTCTCGCGGATGAACTTCCAGACCTTGTCCGGAAGGTCGTAATTTTCATGGGTGATTTTCCAGTCGTCCAGCATGCCGCAGAGTTTTTCCACCGGTCCATCCAGGAACGCCTGTTCTTCGCTAGTGAGGTGGGCAGGCTTGGCGTCCAGCAGCTTTGACCATTCCGGCTGGCCGGAGAACAGTTCGCCGTCCCAGTCCACGGAACCGGATTTGAGCGCTTCGGATTCCGTCTCGGAGAGCTTCGGCAGGCGGTTTCGCACCCAGCCCAGCAGTGGGCGGCTCAGTTTGTCGAGGCGGAGATCACCGGGGAAAACCAACAGCAGAGCCAGGGCGAGCAAACCACCACCAAACAGTATGCTGAGCAGGTGCCAGCCATCCTGGAATAAACCGACGACGGTGGCGATGACCATCACCGCCGCGGCGGTTTGGCCACCAATGCCAAGATAAATCAGGACCAGTGCACTGATCAGAAGGAGCAGGACGCTCATGGGCAGACCTCCGTATCACGAATGAAATCAATCAGATTTGAGCAGTTATTACGAAGCTTCCTTTACCATCGATCAAAGACTGGGCAGTTGCAAGCAACAAAAACGGATTCTGGCCTGAAGATCATACATAGCCGGCCGCAAACACCAGCCCCAGTACAATGGGCATCACCACCAGACTGCCGAGGTTGCTGAGCAGCACCAGTGACGCCACTTTGTGAGGCTCCTGCTGGTACTGCTCTGCCACCATGTAGTTGAGAACCGCTGGCGGGAGAGCCGCGAACACCCACAGGGCGGCCACCTGAAGGCCCGGAAGATCCAGTATGGCAATCATCGGCCAGGCGAGAATCAGACCCGAGACCGGACAGGCAATGGCGCCCAGCATGCCCAGTTTCCAGTCGCTGAAATCCACATCCAGCATACGCACGCCGAGGGTAAACAGCATCAGTGGAATACATACGCCACCGAGCATATTCAGGGTTTCCAGCAGCCACTGTGGCATGGGCACCCCGCCGAAATTGACGGCCAGGCCGGCAATGCTGGCAAACACAACGGGCAGGCGCAGCCGTTTGATGATGGAGGTGTGCGGGTCCAGCATGTAGAGGCCCACGGTAAAGTGCAGCAGCATCTCCACTATAAACAGCACGATGGCGGCTGGCAGGGCTGCGTCACCAAAGGCGAACACCAGTACCGGGATGCCCATGTTGCCGGAATTGTTGAACATCATCGGGGGCAGGAAGGTTTTCAGATCCAGGTTCAGCACCCGGGCCAGGGGGTAGAGGATAATGCCGGAACCCAGTACCACCACGGTGGCTGCCAGTGCGAGGCTGGTGTATTCCTGCAGTGGTGCCTGCTGGTCTGCCAGGACCGCGAACACCAGCATGGGGACGAACAGTTCCATGTTCAGGGTGTTCAATCCCTGGATATCGGGCGTGCGATAACGGCCATACAGTGCGCCACATCCGGCAATCAGGAAAACCGGCAACATCGTGGACAGGATCTGACCAATCATTCGAAGGCTCCGACAGGGGTTATGGGTCAGCCGATGGACAATAAACCGTTAGGTTCGCAAGTGTTGGCCGTGTTCGGCAAGGAAAACCTGTGAATCTTCGACCAAAGCTTTAAACCCGCAGACGGACCGGTCATGTCTCTGATATGCGACGGCTTGCGGTGGTCATGACTCCTGCCACAGAATGATGACCATTAACCCGTCCCCATGACTGATCGGAGCGCCACGTGCCCATAGATTTCGACAAGTCCGTTATCCGCGAACAGACCTGTTCGGTAAAATTCGATGCCCGCCGGGCCGTGTTTGGTAAGGAGGATGTGATTCCGCTGTGGGTGGCGGATATGGATTTCCCGGCACCGGAGGCGGTCACCCGGGCCCTGGAAACCCGGGCCCGACACCCGATATACGGCTACACCCTGTTTCCTGATTCCCTGTATCAGTCGATGATCGACTGGTACAGGGACCGCCATGGTTGGACTATTGAAAGGGAATGGATCCTCATGGCGCCCGGCGTGGTGCCATCCCTTCATGCAGCGTGCCTGGCATTTTCCGAGCCTGGTGAGGGAGTCATCATTCAGCCGCCGGTCTACCCGCCGTTCTTCAGTTCAGTAAAGCGGACCGACCGGACAGTGATTGAAAATCCGTTGGACTGTGTCGACGGACGTTACACTATGGATTTTGAACACCTCGAACAGTGCGCCGCCCGTGACGATGCTCGCCTGTTGGTGCTGTGTTCCCCCCACAACCCCGTAGGCCGGGTGTGGACGGATGAGGAACTGCGGGCTGTGCTGGATATCGCCCGCCGACACGGCCTGGTGGTGTTGTCCGATGAGATTCACTGTGACCTGGTGTATCCGGACAAGCCGACGCATTGCATGCTTGCCCGCCTGGCGGAAGCCGGCGATGCGCTGGTAACGGCGGTTGCCCCGAGCAAGACCTTCAACATGCCGGGACTTGGGCTGTCGGCGCTGGTGATTCCTGATCCTGACCGACGGCGAGCAATGAAGGAAGTTTTCGATTCCCTTCACATGGGGCAATGCAATCCATTCAGCATCACCGGCTTTGAAGCCGGCTACCGGCATGGTGGTCCCTGGCTTGACGAGCTGATGCCTTACCTTCAGCAGAATCGCGATTATGTGGCGGACTTTCTGGCGCAGCGGATACCGGAAGTGACCATGACGGTGCCGGAAGGAACCTACCTGCTCTGGCTGGATTGCCGTGGGCTGACACCGGATGACAAAGCGCTGAAACAGTTCTTTGTGCAGGACGCGGGCATTGGTATGAATCCCGGCGCGACCTTCGGCGACAACGGGCGCGGCTTCATGCGGATGAATATTGGATGTCCCCGGCCGCTCCTGGAGCAGGCACTGGAGCGCATCGAAGCGGCTGTCATCCGGCGTTTCCGGTAAGCAGTCGGGTGTGCCCTGAAGACTTGTCAGCTTTTTTTACGACCACAGTTGTCGTGGGGTTTACAGGAATACACAGGCGTCTGGTTTTAAAGCGAAAGACAGAAACTGGCATTGCCGATGCTTTTGTTTTGGGTGGTACTCATTAACGGAATATGGGGAAACCCAGGGAGGCAAGTATGCCAAGAATTACACTGGTCACGTTGTTGGCCGTCGTATTGTTTTTCCCAACACTGGCAAGTGCGGCGCAGATAACAGCTAGCTATGACGTCAATCTCAACTCGGACGATCCGGGTCTGGTGGTTAACTCCGCAGATATTGCTGACAATCCTTTCACGTTCAATCTTGGCGAAGGGGAAAGCCAGTATTTCAGCTTGTTCAAGATCTGGACCAATGAATCCGATGTAGGGGACGACGACGAAGTTGCCTATCCGATCTCGGTGGACTTCAGTTTCACTTCGCCCGATGTGCTGTTCGGATCGATCGATGGTGAGACCGTGGGGGTGAACAAGGTAGGAGGCCTGTTCCAGAAAGGGGTACTCACCTGGGACGGTTCACTGGATCTGTTCTTTGGCGCCCAGGGCGATGGCCATCTTCGGGTCACCCTGTTTGATGCCGTATTCAATGAAGGCTATCTTTTTGGCCTGCATGAGGGCAAGAAATACGGTGCCAAGGTCAAGGCCAAAATCGAGCTGATTGCCAAGGCGTCACAGGTTCCCGAGCCGGGCACCCTGGCGTTGCTGGGACTGGGCTTGCTTGGTATTGGGCTGCGTGCCCGTCGTAACGCCGGCTGAACGAACAGGTTCCTCAGACGTTCCGTTGGAGTCAGGGGGATGACCATTCCCCTGACTCCGGGTTAGCTTGAGGGCACTTTACGTGTCGCAAGAAACAGTCCTGCCAGTATTAACAGCCCGCCAATGATGTGAAAGTGCCCCAGCCGTTCCCCCAGGAAGACCCCCGCCAGTATCGATGCGAACACCGGCGTCAGGTACATGAACATGGCCGCCCTTGCAGGCCCCACCCGATGCACGCCGTGATTCCAGAATGCGTACGCCAGGATTCCGGGGAAGAAGGCAAAATACAATAATGGCGTGATCGTGGCGCGACCAACTTCGAACCCCCCTTTGAAGAACATCAGCTCTATCAGATAGAACGGCAATATAACCAGTGTGCCCAGGGCGATCTGGGTGGTCAGGAATACCAGGGCCGGCAGGGGCACCGCCTGCCGTCTGAGCAGCACAGAGAACAGCCCCCAGCTGAAAACCGCAGCCACCATGATCAGATCCCCGGGCTGGGCCCCGAGTTCCGTAAGCACCGACAACTGTCCACGGGCGACGACCGTCAGTATTCCCAGCACGGCCAACAGGATGCCCAGTAGCTGAACCGGGCGGGTCCGGTCACCCAGGAGCAGCCAGGCCAGCAAGGCAATGAAAATGGGAATGGTGGCGTTGATCAGGGCAATGTTGGTGGCACTGGTAGTGATGGCGGCGTAGTACAGCAGCGAGTTGAACGCTGCCACGCTGAAGGTGGCCAGTATAAGCATGGACCCCAGGTACTGGCGGATAACCTGACGGTGGCGCAACACGCCCGGGAGGCCGAAGGGCAGGATAACCGCCAGGGCGATCACCCATCGCCAGAATGACATGGACAAGGGCGGGATGCTGTCGACCGCACCCTTGGCAACCACAGCGTTGCCTGCCCAGAATAACGGTGTCAGTACCAGCCCAACGTAGGCCAGCCATATTGGCTTCGGGGAATGAATAGACACGCCAGCTCCTGTTGTCGTTCGAAAACGTCGGAAGCCGGTAGCATACTATTCGCCGGGAACTTCTGCCTCCGTACCAACGTGGTAGGCCGCAAAGCCGGCCATCACCACCTGATCCACGGCCATGCCAATGATGCGACCGTTGCTGGCCGCCCGGATAGGGTGCTGGGCGTTGGTGATAGGGTCGGCCACATAGCCCAGAACCTCACCTTCGGAAACACGGGCGCCGAGATCCACTTCACTGAACAGGATGCCGCCGTTTGGCACGCGGATCCAGTTGGAATCGTAGTAAACCGGTTCCGGGTCTCCCCAGACGAACATCCGGGAAATCATGCCTTCCTTTTCCAGCAGGCTGGTCAGGCTGTTTACGCCCGCATCAATCTGATGTTCCTGAATGCGGTGAGATTCGCCAGCTTCCATGGTCACGGTACGAATACCGGCTTCCACCGCCGCCGTGCGTAGCATGCCGGAGGAGCCTGAACTGTGGACCACCGCCATGCGGTCAAAGCCACGGGTGAAGGCTGCCACATCCGGATTGTTCATGTCCGCCCGCAACTGAGGCAGGTTTGTGCGCTTTTGTGAGCCGGTGTGGATGTCCACCAACATGTCGCATTTGCGGATCACGCTCTCAAACAGTGAATGAGCAATGCGATCTGCCAGACTGCCATCCTGGCTGCCCGGAAAATGGCGATTCAGGTCACGGCGATCCGGCAGGTAGCGGGTACCTTGCTGGAAACCCGGCAGATTGACGATGGGAATGCCTACAACCCGGCCGGAGAGTTTCTCGGGGTTGAGGTCGTAGACCGTGCGGCGAACGATCTCGATGCCGTTGAGCTCGTCACCGTGAACCGCGCCGGTCAGGCACAGAGTGGGGCCCGCATTGACGCCATTGACCACCAGCACCGGTGTAGGCTGCGACAGTCCGGCAATCTGTATGTTCGGTGACCATGCCAGGCGCGTGGAGGTGCCAGGACGGACTTTGGATCCCAGCAGCTCGAAAGTACTGGCCGCTTCCGGTTCTGCTGTTTCAGAATCCGCTTTACTGTCAGCTTCCGAAGTGTCGGGCGCGTTGCCTGAGCCATCGGCGACTTCGATTTTTACATCGGCCCCGCCGGGTTCCAGGGAATCCCCGGCAGATTCACTGACCTCTTCTTCCCTGGGCGGCTCAGGGACGGGAGCGATCTCTTTGAGATCAATGTTGGGGGCGACCTTTTTGGGTTTCTTGCTTTCCGTCCCAGCAGACTCCGGCTGACGGGTATCCTCCTGATCGTCCCTCTGTGCTGCTTTTTCGCTTGCAGACCCGGCCCGTGAGCTTTTGCGGGGCTCGGAGTTCTCCACATCCTCAACGCTCTCGTCCTCTGCGAGCTCTGCCAGCAGGACTTCCTTGGCCTCTCCGTTCTGATCGGCCAAAACGGGATGCACGGTGATCAGAGCACCGAGTGACAGGCCGATGAATGTCAGGTTTTTGAACCGGTTAAACAGCATAATTCCTCTCAGGTCGGCAGCCAATCGGGACAGCTCCCAGATCCGGCGGCGAAAACGGCCTCTAGGATAAAGCGCCCCTGCTATCATGAATACGGCTGTGACAAAGGTTTAATGCCACCTTCATGAAATCTTTGTGCATTTCCGCAAAATGGCCTATGTAGTAGATCTACAGGCAACATTTTGCGTTCATGTGACACTTATACGTGCTGAAGGGAGTAAACTGTATGGATCTTTTGCGAATTTTGATTGCGATTTTGTTACCGCCGTTAGGTGTCTTTTTGCAGGTGGGTATCGGCAAGCACTTCTGGATCAACATCCTGTTGACCCTTCTCGGTTACATTCCCGGCATCGTTCACGCCGTCTACATCATCGCCAAAAAATAGGTGGAAGCGACAAGCCCGGGCAACGCCGGGCTTTTTCATTGCCTCCTGCCGATGGCAGACCAGTGATCACCTTTCTCCGCGGCCTTGCCATCCGCTTTCAGTTTCAGCAGGTGCGCGAGCGCCGAGCGCGCTGCAACCCCATGGATAGCCTGCGGCACGTCATCATAAGCCGTCGCCGTCAGATCCTTAAGAGTCACCGGAGCAAGCTGCTTCAGGGCCTTGGCCACCTTGTGCTCCCGCGCCAGCCGATGGGTGATCAGGTAATCAATCACCGCCTCCGGTTGCCCCATCAGGAAACCGTGCGCCGGCGCAATATAGCGGACCGGTTCGGCCAGCAAATCGTACAAAGCCTCTAGGTACGCCTTCATATCCCCATCCGGCGGATTAATCACCACCGTGGACCCCTGCATGATGTGATCCCCGGAAAACAGCAGTTCCTGATCCAACAGCAGGTAGCAGATATGGTTTGAGGCGTGACCGGGCGTATGAATCGCCTTCAGAATGCCTGCGTCGGTAACGATCAGATCGCCGTGTTCCGGCTCATCGTCCGGTGCGAAGGTCTGATCCTGGGATGCACCAGCAGGCGCCGGCAACCCGAACACCCGGCATCCGGTTCTGGCTTTCAGCGCCGCGGTGGCCGGGGAGTGATCCCGGTGGGTATGGGTCACCACCACCTGATCAATCACTCCGCCGGTCAGCTCCAGGATGCGCTCAATGTGGGTTTCATCGTCCGGCCCCGGATCCAGCACCGTAAACCGTTCATGGCCGAACAGATAGGTATTGGTACCCGGCCCGGTCATCATCCCCGGGTTGGGCGCTGTCAACCGGATCACCCCGGCGGCGATCTCCACCGGCTCCCCGGGCACAATCTCCGCCCGGGTCGAACCTTCCCCTTCCGGGTCCAGCTTGGCGGCCTCGTCATAGGCCGGCGAACCGGGTTCCAGCATCACCGGCTTGCCCTTCTTCAGCGCCGGCCATGGCTGATCCGGGTAAGGCTCCGGCGGATTGGCATGGGCATAGCGCATTACTGCGTCCGCGTTATCAAAGCTGCTCAACACCCGCAGCGTGCGAATCGTCGGCAGCCCCAGCAAACGTTCACCATTGCGGTGTTCCTCTAACGCCAGGGCAGGACTGATCCACACATGATCAATGGTCTCCACGCCATCATGGCTGGCCACCTGGCCTTCTGGTGCGACAGTCACAAAAAACCGGGTATCAAACCGCCGCGGCGGTCCCGGAGGCGTGATCCAGTGCCCCAGATACGCCAACCGATCCAGCGGAATCGCCAACCCGTGCTGCGCACACAACTGCGCCAGAGACCGTTGTCCGCTGAACAGCGCCTGACGCTCGCCATGAACCGGATGGTCTCCCCCAATCGTCGCCCCGTCGGCATCCATTGCCACCAGAATGCCGGCCTCCTCAAAACACTCGCGCACCGCCGCGAGCATATAATCGGCGCCGCCTTCGTCGACACTCATGGTCTGACTGATTTCCGAATCAGCCGGGCCAAGAGCGTGTTCGCGACCGAGAGGTTCCTGTTCATCCACCGCGCCGCCGGGAAACACAAAATAACCGGGCATGAAAACCGCCTCCCAGGTGCGTTGCAAAAGCAGCACCTGGAGACCTTCAGGGGTGTCGCGTGTCAGAACCAGCGTGGCAGCAGGGCGAATATCCATAGAATGTCCGTTTGTGTCTCGTTTGTCAGGCCCGGGTGCGGGAAAGAGGTTGGGAGGCTGCTGTCAAAACACGCTCCTTCGGCACATCCATGTGACGCTTGGGCTCCGCCATCCATGGCTCCGCACAGTTTTGACAGCAGCCTCCCAACCTCTTTCATCCAGCGTCGGTGCGGGCCGCCAATAACTAATTCAAGATAACCAATGTTCGACTTGCTGTCTTGGGGTGATGGCAAGGCTGCAACCAAGTATCATGGCGTTTCCCTGAAATTTTCTCTCAGCAGGATCTTGAACTTGGCCCGTATAAAGCTCTCTTTCCCGGATGATGTCTTCTGCTTTGAAACCAGAATGCCCGTCAGAATCACCGACATCAATGGCGCTAATCATTTGGGCAACGACGCCCTGATCTCCATGCTCTCGGAAGCTCGGGCCCAGTTCCTGGTGAAGTACGGCATCCAGGAAGCTGATCACAACGGCGTGGGGATCATCGTTACTGACCTGGCCACCATGTACCAGTCCGAATCGTTTTTCCCGGAAATGCTGCGATTTGAGGTTGGGCTTATGGACTTCAACAAGTACGGGGGCGATTTCGTATTCCGCGTCAGCAAAGCCGAAAGCGGCCAACCGGTAGCACTGGCCAAGTACGGCTTTGTGTTCTTCAACTACCAGCGTAAGGCTGTTGTGCCAATGCCTGAAGACTTCCGTTCACGCTTCGCCTGATCGCTGGAGTTTAGCCATGCCGGCGCGGTAGAAGGTGTAAGCCATCGCGCCGGCCATCAGATTGCCCACCAAGGCACCGCTCATCAGGCCGGTAAGGCCACTGAGCTGCGCCCCGATCCACAGCAGCGGCAGAAAACAGACGAACAGCCGTAACGTGGAAACCAGTAAGGCTCTCAGTGACAGGCCCAGGGCATTGCACACCGACACCATCAGCATGCAGACGCCCAGCCCGCTGTAACTGAGTGGCACCCGCACCAGATAGTTGCCCAGCACCTCCTGCACTTCGGCATCGCTGCTAAACAGCTGCGCCACCAGGCCGGAGGCCAATACCCAGATCAGGCCAATGGCCAACTGCCAGCCAACCACGAAACGCACAGCCAGCCGCACCAGTTTGCGAATCTGTCCGATGTCGCCGGCCCCCAGCATGCGCCCGATCATCGGCGGCATGGACATGGTCAGCGCCAACACCACCACGATCGAGAAAAACTCCAGGCGGGTTCCCAGCCCCCAGGCGGCGACAGCGGCAGACCCGAATCCCGCCACCAGGGCCGTGGCTAACATGGCCGAGGCTGGCGGCATCAGCTGGCTGACCATGGCCGGCGCCATGATTCCGTTGAGTTGCCTCAGTGCCTTGCCAAGGCTGAGTTGCCGCAACTGGAAGCTGATCCACTGGCGCTGGAACAGGATCGGGTAGATGACCAGAGCACCAATGCCAAAGGCCGTAATTGTTGCCCAGGCTGCTCCGGGAAGCCCCCAGCCAAAAACGAAGATGTACAGCGGATCCAGCGCGATGTTGAGCAGGCTGGTGGCGATCATCAGGTAGCCCGGCAGCTTGGTGTCGCCATGGGAGCGGCAGATGCTGTATCCGAAGTAGAGCATGGCGCCTGTCCAGGCGGACACCAG
The DNA here is from genome assembly GCF_045449795.1 of Marinobacter alkalisoli. NCBI lineage: Bacteria > Pseudomonadati > Pseudomonadota > Gammaproteobacteria > Pseudomonadales > Marinobacteraceae > Marinobacter > Marinobacter alkalisoli. The sequence goes on from NZ_JBJJLB010000002.1 coordinate 109,609, forward strand.
CCAGGGCGCCCAGTATTCGTTGATGACGGGCAGCAGCGACTGCTCCGCGCCGAGGAGGGTCAGGATGTGGGTTTGTAGCAACCAGACCGACGCGCACAGCAGCAGCGCCAGGGACGCACCCACGGTAATCACCAGTCCGCCCAGTCGCTGTGCCCTGAGTTCGTCGTTCTGGCCGAGGGTACGGGAAATGATGGCCGTGGTCGCAATGCCCAGGCCAACGTACATGCCGCTGACCAGTTGCTGCATGGGAACGGTAAAGCCAAGGGCGGCCAGTGGATCACGCCCCAGCTGACCCACAAAGGCACTGTCGGTCAACTGGAAGGTCATCAGTGAGAGCACCCCGAACAGCATGGGCCAGGTCATGGAAAACAGCTGGCGGGCGAGGGTGGTGTTGTCGGGTGGGGTACTCACGGGTGGTCTGGTGCTCGGATCAGGTCTTTGAAGTGACGGTAGGTCGGGTTAGCGAAGCGTAACCCGACACTGAACAGGATCAAAGTACCTTCAGGGCTGCGTCATAATCCGGTTCGTTTTTGATTTCACTGACCAGCTCGCTGTGCAATACCTTGTTGCTTTCATCAAGCACTACCACCGCGCGGGAACACAGACCGGCCAGGGGGCCACTCTGGATGGCAACGCCATAGTCCTGCTGGAAGCTGTAGTTGCGGAAGGTGGAGAGGGTTTCGACGTCCTTGATTCCTTCGGCGCCACAGAAGCGGCCCGCTGCGAACGGCAGGTCGGCGGAGATGACGAGGACGACGGTGTTGTCCAGGCTGCCGGCTTTTTCGTTGAATTTGCGGGTGGATGCGGCGCACACGCCGGTGTCGATACTGGGGATGATGTTGAGGATTTTGCGTTTGCCGGCCCAGTTTTCGAGTTTGACTTCTTCCAGGCCGCTGCTTGTCAGGGTGAAGGGCGGGGCGTTGTCGCCGGGTGTGGGGAATTTTCCGCTGACTTCTATGGGGTTACCATCGAGGGTTACGTTGCTCATTGCGATGCTCCTGTTGTCTGGATTCTGCTAGGACAGCTTACTCTGTTTAGCTCAGATTGGGTGACTTTGCATCTCCGCCATACTGTATGGCAAGTTTTGAAAACTCTTCAACATTGGGAAAGATCGGCCAGGACAGCCCTGCCCAAAACACGCTCCTTCGGCACATCCTTGTGACGCTTGGGCTCCGCCATCCATGGCTCCGCACAGTTTTGGGCAGGGCTGTCCTGGCCGATCCCGATCTTGGGAGTTGCACTCTTTTTTCTTCTGACTACCGCGTCGATACTGGTTGTGATTCAAAACCAACTGCGGGGTGTCGCTGAACCAGTAGCAGGTAGCTGGCCAGAGCTGCGGCGGCGCTGGCGGCGATGATGGTGGCCATGACCAGGGAAGTGCCGTCGTGCAGGTGACCAACGAGTATGCCCGCCAGAGCGGCGACGGCCATCTGGGTGAAGCCGAACAGCGCGGACGCGGAGCCGGCCATGTGGGGGAAGTTGGCCATGGCGCCGGCCATGGTCTGGGGCAGGACCATACCGACGCCGACCATGAACAGGGCCTGGGGCAGGATGACCGCCCAGACGCTGTAAATTTCGGCTACGGCGAGGCCGGCCATGATCGCGCCACCAACCAGGGCGATGGTGAGACCCCGTACCAGGATCTGGTCCGGTACCAGCCGGCTGCCGAGGCGGATGGCACTCAGGTTGCCGGTGACGTAGCCCACCACGATGCAGGCGAAGAAGAGTCCGAAGTGCTCGGGCTCCACGCCCAGGAAATCGATCAGCACGAAGGACGATCCGGACAGGAAAGCGAACAGGCCGGAGAAAATCAGCGCGTTGGTCAGGGTGTAGCCGAGAAAGCTGATATCCGTCGCGATGGTGCGGTAGTTTCGCAGCAGGCTACACAGCCGCAGGGGCTGGCGGTATTCCGGGCGCATGGGTTCGGGAATGCCGAAGGCCACCACCACGGCCATGATCAGTGCATAGCCGGCCAGTACGATGAAAATGGAGGCCCAGCCCAGGCCGGAGACCATAAACCCGCCGATGGTCGGTGCAATCGCTGGCGCCAGAGCCATGATGCTGGCCAGGATGGCCATGATGCGTGCAGCCTCACGTGGCGTGTAGATGTCACGAATCGCGGCTCGGCCCAGTACCGGGCCAGCGGAGCCGCCGAGGGCCTGCAGGAAGCGGCAGAGCATCAGAGTTTCGATATTGGTGGCGAAGGCACACCCAATGCTGGCGAGGGCAAATAGCAGAAAACCCCCGATCATAATCGGTTTGCGGCCAAAGCGGTCGGCCAGCGGGCCGCAAACCAATTGCGCCAGTGCAAATCCCATCATGTACAGGCTGAGGGTGAGCTGTACCTGATCGGTACCTGTGCCGAAATCGCTGCCGATCTGCGGCAGCGCTGGCAGATACATATCGGTGGCCAGCGGCCCTAGGGCTACAGCGGCAGCAAGTAATATCGTTGTCCAGACACTGGTCAGCGCAAGCATGAAGTTTCTCGGTCTGTTCTGAAAGTGAGCGAGCAGGTAGTGGGGAGGGGCTTTCCGAAACCCTGCGGAGCCATGGATGGCGGAGCGGAGCGTACATGGATGTATTTACAGCGTGTTTCGGAAAGCCCCTCCCCACTACCTGCGACCTACTCGGAGTCAGGGAAGTGTACGCCCGTGCGTCTCAGGGATAACGGCTTATCGCTTCATACAACGTATGAACGAAATCGATTGATTATTCGTTTAGACCATTCATCGTCGCCGCCACGGAGTTGACCTGGTTGCGAAGCCAGCGGTGGGCGGGGTCGTTCTGGTTGCGGCGGTGCCAGAGCATCAGCAGCGTGAAAGGTTTGAAGTCGAAGGGCAGGGGAACCGAAGCGAAGCCCCTGAGTAAGTGATTACTCATACGTTCCGGTGCGGTAGCCAGCATATCGGTACCACGCAGGAATTCCGGCAGACCTGAGAAATTGGACACGGTGACCACATTGCGCCGGGTCAGCCCGCGGGTGTTCAGTGACGTTTCCAGAGCCGGCTTTTCACCGGTGGCGAACAACAGGGACACATGGTCCGCCTTGAGGTATTCCGTCGTGTCCTGTGGCGGCTCGCGGTAATCCGGATCGTAGAACACCACCATACGGTCGGCCATCAATCCACGTTGCATGATATCCGTCGCCTCTGGGGCGTGGGGCGAGATGATCAGGTCGCAGACATCCTTGCGGAGCATGTCGGCAGTCGGAATGCCGGAGGGAATCACCTGCAGCCGAATGCCTGGAGCCTCCCGCCGCAGGGTACTGACCAACCCGGGTAACAGCAGATCACGCTGGTAATCGTTGGCGGCGATGGTGAAGGTGAACTCCGCGGTCGCGGGCGTGAACGGCGGTCCGCTGGACAGGGACTGCAGGTCATCCAGTATCTGGCGGATATGGGGCCCCGCCCGCAGCGCGTACTGGGTCGGCGCAATGCCGCGTCCGGACTTTACAAACAACGGGTCCCCGAGTGACTGGCGCAACCGGTCCAGGGTGTGACTCACGGCCGACTGGCTGACCCCCAGGCGAATGGCCGCGCGGGAAACGCTGCCTTCATCAAGCACCGTCAGAAAGGTGCTCAGGGAGCGAGTGTCGAGGTTTAATGTATCGATGCCGTTCATGGATCGCAGTGTAATCCACTTACACCCTGGTCGCATACACAAAGTAGGATCCCTGAACTAGTGTATGGTGAGTGATCGCTCAATAATGTCAGGAGGCACCATGACGCTCAAACTTGCGTTCGATGTATACGGCACGCTGGTCGATCCCATGGGCATGGCGGATCTGTTAAAACAGGACGCTGGTGAAAGCGCAGAGGCCGTCAGCGCTCTTTGGCGGGAGAAACAACTGGAGTTCTCCTTCCGCAAAGGCCTGATGCGGGTCTATGAGGACTTCGGTGTTTGCACTCGTCAAGCCCTGCGGTACGCCATGGCCACTCACGATCTGCCGTTGGCCGGGAAGCGAGAGGATGAGTTGATGGCCGCGTATCTGTCCCTGCCGGCGTTTGATGATGCATTGCCTGCACTGAAAGCCCTGAAAGGCGATTATCCGCTGTTCGCATTCTCTAACGGAAGCTATCCGGCATTGGAAAAAGTACTGGGCCATAATAATCTGCTGGATCAGTTCGAAGGCCTGGTTTCCGTTGACGATATCAAGAGTTTCAAACCTGACCCGGCCGTATACACCTATGCCAGAAGGGCAACGGGAGCCTGGGACGAACCGCTATGTCTGGTATCGAGTAATGCCTGGGACGTGATTGGCGCACGAGCCGCCGGCTTGAAAGCGGTCTGGGTGCAGAGAGATACCAACAAAGTCTTTGAAGACTGGGGCATAGAGCCGTCAGCGGTAATAAACAGTCTTTCAGAGCTGCCCGCGGCCCTTAAGCACCTCTAGAAAGGAATTCCGGAGCCCGTCAGCGCTGTAGCCCCCGGGTCATCAGGTTGATGCTCTCATCCAGCGTCCGCTTGCCGGTCAGTTCGTCGTCGCCGCTGCAGATTTCCAGCAGCACGGCGCCATGCACCACGGCCCACAGGGTACGGACGGTGGCATCGGGATCCGCGGTGACACGGAATCGGCGCTCGGCCATGCCAGTCTTTAGGAAGTTGGCAAACAGCTCAAACGCGGTCGACCTGGACAATACGCCGAACAGGTCGGCCTCAATGGCAATGGGGGTGCTGGCCGCCAGGAACAGGGCGCGATCGGAGCAGGCCAGTTCACGGTAGATGTGGGCAGCCTGTCGCAGCATGGCTTCCGGCGGTGTCTCGGGGAGGGCTGCCATCAGCCTGCGTTGCCATTCTTCCACCCAGGCCTCGTAGAGCGCACGGATCAGACCAGGTTTGTCACTGAACAGGGATTCGACGGTCGACAGTGGCGTATTGCTTTTCTCCGCCAGTGCTTCGAGAGTGAGTGCGGCCATACCGTCGCTGCGAACAATGTCGCGGGCGATGGCAACCAGTTGTTTACGTTCGGCCTGGGGAGCGGAATCGGTTTTTGTTTCCTCTGACTTCGGGGGCATGGAATCCTTCCTTTTCGGTCAGGGTGTCTTCAGTTTTCCTTCCCTAATAGTAGCACCCTGCCGGCTAACCCGGACGATGAAAACTCAGTCAGATCGCTCCGCCAACCATTCTGCCAGTTCCAGCCAGCTTTCCCGAGGCGCCTTGCTGCCTGCCAGAATCCCCATATGCCCGCCGGGCGCCACGCGGAACGTCTTGTCAGCAGAGCTGACATGATCCATCACCCGCTTGGCCGCACCGGGTGTCGCCAGAGTGTCCTCCTGACCGGCGATGGCCAGTAAGTTGGCATTCACATTTTCCAGGCGGGCGACATCTTCACCAATCTGAATTTCACCTTGCGACAGCTGATTGTCGATCCAGATCCGCACCACCGTGTCCTGAATAACCCCGCCCGGGTATGCCACCATCCGGTCGAGAAACGCCGACGTCGTCGCGTGGTTACTGACAAACTCCCGGTCACCCAGCCGCACAATCAGCTCCCAGTACCCCATCACACTGCCGATCGGATTGGTCAGCTTGAAACCGATGGTATTGGCCCAGCCCGGTGTGTGAAACCAGTGGGGTTTGACATCGTGGATGCGAAAACCGGTGCGCTTGCGCACAAAATCCGCGACATCCGCCACCCGCTGGTACATCAGCCCCATCAGGCCGGACGCGTGACTGTCGATGGGCAAACCCAGAACCACCGCATTGCGGATGTGCTGATCCTTGCTAAGGGCGGAGTAAAACAGCGTAAACATGCCGCCCATGCTCCAGCCATGCAGCGACAACTCCTGCTCGCCACTGTGTTCCCGTACCCGGTTCAGATAGGCCGGCAAAAACTCCGCGACATAGGTGTGCAGATTGTAGTGACTGTGCTGACGGGTCGGGATGCCCCAGTCGATCAGGTACACCTCAAATCCTTTCGCCCGCAGGAAGCGCACCAGACTGCGCTGGGGAAACAGGTCGTAGATCAGCATATTCACCGCCAGTGGCGGCACAATCACAATCGGCGTCTTGTGAGCGGTGCGCTCCACCGCAATGGTCTCGCCATCCAGCTCGATAAAATCCTCCTCCAGCGGCGGGTAATACCGCAGACTGACCAGTCCATCGGTATACAGCGTTTCAAACGGCGTTTGCCCCGCCTGCACCAAGCTGGCGGCGCGGAAAACACGGTCGAAGGCATTGCCGGCGTACAGGGCCGTTTGCCGGGTGAGCCCCGACGCTTTGTCAGCCATGGATTTGAAGAGGTTTGGCATGGGGATGTCCATAGTGGGATTCGTAACTCACGTTGATACTTGGCGTTTTCGTGAAGGCTACCGCTGCAATTTGAATTGAGCTATGGCATCACCGTCACATAGTCAGGGCAGACCGGTCACTTCGGGCCACTGCCCAATCACCATTCTGGTTGATATGATTGCACCCCATTGGAAACAACAACCAAAACAGGACCACCATGCTCAGCTTTCTGCCTGCTCCCATTATCGGCGTCCTCAGCTCCATCCTGCTGGGAATCAACACTCTGTTCTGGTGCCTGCTGCTCTACATACCGGCGCTGTTGAAACTGGTCATCCCACACCAGGGCTTCCGCGTGCTCTGCACCCGCGTCATTATCTGGATCTCCGAATCCTGGGTGGCCTGCAACACCGGATGGATGAAACTGACCCATGGCACCCGCTGGGAGGTGAAAGGCGCGGAGAATCTGCAGCGGGAAAGCTGGTACCTGGTGCTCAGTAACCACCAGAGCTGGGTCGATATCTTCGCCATGCAGCGGGTATTCAATCGCCGCGCGCCGTTTCTGAAGTTCTTCCTGAAGCAGCAGCTGATCTGGGTGCCGGTGATTGGTCTGGCGTGGTGGGGGCTGGATTTCCCGTTCATGAAGCGCTACACCCGGGACTACCTGATCAAACATCCCGAGAAGCGTGGTGAAGATCTCAAGGCCACCCGCAAGGCCTGCGAAAAGTTCCGCTATACCCCGGTCAGTGTCATGAATTTCGTTGAAGGCACGCGGTTCACCCAGGCCAAGCATGACAAGCAGAAATCCCCCTACACCCACCTGCTCACTCCCAAGGCCGGCGGCGTTGCCTTCGTGCTGGACGCCATGGGCGACTCCATCGAGACGCTGGTGGACGTCACCATTGCCTACCCCGGGGGAGCGCCCAGCTTCTGGGATTTCATCTGTGGTCGGGTAGGGGAAGTGAAAATGGAGATCCACACCGCGACCATACCGGAACACCTGAAGGGGCGGGATTATTCAACGGATGCGGAGCATCGCAGGAACGTGAAGGATTGGCTCGCCGACCAGTGGCGAGCCAAGGATGAACGCCTGTCTGTGATGCTGGGTGAATCTGACAGCGTTTAATCAGTTAGCGAGGTCTGGATACACCTGTTTGGTTGCGGTGAAGACCTCGTCAAAATTCTCGTCGTTGCCATGCTTCAGCCTGAGGTATCGGGCCATATCAGCAAGTGAGTTGAAGCTCATGTCGGATGTGGCTCTGATGTGCTCCCAGCCGCCGGAAGCTTCGATCGCAGCCCGCCGGCCCACGGCCTCGCCGATCGCGGATCCTGCCATGCCCACCAGCGCAACCGCTGCAAAACTGTCGGAGAACTGTTCCGCAACGACACTGGCGGTGGCAGCCCCGGCAACTGTTCCTACCTGGGCACCGATCCCTGCGTTGATGGCCTGGTTGACCCACTCGGCAGTGACACCGTCGCTGGTGTACGGCGACAGATATTCACCTGAGTTGTTATTGATGACGGCCTCGCTGGCCAGCTCCAGCCGGTTGTCGTCAATTGGTGGATATTGCCTGGCGATGAGCTCCTCATTGAAATCGCGCCGTTCCATGGCTGCAAGAACCTTCTCCATCCGAATCGAAACATTTCGATAATGGTTTGCTTGCTGGAATGAATTTGGCTCAGAAGCCGTTAACGCCTGTTTGTGAGAATCCCTTCTGATAGTGACAGCCTCTATCGCTGACAGACCTTTATCATTCATTAAGGTTGGATCTGCTCCGCGGTTTATTAATAACCTGATGGCCGCGGGCGATTTAAAGAAAACGGGATGATGGAGTGCTGTGTCACCCTTGGCGTTTCTTTGATTGATGTCCCCACCCGCATCAAGGACGGCTTTGACTGCCGGGTAGGAAGTTGCGGCGAACAATGCCGGCATGTCCTCACCTTCCTTGACGCTCAAAGATACGTCGGCGCCATAGGACACTAACAAGTCAAACAGCTTCTGGTTGAAATCGTTGTAGAGGGCCGAGCTTCCAAAGGCTGCATAAAGTGGCCGGTCTCCTTTGTAATTCGTTGAGTTAGGATCGGCACCTTCTTTCAATGCCTGCTCCGCAGCATTGAGATCTGGATCCGAAACAATCGCATCAATCAGAACGTTGTGGAGTTTATTGTTAGTGCGGGTGGCACACCCCGAAGTTAATAAAACCGAGACAACCAGCAGTGCCAGCAGGATTCGCTGATCAATATGTTTAACAGAGAGTGCCATGAGTAATTTGTCCTCTGACCTGACAGGAAGTAGGGAAATTACGGAGTAATGAATTAATCAGCGAGTTCGGGATATATCTGTGAGGTAGCATTAAAAACATCTTCATAGTTCTCGTCATTACCATGCCTCAATTCAAGATAGCGCCGCATATCTTCAATTGAGTTAAAGCTCATGTCGGACGTCTCTCTGATATGCTCCCAGCCCCCAGAGGTTTCTATTGCGGCACTGCGTCCAATAGCCTCGCCAATCGCCGAGCCAGCCATGCTCACGACAGCCACGACTGCGAAGCTTTCCCCCAGTTCTCTTGCGATCGATCCCGCGGTAGCTGCACCAGTCGTTGAGCCAATCTGGGCCCCTATTCCTGCGTTAATTGCCTGATTGACCCATTCTGCAGTGACTCCGTCGCTGGTATAGGGGGACAGAAACTTTCCTGAATTGTCCGGAATAATATTTTTGCTTGCCAGCTCCAGCCTATTGTCATCGATAGGAGGGTATTCTCTGGCTATAAGAGTCTCGTCGAAATCTCGCGATTCCATGAGTGCCAGAATCCTCTCCAGACGAATTGCACGTCTGCGTTGGCTTTGCGCGAAGGTGACTGAATTTTTTTCGATGAGCTGGCCCAGACGCTCTTTTGACGAGTCACGAACGAAAATGACGACGTCAATCGCGGAGACGCCACGCTTATCTTTCAGGTGAGGATCAGCGCCCAATTCCATCAGTCGTTCCACGGCAGCGGGCGTCATTGATGCCGAATGGTGAAGAACCGTCTCACCTTGAGAGGTTCGCTGTTTGACGTCGGCTCCAGCGGCCACGAGGGCCTCCACGGATTCGAGGGTTTTGGCGAAGAAAATTGCGGGTAAGTCGCCTTTTTCTACGAGACTAATGGATAGGTTCGCATTGTATGAGGTGAGAAGTTCGAAGAGATCTTTATTAAAGCCGTCGTTATCAGTACCCCGGATGAAGGCTTCTTTGTCAGCAATGAAAGCTTTGTGTAGAGGACGAACGCCGTCGTACAAAACCATGTTGGGGTCAGCGCCTTCCGCGAGCGCTTGTCTTGCCAATCCAATATCCTGTTCGCCAATAAATGCATTTTGCAGTTTCATATTTGGCGTCGTGCAGCCCGAAAGCCACATCATCGTCAATGTGAGGCACAAACATGCCGCTGTCTTTATGTAGCGTTTGATCATAATAGCTGTTCTCGAAAAACACTTGGATTCGGTCCGAAAGCGCCAGACAGGCATCAGCTTGTGCTCTGTTCACTCGCGGCTGACTGCAGGCCCGAAATCCGGGAAGTCGTCGATTTTATAATTCCGCCAGAGTCTGCAATGCCAATTCCTGCCCCACATCCCGCATGGACAAGCGCTTCTCGCGTTTCTCGAAACCGTTCTCCGTGGCAATCCAGCGGCGGTCTTCCTCGGTTTCCGGCGGCATGCCGTTGGAGCTGACCATGGTGCGGACCGAGCCGTCTTTGACGTTCAGAACGCGGATCTGGAAGTCATCGGAGGCCACTTCGCTGAGTACCAGCAGGTAATCCGCGTGCTGGTCGAGGGCGCGCATTTCCAGCCGTGCCTGGTCCGGTGACAGACGCTCGAAGGTGCCATCCTCTAGGGCGTTGTCGGTAATGCGCATGATGGCATCACGGTCGACAACTTTGACCCCGGCGCGGTTCAGCTGGGAGACAAAACCGCTTTGCAGGTCAAAGGCAGGTGCGGCGGGGCCAGAACGTCTGCTGGAACGTGTTTCGCTCTGAACCGCAGCGCGGGAGTCGCTATCCAGATTCACATCGCCCTCAGGAACTTCACCCCGCAGGCTGCCTGCCCCGGACACGACCACCCGGCGGCGGCTGGCCCAGTCACTGACCTGATCGTTGAACTCCCGGTTCCAGAAGACCGCCATTCTGGGATTGTTCTGGCCCATACCCCGCTGAAAGCGCTCAAGAATGCTGTCGGCCGACTCCGACCGCCGGGAGGCATTGGCCTCGTTCATCAGGTCGTCTGCTGTCAGGGGTTTCTGAGGCGCCGCTTTCATGGGTGCTGGGGCGTGGTCACTGGCAGCCTGGGCCGCCAGTGGTAACAGGCTGGCCGTCATGGCCGCGACAAGGAGTCGTTTCATCATTTGAGCTCCCTGACTTCCACCCGGTACTTCAGCGGTTGGGTGCTGGTGGACAGGGTCTTATAGGCACTCACGCTGTTGGCGGGAATGGTGGAGCGCTGCCAGGTGGGTTTGGCGTCCACCGGTACGCCATCCTGGTCAAAGAACTGGGTACGGGCCTCGATGCGGTAGTCGTAGTCGGTGTGATTGCGCAGAACCGCAAACACTTCGGTGGTGCCGGTTTCGGTGCGGCGACGGCCATGGTTCTCCACCGACAGGCGATAGGTTTGTCCGCTTCCCATGATGCCTTCATTCCAGGTGCGGCTCAGATCGTAATCGGTGAACACCACGGTGTTGTATTCTACGGGGGCGGTGCGCCCTTCCAGTTTGGTGGAGCTGCTGGGCATGGACGTGCAGCCGGCCACCAACAGGGTGGTTGCGGCGGTCATTGCAATCAGTGTTCGAAACATGGGGTTTCTCCTTTGCCTGTCAGGGCCGCCGGGACGTGGCAAGCGCCAGTCCCTGGCCACGGCCGTCGAAGTGGAATTCAGTGGTATCGGTCAGGCCGGGGATAGGCTCGCCGTTCTTGTCCAGGAAGCGCACCGTCACCTGCTGGCCGGGCTCTGCGGTCACCGGAATGATGTGCAGGGTGTCCGGCAAGGCTTCCCAGTAGCGGATGTCGGCGCGCACGTTGGCGGAGGCGGACATGCCTTGGGCCGCCACGCTGACCAGGCTGATGGCGGCGAAGCCGGCGCCGATCACACCCCCGGCCGCGGCACTGGCACCAGCCAGTAGGTTGTTCTGGCTCACGGCACTGAGGTTGGTGCCAACGTCCCGCGTGGTTTCCTTGTACTGGACCTGGCCTTCCACGATGCGGTCAATGGCGCGACCGCCCCGGGTGGAAGCCTGGAAATAGATATCCTCCATGGGATAGACCGTTTCCCAGCCGTCATTGGTCTGCCACTGGGCGCCAAAATCCGGGAAGTTCTTGCCGCGGCGATAAACCAGCTGATAGTGGCCGACACCGTCCCCCAGCTTGCGGGGGGAGTGGCCGGTTTCCACAATCAGCAATGCATTGTGTTCTTCCGATGGAATGGGGGCGTCCGGGCGAAACGCCTTCAGCTCCTCGAAATGCTCTTCCGCCAGCTTGTTGCTGTCCATCTGCATGGCCGCCCAGCCGGCCAGGTAGATCAGCGCCGCGAAATCCGCGCTGTTCTGTTCCTCCTCGGCGAAGGCATCCTGGAGCAGGCCGCCAATGAAGCTGGCACGGGCGTTACCGTAGTCTCCCTGCTCCAGAAAGGTCAGGCCCAGATAGAGGTACACCATGGAACGCTCGTAGGGTTCACCCTTGAAGTCCTTTTCGGCTTCTTCATACCAGACGCTGCGAGCTTTGCGGGCAGCATCATCGCCAGCGTAGATGCTTTCGATGCTGACCCGTGCACGATCCAGCGCCCGCCTGGCCTCGTCGATATGGCCCGCGCGATAGGCCCTGAGGCCAATCTCCATCAGGTTGAGCACCTCGTTACGGCGGCCTTCCTCATAGAGATTGCGAAAGTCCGCCTGAAGCACGGCGGGTTTGCTGGCGATGATCTGCTCCTGTTCGTCGGAGAGACTCGCGCGGTCGTAGGTCTTGGGGCCGGTGGCGCAACCCGCCAGCGACATCGACAGGATTGCGCTGGCCAGCAGTGCCGGTCGGTTCCTAGCGGTAAACCACATCATCACGCCCCGCCTTGCGCATTTCGTAGAGCCCGCTCCAGACGATGGTGCCCAGCTCCATATCCACCATTTCAAAGGTGAGCTGGCTGTAGCGAGACTGGGTGCCGTCACTGCGATCAGAGGCGTCCAGGGAGGTAATCCGACCCGCCAGGCGATAGTCCGCTCCGGCCTGGGCGGCGGTTTCGCGAATCGTGCCGCCATCCACGGCGCCATCCCGTTTCAGGTCGCGCTCTTTCTGGACCATGCCGGCGTATTCACGGCCGACAAAAATCATGCGGCCATTGGCGGCGCGGTTCAGCTCAATGCGCAGACGGTCCGTCAGCATGTTGGTGTTGATCACCGACGAGCTTTCGTTTCGCATGTACTCGTTATCAATGATGATGCGCGGCGGGACATCACGCCCGGCGAGCATCCGGTTGGCCAGCATGTCGCGCATCATTTCGTCGGTAACCGCGACAATGTCCTGGCTTTCAATGCCGACACCGCCAACCTTGCCGGTGGTGGAGGCATCTTCATACACCGTCGCCTCGCCACGGGTGTTATCAATATTGCTGGCGCAACCCGCCGCCAGGGAAACCGACAATGCCAGGCCCGCTGCCTTGGCAAATGGGGAGATGGAACGCATAAATTAACTCCAGTCAGATGAATCAGGGAACCGGCGGAGCAGGAGCTCCGCCGGTGTTAATCAGTAGGCTGTTGCCAGGGCGCCCTCGAGTTCCGGGTATACCTGCAGGGTTACTTGCATGGCGTCGCCATAAGTCGGCTCCCGACCGTATTTCTGCGTCAGGTACACAGCCATGTCCCTCAGGGAATCAAAGCTCATGTCGGAAGAGTCGCGGATGGTTTCCCAGCCGCCGGAAGCGGAAATGGCAGCCTCACGACCGGCGTCCTCGCCCATCTGGGAGCCGATCATGCCGCCTATCAGCCCGGCAAACGGGACCGAGTCCAGTACCTGATTAGCGACCATGCTGCCGGCAGCCGCACCAACACCGGAGCCAACGGTACTGCCCATGCTGGCGTTGGTGCCGATATTGACCCATTCAGCCAGAACCCCATCGGAGGTGTACGGGCTCATGTATTCACCCTGATTGTCGCGGCGCACCATTTTGGTCAGCAGGTCATCGGACATGGGTTTGGCGGCGATAGCGGGCATGGTCATGCCGGAGCAGGCGCCGTCATCCACCATTTCGCCATACTGGAAACAGGTTCTGCGTTGGCCCTCGGGGAGCAGGTAGTTGGTCATCCAGCCGTGAGTGACATCATTCAGCATGTTTGTTGAGCTGGTGAGCCGGCTGCCCATGTAACTGTCGACCCGGGCTTGCGGCCCCATGGCGGTTTGCTGGTTCCTGCGAACCAGGGTCGTTGTGGTGTTGGCTGCCGGGTTGGCAGTCAGGATAAGGTGGGTGTCGGATTCGACGCCTGCTTTAAAGACGCCGGAGGTTGCTGTCAGGGTCTGGATGTTCACCGTCTGACCGTTATAGGAACTGGCGGAATTCTGGCGGGTCAGGAAACGCGCTTCACCCTCAAGTTCTCCGCTGTTGGCAGTGGCTTCAGTACGTACCTTTGCTTTGCTTGTCGAACTGCTGGCATCGGTGGTGACGGTCTGGGTGTAACTGCCAACGCCAACGAACGGTCCCTCAGGCATGCCATTGACGCACTCGCCCTCGAGAAGTTTCACAGATTCAATGCGGGTGTCTTGCTCCATCTCAAACTGTTCGCCGTGGCGGGCCTGTATGGCTTTGATTTCAGCCTCGGATTTGCCATGGGTCACCATCCATTGCCCGGCGGTGTTCAGTTCGCAGTCGATGGCATCAGTGGTATCAAAGTAACTGTCCGGAGACGCCCGGAATTGCTGGAAGCTTGTGCGCAGTGCTTGGTGCCGTTGTTGCAGTTCCTCATCGGTAAATTGAGGTGAGGATTGCAGTTCCGCCTGACTGACGGTTGCCATGGAGCCGCCCATATAGGCCGGGTTTGTCGCCAGGCAGCCAGTGAGAGTTGTTGAAAGTATGATAACGCCGAGTAGTGACTTCTTATTGCTCATCGTTCCGTCCGCTGTGTTGCTGTGTATCCGGACCGCGTCAAATTTTGTGACGCGGTTCTCCTGTTGCATTACAGATACTTCATGCTGGCGGTTACGGAATCCCCTAAACAGGGTATATGGCTAACCCGGCCCTGGATGTCATCAAATATAACTAATTGAAATTAAAATAGTTTTTCGAAAAATAGGGAAAAGAAAGACATGCTCTCAGGTGTCAAACTTTGTAAAACCTGAGCGCGGGCGGGATTGTCGCGGGGAATAAAACGGGGTCGGGTCGAAGTGATCAGCCCTGATCGTCTTCGACCTCATCGGGATGCTCCCGCTTGTAACGCTCCCATTCTTCCCAGTCGTGGGGCGTGCCGGCATGGGGGCGGCGCAGGTGCTTGGCGTGCTCTATGGCGTTATGGCGCAGGCTGTGGTCCCGCTCCTCGTCGTCTTCGTCGAAACCGTACTTTTTCAGGAACTCATCGGGGCTGATGGGCATGGGAGATCACCTCCGTCGGTGCAATAAACTCCTACCAATTACGATGCGCCCGTCGCCCCGGTTTTTCAAGCCCCGGTGGTTTTGCTGTCTGTGCCCTTGTCCGTTGCTATTTCTTCCGCGCTCACCAGCTTGAAGTTGATCTGTTTCCGTTCCTCGTCCACATCCGCGAAGGTAACGGTGACCGGCTGTTCCAGCTGGAAAATGCGACCGTTCTTGTTATGAATCAGGCGCAGGGTGATGGGATCAAAGCTGTATTTGCCATCCAGGGTGCGGCAGCTGACAAAGCCCTCAAGGCCGTTGGCGTCCAGGCGTACGAAGAATCCGGCGGGCACGGTACGGCTGATCACGCCAGTCATGGGGTCGGAGCCCAGGGATTTGGCGAAATCACTCTTGAGCCAGCTTTCCAGGTTGTTGGCGGCCTGGCGGGCATTGATCTGGGTGGCCTGCAGTGCTGCAAGCTGTTCGTCCGTGAGTTCGCCCAGAGGCTCCTGCCACAGCGCCGCCTTGATCAGCCGGTGCACATAAAAGTCGCTGAACTTGCGCAGGGGCGAGGTGAAGGTCGTGTAGGCCGGCAGCCCCATGCCCTGGTGAGGCGCTGCCTCGAATGCCAGTTCCGCACGTGCGAGCTGGCGGGAGAGGATGGCCTTGACCGGTACCTCGGCGTCCAGGTTTTCCGTGCGTTTCATCAGTTCCCGGAAGCCCTCGGCTGAGGTGGCATCCACCGCGGACAGATCCGGGGCGTAGCCTTCGAGTAGCGCCCGGACATTGTCGGCGCGGTCGTTACGCAGGCCCGGATGCTGAATAAACAGCCCTTTGCCTTGTTGACTGAGGAAATCCGCGGCACAGCGGTTGGCCGCCACCATGCATTCCTCCACCAGTCGGTGGGCTTCGTTCTGCACTGACGGCTCGATCAGCCGCACCCGCTTGTTCTCGTCCAGCCGCAGACGGAATTCGGGGCGGTCAGCACTCAGCAGTGCGTGCTCACTGCGCCATTTGCGCAGGGCGGTGGCGGCCTGGTGCAGTTGGTCGAGGCTGTTGGCAACGGCGTCCGGCAGGGCCTTGATGTCGTCGTCCTCGCGGCCTTCGATCAGGTTGGATACCAGCTCATAGCTGAGCTTGCCCTTGGACTGGATCATTGCCTTGTGGAAGCTGTAGTCACCCAGGCTGCCGTCGTTGTTGACCTGCAGATCGCAGACCAGGGCCAGGCGGTTCACCTCAGGCATCAGTGAGCACAGGCGGGTGCTGAGGCTGTCCGGCAGCATTGGCAGCGGCTCGCCCGGGAAATAGATGGCGGTTGCCCGCCGGAAGGCTTCGGATTCCGCCGCGCTGCCGGGCTCGATCACCGCTGTGGGGTCGGCGATGGCGATGGAGAGCTTCCAGCCGGTGGCGTTGGGCTCGGCCAGCAGGGCATCGTCCATGTCCTGGGTGCCGGGGCCGTCGATGGTGACGTAGGGCAGATCGGTACGGTCCTCACGATCACCCGCGCGTGTCTCGATGGTCGCCTCGCTGAGGGCGTCCGCCTGTTGCTGAACCGGGTCCGGCCAGGCATCCGGCAAATCGAAGGTGGCCAGCGTGAGCGCGCGCTCAATGCCGGTGTCGCCGGGTTTGCCCAGCACTTTCAGGATCTTGGCCTGGCCCTTGCCGTCCTTGATGGGGTGTTTGTGGATGCGGCAGTAAATGAAGTCGTCTTGCCCGGCGTTCATCCGCTCTTTCGGTGGAATGAAGATCCAGCGGTTGATACCCGGGGTTTCCGGTACCACGAAATGCCCCTTGCCCTTGATCAGGTAACGGCCGACAAAGGTGGTCAGGTTGCTGTCCAGCAGCTCGTCCACCACGCCCTGGGTTTTACCCTTGTCACCTTCCTGTTCGGTGACGTTGACGCGATCACCGGGCAGCACTTTCTGCATTTCCTCCGGCGGCAGGAACACGTCACGGCCCTCATCCAGCACTACGAAACCGAAACGTCCGTTGGTGGCTTTGACGGTGCCGGGAAAGACCACCTTGTTTTCTTTGATGTCGGTTTTCAGCTGGCGCAACTGGCTGAGGGCGTCGGCATTGAGCATGAACAGGACCTGGCTGGCGAATAATGAATGTCAGGGGCGGAGTATACCGGTTATGACCGGACGCGTCAGACCTCTTGCTCAATCCCGGGTCACGCGGAGCGGCAGGCAAGCCGACGCCGGAAGCCCGTCATACCCTTACTGGTTATGCTCTGAAAATACCCGGGTCTGGCCATCTTCGTTAAACATGATGACTTTGTAATGGTCCTTCCGGTCGCCCATTTCCATACCCGGTGAGCCGGCCGGCATGCCCGGAACACTCAGGCCAGTTGCTTTGGGTGCGTCGGACAGCAGGCGTTTGATGTCATTCGCCGGAACGTGGCCTTCGATCACATAGTCACCGACAAACGCCGTGTGGCAGCTTCCCAGTCCGGCAAGGAGGCCAGCCTCGGCCTTGATTTTGCCCAAGTCGTCGGTGTTAGTGGCAGTGACGTCAAAGCCATTTTCTTCCAGATGGTCGATCCAGTCACTGCAGCAGCCGCAGTGGGGGGATTTGTACACATGGATACTTTCTGCCTCATCTGCGGCCAGCAACGGGCTGCTGGCCAGGGCGCTGAGTCCGAAGGCGGCGGTGAGGCCGAGAGCTTTTTTACGCAGAGTCATGTCTGTTTCCTCAGTGATGATGGCTGTGATCGTCGTTGGCGGCGCCGGCGGAAGAAGGTGACAGCCAGAACCACCAGACGATGGCCGCCATCAATACCAACCCTCCGGCATTGACCAGAAGTGTGCTCATCAGTTCCGCTCCTCTTGCTGGTGGTCGCCGGGTTGTTGGCTGGTTCGGAACAACCGCAGGCGATTGGCATTCGTGACCACGGTTACGGACGACAGTGACATGGCGGCGCCGGCCAGGATCGGGCTCATCAGTATGCCCCACACAGGGTAGAGCAGGCCGGCGGCGACCGGAATACCCATGGAGTTGTACACAAAGGCGCCAAACAGGTTCTGATGGATGTTCCGAACGGTGGCGCGGGAAATCTCGATGGCATCGGGCACGCCGTGCAGGGAGCCGCGCATCAGCGTGATGGCGGCGCTTTCAATGGCGACGTCGGTACCAGTGCCGATGGCAAAGCCGACGTCGGCGGCCGCCAGTGCCGGGGCGTCGTTGATGCCGTCCCCCACCATGGCCACGGTGTAGCCCTTGCCACGCATGGCGCTGACTACTTCGGCCTTGTCTTCGGGAAGCACTTCCGCGCGGTAGTCGTCGATTCCTGCCTTGGCGGAAATGGCTTTGGCGGTGGCATCCACATCTCCAGTCACCATCATCACGCGGATACCGGCATCGTGCAGGCGCTGGATGGCGGCCTTGGAATCCGGTTTGATGGCATCCGCCACGCCGATGACCCCGAGCACGTCCTGGCCGAGTGCCAGGAACAGCGGCGTGCCGGCCTCCTCGGTGATGGTCCCGGCCGCGTCGGCCAGAGCATCGACGGACAGGCCTTCGGCTTCCAGCCAGCGACGGTTGCCCAGGCGCAGGGGCTGGCCGTCGAACTCGCCCTGAACCCCCTTACCGTTCAGCGCTTCGAAGCCGGTGACTTTCTCGGGCTGCACACCGTCCTCTTCCGCTTTGCCCAGGATGGCCTCGGCAAGCGGGTGTTCGGAATGCTGTTCCAGGCCTGCCGCCAGCGCCAGTAAGCGTTGCTCATCTTCATCGCTCGCGTGTATCCGCGTAACAGCTGGATGACCCTCGGTAATGGTGCCGGTCTTGTCGAGAATCACCAGGTCCACCTTGCCGGCGGTCTGCAGGGCATCACCCTGGCGAATCAGTGCGCCGTATTCGGCGGCCTTGCCCACGCCCACCATCACCGACATCGGCGTGGCCAGGCCCAGGGCGCAGGGGCAGGCGATGATCAGAACGGTGGTTGCAGCCACCATCATGTGCACCACCGCCGGTTCCGGTCCGAGGTTGTACCAGACCAGCGCCGCGATCACGGCAATCAGCATCACGCTGGGCACGAACACCGAGGAGATCTTGTCCGCCAGGCGACCAATGGCGGGCTTCGAGCCCTGGGCCTTTTTCACCAGCTTGATGATCTGGGCCAGGGCGGTGTCACTGCCCACGCGGGTGGCTTCGTAGATGATGGAGCCGTGGGTGTTGAGGGTGCCGGCGGAGACTTCGTCGCCTTCGCCTTTGCTGACCGGCATGGGCTCGCCGGTGAGCATGCTTTCATCAATGCGGGTGCTGCCTTCGGCGATAACGCCGTCCACGGGCAGCTTCTCACCGGGCCGCACGCGAATATGATCGCCTTTACGGACGTCTTCCACCGGAATGTCCTGTTCCTCGCCATCGCGAATCACTCGCGCGGTTTTTGCCCGCAAATCCAGCAGGCGACGAACCGCCTCGGAGGTCTTGCCCTTGGCCCGCAATTCCAGGGCCTGGCCCAGATTGATCAGGCCGATGATCATCGCGGAGGCCTCAAAATAGACGTGGCGCGCCATTTCCGGCAAGGCATCCGGTACACTGGCAACCACCATGGAATAGAGCCAGGCGGTACCGGTACCCAGGGCAATCAGGGTATCCATGTTGGCGTTATGGTGGCGGAGGGCTTTCCAGGCACCCACGAAGAAGTGGCCGCCGGTGGCGATCATTACGCCCAGGGTGAGAATGCCGAGGTTGATCCAGGTGACCTGGTTGTCTGCGGTCACCATCATCGAGCCAAAGCCCATGCCCCAGACCATCAGCGCCACGCCCAGACCCAGACTGATGCCCATTTTGACCAGCAGGGTCTTATACTGTTTGTGATCCTCCTGCTGCCGACGTTCGTCGGCCTCGTCCTCGTCTTCAATCACACGGGCGCCATACCCGGCGCTTTCCACGGCCTTGATCAGCGCCGCCGGATCGGCCTTGCCGCTGGCAGTGGCGGTGTTGTCCGCCAGATTCATATGGGCATGGTTGATGCCGGACACCGACATCAAGGCCTTCTCGATAGTATTAACACAGGACGCGCAGGTAGCGCCGGCCACGGCCAGGTGAATCTGCCCGTTTGCGGTGGCCGCCGGTTCTGCCTGAACGCCTTTGGCGACTGTCCCGGCGGTATCCCTGGATGGATGATCCATCTGGCCACCGTTGTTATTGCCGTCTTCAGTCGTGTCCGCGCAGCCAATGGCAGATTCTGATGACTCCCTAACAGGCTCCGCGGGGTAACCGGTTTCTGTCACAATCCGCGCTGCCTCGGCGGCATCCACGCCTTCCGGCAGGGCTACCGTCTGTTTGCCGAGGTCCACTTCCACCAGCTCCCCGTCGCCGGTCAGCGGTGCCAGGGCAGTGCGGATCTTCTTTACACAGCTCTGACACGAGGCCCCGGAAATACTGAGCATGGTTTGTAGCACAGGTGCGTCCGTCATTCGTTGTTACTCCTCAACCTGATCGCCTGCCCGTCAGAGGGCGTTGGCTCTTCCCAGTGTTCGATCAACCGGCAAATGGTGTGGCCATCCGGCGTACCATCCGGCATGTCCTGCCATGCCACCAACGCCGAGGTCATCCGATTGCGCAGCTCCTGCAGCTCGCGAATCTCCCGTTCCACCTCAGCCAGCCGCTGCTGAAATACGTCCCGCACCATCGGACACGGCGAATGATGATCGTCCGCCTGATCCAGAATCTGCCGGATCTCCGGCAGCGAGAACCCCAGCTTCCGGGCCTTGCGGGCAAACCGCAGCCGCCGCAGATCCTCGGCATTGAACTGCTGGTAGTTGTTGTCCGGATTGCGGGTCGGCTTCAACAGGTTTTCCCGGGTATAGAACCGCACGGTATCCGGATTTACGCCGGCGGCCTCAGCAATGTCTTTGACTTTCATGGCGGACCTTCCCATACAGTTTTGATAAATCGCAGGTTCGGGCAGCGTAAAGCTTGCGTAGCGTCGGCGTGGGAAATCCTTCCGAAAATGCTCGGAGCCAGGGATGGCGGAGAGCAAGCGTACAGGGACGTATTAACAGCGGTTTTCGGAAGGATTTCCCACGCCGATGCGGCAATCACCGAAACCTGAATTTAAGGATAGCCTAAAACCTGTGAGCAACTCACAGGTCAAAGGTTTTTTTAAGGTAGGAAGGTTACTGCCCCTTGGCGCGAAGGAATGTACCGCAGTGTTTGCACTGGTCTGGCGCCATCAGCTTCGCCTGCCAGCCAATCTTGTGACCACAGGCCGGACACGCCAGCCGCAACTGAAGCACAATAATCGGCGTGATCAGAGCCGCGATCAGCACCCCGAGCGGCCCCCAGCTCTCGCCACTGGACAAGCCCAACTGACTGCTGAACACCAGAATGATCGTCAGCGCCACGAAAGCAAAGATAAAATAATTCCGGTTCCAGCGCTCCCACTGGCGGATTTTCCGGTCTTGTTCCGGGGTCAGGTATTGGCTTGTCATGGTGTCTTACCTTGCTGGAAATTGGTCAGATGCGATGGTTAAAAAGGCTGACTATATGCGCGTATCCACCGGCACGCCGGTCACCATGGTACCCTCGGTGAGAGCCTTTTCCAGCGTAGCGGCAGGAACCGGTCGGCTGATCAGGTAGCCCTGGGCCAGGTCACAGTGATGATCCTTGAGGAAAGTCAGCTGATCCATGGTTTCCACACCCTCCGCGACAACCTGAATGCCGAGGTTGTGGGCCAGGTTGATCACCGCTCGGGTGATCACTGCGTCATCGTGACGCTCGGTGACCTCGGTAATGAACGAGCGGTCGATCTTCAGCAGGTCGACCGGGAAGTCACGCAGATAGCCCAGCGATGAATACCCCACCCCAAAATCATCGATGGCCAGGCTCACACCGAGCTGGTGGAGCCTGGACAGCTGGTTGAGGTTGTGTTCGATGTTCTGAATGAAGATTTCCTCGGTCAGCTCTACCTCAAGCCGTTCCGGTGGCACATTATGGGTCTCCAGGGCCTCCCTGATGTGATCCACCAGGTGCTCATCGTCCAACTCACGCCCGGACAGATTGACAGCAATCCTCAGGTGCTCGAACGCCGTGCCCTGCCATCTGGCCAGTTGCTGGCACGCGGCCATGACCACCCAGCGGCCGATTTCGGTGATGCGCCCGCTCTCTTCCGCCAGTGGGATGAATTCCATTGGTGGCAGCAACCCGCGCCGGGGGTGCTGCCACCGTATCAGCGCTTCCGCACTGAGAATTTCTGCACCCGCCAGATTAACCTGGGGCTGGTAGTGCAGCACAAACTCGTCGTTGGCGAGGGCGTGGCTGAGATCCTTGTCCAGCTCCAGGCGCATGACTTCCCGTTCCTGCATGCCCTCGGTATAGAACTGGTAGGTGTTGCGCCCCTGTTCCTTGGCCCGGTACAGGGCAATGTCGGCGTTGCGCAGCAGGGTATCGGTATCCAGCCCGCTCTGGGGATAAATGGCGATGCCCATGGTTGCGGTGATGTAGTGGGCCTCATTCTGAACCTCGAAGGGCTCGGCGTAACACTGCTTGATCTGCCCCAGCAGATGAATGACATCGTCCAGGCTATCAACGTGTTGCTGGCAGATCATAAACTCATCCCCGCCAGAGTAGGCCACCAGGACTTTTTCGTCGCTCAGGCTGTTCAGGCGCTCGGAAACCTTGATTAGCAGCTCATCCCCGAACTGGTGGCCAAGGGTGTCATTGAGCATCTGAAAGCGGTCGAGGTCGAGCATCACCAGTGCGACCTGGCGCATTTGCCGGTCGGCAATGCTGAGGGTATGGCTGAGGTCTTCCATGAAGAAACGGCGGTTCGCCAGACCGGTGAGGGCGTCGGTGGATTCCAGTCGGGCCAGATCCTGTTGCGCCGCCTTGCGCTGGTCAATTTCGAACTCCAGTTCCTTGCGGGTCTTCAGCAGGGCACGATTACGCTTGAGGACCAACTGCACCAGCAGGGTGGTGAGGCTGGTGAGCACTCCCATGAACAAAATGGAGATAAACGTGGTCCAGGGCCAGATGCTTTTCCGGCTATTGACCCAGTCGGTGGTCGGGGTAACGGTCAGTGACCAGCCCAGCATCGGCAGATCGACATCCACCGTGTGGGCGTAATTGCGAGCATATTCCCCGCCGGTATTGAGTTCGTAGGCCGGGGCGTCGTCATCGGAAATCCGGACATAGAAGGCGTCCAGGACCCGGTTGGTGAGCAGGTGGCGGGCCAGGGTGTCCATCTGGAAGACACCGGCAATAAAGCCGTTGTTGCGCTCACCCGCATAGACCGGAACGTAGATCACCAGGCCCTTGCCGCCCTGCCGGAGGTCGATTATCCCGGAAATATCAATGGTGCCGTTGGCCTGTGCCGCTTCCAGCGCTGCCCGCCGCTCGGCAGAAAACGCCACGTTATAACCCACTACCTCTTCGTTACCGGACAGGGGTTCCAGCCAGCGGATGATGAACTCGCGGTCAATCCACTCCAGAGCCTGATAGACCCCGAAGTCGTCCAGGTAGTTCCTGGCGTCCTGGCTCCAGAGTTCTTCCGTCATATCCGGGCGGGCTTCGAGCCGCTGCGCCATGCGGCGGACTGCCTCAACGTGAACCAGGAATTCCCGCTCCAGGCTGTTGGCCATGGCCTGACTCTCATTGGTCAGGTTGCTGTTGATCTGGCGCTCGTCCTGCCTGTCGAGGCCGTATTTCAGGACGGAGGCAATGCCGAGGAAAAAAATCAGAATCAGTACCGGAACAACAGGGTGCAGCAGCCCCCTGACGACTTTGTTTGTCACGGATTCAGGTTTTTCCACACGTTACTCCGGTCAGGTGCTCTCTGAACCACATGGCGCTGCCAGTACTCGGATTGTTTGACCCGATTATGGCAGAAGGCAGGGGGTTCGAACAGGTCATTAAGGGCAGCGGTGGCGGGCGGAATGGCCGCCGTGACACTGGGCCTACCCTCGGGAGACGGGCGGTACTCCGAGCCGGGGGATTTCCTGTTTGGGGCACCGATCCATGACCACCGTCAGGCCGGCGGCCTCCGCTTTCCGGGCACCCTGTTCGTTGATTACGCCAACCTGCATCCACACCACGGGAATATTGAATTCAATGGCCGCGTCGATGACCGGTCCGGTCCGTTCCGGCGCCAGAAAAAGTTCCACCATGTCCACCGGCTCGGGCAGGGATTTGAGGTCGGCGTACACGGTTTCCCCAAGAAGCTGCTGGCCGGCGAGCCGCGGGTTCACCGGAATGACCCGGTAACCACGACCCTGCAGGTAAGCCATTACCTCGTGGCTGGGGCGGTGGGATTTGTTGCTCGCGCCGACAAGGGCAATGGTCCGGATGCTGGTCAGGATAGCGCGAATGGCTTCTGGTGTCTGGCTTGGCATGGCTGTGTAAACCCTGGTTGCGGTTTGTGTTGTCGGCCGGTCATCGGTCGCCGGTGTCCGGGGATGATACTATAGGTCTTTGATCGCCAAGGCTTGCATGTAATAGGATCGCTGTTCAAGGTGCTCTCCCGTCTGATGCGCCCGGTAACTCACAAAGGACCAGAGTATGGCAGTCTTGACCATGCTTGGAGTTGGCCACTCCGAAGCGATTGATCACTGGAACAATAATGCCATGGTGGAGGCCGGTGGTCGTCGCCTGCTGATCGATGCCGGTTATACCATCAAATTCGCGTTGCGGGATCGGGGCCTGACCCTGGCGGACGTGGACGCTATTTTCATCACCCATGCCCACGCAGATCACTGTTTCGGCCTGGAGCGTCTGGGGTACGAGTGCCGTTTCCGTTATGGCTTCAAGCCCGTTCTGTACCTTCCTCCCGGTGTTTATGAAGAGCTGTGGGAACACACCCTCAAGGGGGTGATGGGCCAGGTAGGGGAAGGCCCGGCCGAGCTGGCGGATTTTTTCGATGTGGTCCTGCTGGATGACCAGTCCTTTGAATTCGAAGGAGTCCGTTTACGGCCGTTCCAGAACCGTCATACCCCGGAAAAACCGTCCTATGGCCTGGTACTGAACGAGCATTTATTATTCAGTGGCGATACCCGTCCGATTCCCGAGCTGGTATCCAGGTATGCCCCCCGAACCATTCTTCATGACGCCACCCTGTCAGACTGGAATCCGGTGCATGCGTCGGTTCGCGAACTCCGTGAAAACTATTCGCAAACCGTGCGTGAACGTATGTACCTGATGAGCTACGAGGACACTTTCGAGCAACACCGGGCGGAGGTGGAACGGGACTTTGCCGGCTTTGCGCAGCAGGGACAGGAGTTTGCCCTTTGACCGACGACGTAATGGTTGCCCGGATCATCCATTCCGACCTCAAGGCGGGGCGCTTTCTGGTGCTGGTGACCGAGGATCAGGCGCTGTGTTACAGCCACTGGCGCCCGTTCCAGAGGGCCGGGTACCCGGCAGTCACGGTGGGTCAGGCGTTCCAGGTTCGCCTCGGACGGGATCGTCGGGATGGCCAGACGTTGGTGGTGCGGGAGGTGCTGGACTCCTGCGAGACGGCAACGGTGGAAGTAAACGGCCACGGCCTGGAGCTGCCAGCGGATCAGCCACGCCACCTTGCCGGCGCTGAGTTCCTTGCCGCCATCGGTGCGGCGGAAGGTGTGGTGGTGATTGCCAATGCGGTGCTGGATGGCTCGGAACAGCCGGATCTGGACATTGCCGGATCGGTGGTACTGATCAATTGCCGGGTGTCGGGTGATTTCCGCTGGCTCCGTGCGCGGTTTCAGGGCAGCCTGTGGTGCCTTAACTGCCAGTTCAACAATCATTTCAGCCTGAAATCCGCCCACCTGGATGGCAGCGTGGTGATGTTCGACTGTGATTTCAGTGGCGCCGGCGGTATTTCCTTCCGTGGTATCCGGGCCTGTTCCGTGCTGATGGAGTTCGGCACCCGTGGTAGTGATGACATGCTCTGGCTCAACGAAATGACCCTGAGCGGCTGCCTGGCGCTGAACGGCAGTTTCGAGGCGCCGGTGCAACTGATGGCCGTGCAGGACGAAGCGCCGGTCAACGATCAGCCCGCCCTGGGCGGTGTCTACATCGGACGGCAGAGCTACCACGCCGAACAACTGAGCCGGAATAGCTTTGAGGGAGGACTGTTTTTCGAAGGCTATACCGTCTCCGGCGGTGTCGAGATCCGTCGCAGTTACCTGAACCAGTTACGCCTGACAAACGTCACCGCGGATTCGATCCTGGTCGACAACTGCGAACTCGCGGCCGACCTCTGGCTGGACCGGGTCGTAGTGGTGGACGAAGACACCGGCATTGCTATCGAGGATACCCTGGTGGGCCGCCATCTGCGGATGACCGGTCGCCGGCTCCGGGGGCGTTGCAGTCTGGTCGGGTCGTCGGTGGGCCAGGCCTGGATGCTGGAGCTGGAAGCGCCCGGGGAGGGCACCCCAAGCATCGAGATGGCCCGCTTTCACGCGGAACAGGCCTGGTTTGATCCGGTGTCACTGGTGTACGGGACCAGCCCCGCCCGGCGATCCACGACACCCCCGCCCTTTGGTCTGCTGGCCAGGGCCCGTTTGCCTCGTCCCGACCGGGAAGACCGCCGCCAGCTGGCGGAAGCCTACACCCGCTTCAAGAACTGGATGTCCGCCACCGGTCATCTGCGGGAGGAGGATCACGCGTTTTTCCACATGCGCCACCACAAGGAAACCAGCCGGGCCCGTCGCTTCCTGCTCGGTGGCGTCTTCGGGTGGGGCATCCGGTTGCGGAATGTTCTGGCGACGGCGCTGATGGTCTCGGTGATATTCTCGCTGCTGTATATGGCCGTTGGCGTCGGCTCCGGCGAGGCGGTGATGCTCAGCCTGCAGAGCTTTATCAGCAGCTTCTACGGCCAGTGGAGTGAGCCGGCCCCGCCGGCCACCGGCCTGCTTTCCATGCTGGTGACCCTGGAATCCATGATCGGAGTGCTGCTGGTGACCGTATTGGTAGGTGCCTATATTCGAAAGCTACTGAGATAACGCCGTCATGTGGTACCTGTGTGGACTTGGAAGCAACATTGAACCGCAACACAACCTGGCCAGGGCGGTCGAAAGGCTGTTGAATACCCATGGGTCCCTGTGGCTGTCGCCGGTGATCCACACCCGCCCCCGGGGCATCGACACCGAGCGCTCGTTCCTCAACGCCTTGGCGGTGCTCTTCAGCCCGTTGTCCCCGCAACAACTGAAGTGTGAACTCAACCAGCTGGAGGAGTCCTTCGGGCGGGACCGTTCCGACCCGCTCAGCAGCTGCAAGGACCGCACCATCGACGTGGACATTCTGGAGTACAGCGAGAGTGGGCGCTTCGCGGGCTCGGACATTGATGAGCCCTATTACCGGGACCTGTTTGACGGTCGCAATGATGGCTCAGTCCGGGTTTCCCTTGACGTGGCTGACCATACCCTGGGCCAGGCGCCGGCCACCATCCACCGGAATCTGGGCGCCGGTGATGAAATCGTTGTCCACCAGGGCCAGCAACTGGAGAACCACACTGTGAAAGCCGCCTTCGCGGGCCAGCAGGGTTTCTGACAGCACCTGCTGCCGTTGGCTGTCGGTGTGGCGGGGAAGAAAGCGGATCGGCCCGGGCATAATAGCGTTTACCCGTACATCAGGGGCGAGCAGGGCGGCATAGCTCAGGGTCAGGTTGGCCAGGGCTGCCTTGGACGCGCAGTAGGCGCTGTAGAGCGGATTCGGGCGCTCCGCGAAAATATCGGTTATGTTGACGACCAGTGACGGCCGCCCGAACGCCAGGGCTGCCTGTTCCAGAGGGACTGACAGACCGTGCATCAGTTGCATGGGAGCCGTGCTGTTTACCTGAAACAGGTAGGCAGCCTGAGCCGCCCGTTCCAGTGGATCTTCAGCGTCGCTCTCAAACGTGGAGGCGTTGTTCACCAGCAGGCTGACGTTGGCCGTGTCGCGGGCAATCTCGTCAATCCGGGCCTGCAGGGCTTCGGGATCCCCCAGGTCGACCTGTAGCGCCGTCGCGCCCTCGCGAACCAGGTGGTCCACGTCGTCGGTGGGGGTCCGGTGCAGGGCAAACACCCGGTAGCCACGCTTGATCAGCGCTGCACTGATCTCGTAGCCAAGCCTGCGTCCGGCGCCGGTCACCACGGCTACGGGAGCGGTCGACATGGGATCAGTCCCGGTGGCTGAGCAGTTGCAGGAATTCGGTTCGGGTCGCCTGGGATTTGCGGAACTGACCCAGCATCACCGAGGTTTTCATGCGGGAGTTCTGTTTCTCCACGCCGCGCATCATCATGCACATATGCTGGGCCTCGATCACCACGGCCACACCTTTGGCACCGGTGACGGTTTCAATGGCTTCGGCGATTTCCCGGGTCAGGTTTTCCTGGATCTGCAGCCTGCGTGCGTACATGTCGACAATGCGGGCGAACTTGGACAGCCCCAGCACCTTGCCCTGTGGCATGTAGGCAATATGGCACTTGCCGATAAACGGCAGCATATGGTGCTCACACATACTGTAGAGCTCTATGTCCTGAATCATCACCATTTCATCCATGGCGGACTCGAAGACGGCATTGTTGACCAGTTCACCCAGATCCTGCTGATAGCCGTTTGTCAGGAACTGCATGGCTTTGGCCGCGCGCTTGGGCGTGTCCATCAGGCCCTCACGGGAGGTGTCTTCCCCAAGACCATTGATGATATCGCGGTAGTGGCCGGCCAAATCTTCCAGAGAGTTGCTCATAATCGGTTCCGGTATTCTGTGTCTGATTCAGGGCGAAGCTTAAGGGAAATCGTCGTTTATCTCCATGGTTTACGTGGACCCGTCCACAAAAGACCACTGATGACCCGGATGACGCCCGCAAATTCGATCAGTGGCTATGGCGGCCCGCACCGGTTTGTTCTACAGTTTTAAGCTGCAAACTCTTTCCAGGAACAGGACATGGATCAGGTGATCTCCGGACACGCAACGGCTTCCCGGGGCAAACAACAGGCTGGAACGCTGGAATGGTGGCAACAGGGCGGTAAGTGGTTCAGCTATGAGGGCCACGCCATATTCAGTCGCATGGCGGGGCAGGGAGAACCGCTGGTATTGCTCCATGGTTTTCCCACCGCAAGCTGGGACTGGAACCGGATGTGGCCGATGCTGACCCAGCAATACAACGTGCTGGTGCTGGATATGCTGGGGTTCGGGTTCTCTGACAAACCGGTGCGTTATGACTACAGCATTGAGGACCAGGCAGATCTGTTTGAGGGCTGGATTGCCGGCCTGGGCTTGAAGAGGGTGCATCTGCTTGCTCACGATTACGGTGACAGCGTGACCCAGGAGCTTCTGGCCAGGGAGCAGGAAGGCTCGTTACCGTTCCGCATTGCCAGTGTCTGTTTTCTTAATGGCGCGCTGTTTCCGGAAGTCCATAGCCCGCTGCTTATCCAGAAACTGTTGCGCAGCCCCCTGGGCGGCCTGATAAGCCGTGGTTTGAACCGTCGCACCTTTGAGCGCAATTTTCGCCGGTTACTGGGGTCGGCCAATCCGCCGGATCACCAGGATATGGACGATTTCTGGCAGTTGCTCACCTACAACAATGGCCGGGGCATCCTGCACCACTTGATTCATTTCATGGAAGAGCGACGTTGCCACCGCAATCGCTGGGTTGGCGCGTTGCAGAACGCAACCCAGCCCATGCGGCTGATTTCCGGCGTGTCGGACCCGGTGTCGGGCGCGGCCATGGCAAGGCGCTACCGGGAGCTGGTGCCGGATGCGGATGTCGTCAGTTTGCGAAACATCGGCCACTACCCGCACTTTGAAAGCCCGTGGGATGTGTTCTCGGCTTACCGGGATTTTCGCAAGCGGATTTAACGTCCGCTATCGGCGATCATTGCGGTGTGATCGTCATCGGGGCGGGCGGATACATCTAAGGTTCTTGGCGCACTGGCCACCTGATTGCGGCCCCGGGATTTTGCCAGGTACAGCGCCTGATCGGCGCGATTCAGCCACACCGACCAGGTTTCACCCTTGACGACTTCCGCTACGCTGGCACTGGCGGTGACACTGATATCGTCCAGGAAAGGGCGAGCGCTGATGCAGGTGAGCAGTTCCTGGGCCAGGGTATCGGCGTCCCGCTGGCGGGTTTCCGGTAATACCAGCATGAACTCTTCGCCCCCGATCCGGAATAACTGGTCACTTTCCCGCAGACGCCTGCGCATCCTTACGGACAACTCCGTCAGCACTGTGTCGCCGGCCAGGTGCCCCCATTGGTCGTTGATTGTCTTGAAGTAGTCAATATCCAGCAAAATCAGGCTGGATACCCGCTCATACCGTTCCCGCATCTGGATCTGCCCGTTGAGGATGTCCGCCAGTTGCGACCGGTTTAGGCAGCCGGTCAACGGATCGGTTGTCGCCAGGCGCGTGAGTTCCTCATGAAGTCGACCCACCAGCCAGGCAAAGATCATCGCAAACAGGCAGGTGAGACCGAGGGAAAAGGTGATACGCCAGAAATCCGCTTCCGGGAACTGGAGAAACGACACCACAGCCATGACGGTAACAAACAGGATGTTGCAGACGGCTGCTTCCCGCAGTGGTAGCAGGAAAAACAGAGCTGTCGCGGCGGGGTAGGCCCAGTAGAGGCCGGCATGGCCGTTGATGGTGGTGGAATAGGCGGCGCATATAACCGCCAGTAATGGAAACAGGCGCCCTTTCAGGAAATAGACGTTGCGGAAACGGAGAAGCGCGATGACCAGCAGGGCATTGATGCAGAACAGTATCAGCAGTGCGGATAGCAGATAGTTGCCATGATTCCACTGCACCATGACCAGTGGGGCAACGGCAATGAAGGACCAGAAATGAAGGTGGTAGACCAGTTGTCGTTTAAAACCCAGGACCGCGAGAGTCGGGTTGGCGGCCAATGTGTCCGACGATGCAAATGGATTCACAGCCCACTCCTGCTGTTGTGTTCTATGGAGCCCGCTTCCATGACCGGACTTCAGAAAGTCTAGCACGGTGTGTTGCAAGGTGGGTTAGATTGAGTGGATTGAGGTGGTGTCTTCTCTGGCTGACAGCCCGACAGTTCGATAAACTCGCTGGGTTTTCAGGAGGGAGCCGTCATGACCGCCATACATACCCGATCGCCCGCGTTGACTATCCGGGCCGGTCGCCGAGCCCTGCAGCGACTGCACGATAAACCTCTGTCGGCGGACGATGTCCATGTGATCCCCGGCGCCGCCGGTGGCCCTAAAGCCCTGGGTATCTCGGGGCTGGACAAAGCCATCTTCGGAGACTGGTTGCCTGCTGTCCCGCAGGAGCGTTCGCTCATCGGATCGTCCATTGGCAGTTGGCGCTTTGCGGCCATTGCCTCTACTGATGATCCCAAGGCCCAACTGGCGCGGCTGGCCGATCTTTATACCTCACAACGGTTTGCCAAGGGCGTGAGTACTGCCGAAGTGAGCCGGAAAAGCATCCTGTTTCTGGAAGAGTTGCTGGGTGGTCATGAGGACTATTTGCTGAATCACCCGTTCTATCGACTCAATGTGGTTGTGGTGCGCAGCCGGGGCATGCTGGAGCACGATACCCGGGGCAGGCTGAGCCTTGGTTTGATGAATGCGATCAGCGCCAACATGGTGAGCCGGCGTCACCTGGGTCGCTTTATGGAGCGCGGCATCATTCACGATGCCCGCCTGAAAGCGCCGGTGTCGAAGCTGGTGGATTTTCCCAGCCATGAAGTGGCACTGACCCGTGACAATTTACTGCCTGCGCTGTTGGCGTCGGCGTCCATTCCGATGGTGATGTCCGGTGTGCGCAATATCCCCGGTGCGCCGGAGGGGGTCTACCGCGATGGTGGGCTGCTGGATTATCACCTGGATCTGCCCTACGAACAGCCGGGAATTATTCTTTATCCGCATTTCACCGACAAGGTGGTACCGGGCTGGTTCGACAAGACGCTGCCCTGGCGTCGCGGCGATGCGACTCGTCTTCAGGATGTGTTGCTGGTGGCGCCTTCACCGGAGTACCTGGAGTCGTTGCCGGATCGCAAGCTGCCGGACCGGAAGGATTTCGAGAAATACGTTGGCGATGATGAAGGACGTGAGCGGTCCTGGCGTAAGGCGATTGCCGAGAGTGACCGGTTGGGGGATGAGTTTATGGAGTTGGTTTCCTCCGGGCGGTTGGCTGAGGTGGTTCGGCCGCTTTAGGTTTGCCCTCTTTGGGTTGGGCTGCGGCGGGTAGCGCTATTGTATTGGAGTTTCGGGCTGGTGGGGTCGCAGAGTCAAAAAGGAGAAACGGTGGTTTCTTTGAATTTTTTGACTCTGCGACCCCACCAGCCCTTGTTTGGACCTCGCTATTCCACCTCTGTTGGCAGCGGTGTTGCGCATTGTGGCTATACTGCCAGAGGAAGTGACATCAATGACGAGGAGTCTTCCATGGCCTCTGCAAAGCCTGAAATTCCCAGGACAACGCCTTGCTCGGTTCTGGTCGAGGCAGGCAAGACCTATTTCTGGTGCGCCTGTGGGCGAAGCCAGTCCCAGCCATTTTGCGATGGTTCCCACAAGGGGACCGGCTTCACCCCGATAAAATATGTCGCGGAGAAAAAGGAGTGGATCTGGTTTTGTGGCTGCAAGCAGACGGGCACAGCTCCCCTGTGTGACGGTTCCCACAAGGCCCTTTAGGTGGCGCTGATGCGGTAGCCGGTGTGGCCGTGAACCGGGTCCTGCAGGGCCAGGATGCGGAGGGTGGCCGGTATGGTGTTGCCATCGTGGTCGGCGGTCAGCAATGCCAGATCGATTCTCTGCATCTGCTTGTCGCTGCGAGCCGCCGCCAGGGCCTTGCGGAAATTGGGTTGATTGTCGGGGGCGACCAGTTCCTCAAAGGGGGTTCCCGACAGGTCGGCGGGTGCCCGTTCCAGCCAGTCGGCGACGTTGGCCGATATGAAACCAACGCGGCCCTGTTCATCCAGTTCCCCGATCATCGCGCCGGAGAGCGCCACCAGGTCGCGGCTGCGTTGCTCGCTGTCGTTCAGTGCCTGGCGCAGGATCGATTTTTCCACCTGAATATTACCCAGCCGCTGATCCAGTTTTTCCGTGGCCAGCTGTTGCTGGTCCACCTGGTTGCGGAGTGTGTGGATTCGCGCGCACAGCAACAGCGTCAGCGCCACGCCAAGGGCGGTTATCAGCGCGCCGGCTCCCCAGGTGACCAGTCGCGCCTTGTCGGCCTGCTGCCGGAACAAGGTATTATCCGGCATGGTGGTGATCAGCCAGTGGTGATTCTCCAGGTTGATTTCCGAGCGCAGCGAGCCCGAGCTGTTCAGCGGCACAAGGGGGCCGGATTGAAACAGAGGCGTCTTGGTGTGGCGCTCCAGGGTGTCCACCCGTATCGCCGACAGGTTGGGATAAGGTGGGGAAAACACCGACGCCAGCCATTGTTCTACCTGGCGCTCGGGAGACTGGGCGACAGCCCGGGCGTGCAGGTGGCTGACAAGGGCGTCGTGCTGGGCGCGATAGGCGTGTCCCGCAAGAATTCGGGTGTGGTTTGCCAGCTGCTCGGCGGTAAAGGCGGTGACGGTCAGGCCCGCAATCAGCACCACCAGTGGCACCCACAGGAAGGGGCGCCACAGTGAACGCAGGAATTGTCCCGGACTCCTGTTGAGACTGGTGCTTTCCATGGCTCCGTCCGTCTGGCGATCGTAAGGATCTGGGGGTGGATGGAGGTACACACCCGCAGACTTACACTTTAGACCAACGGTGCACCTTAGGGAAACCCGGGGTTCAGGCCTGAGCCTGTCGTGCGCCACCATAGATCAGCAGGAACACGCTGAATGCGGTGACGACCACCGACGGCCCGGCGGGCGTATCCAGGTGCCAGGATAGAGTCAGGCCACCGCCAACCGCCACGAAACCAAACGCGATCGCCAGCAGTGTCATGTGTTCCGGACTTTTCGCCAGGCGCCGGGCGGTGGCGGCGGGGATGATCAGCAACGCGGTGATCAGCAGCACACCGACGATTTTCATGGCCACCGCGATGACCAGTGAGAACATCAGCATCAGCACCAGCCGCAGGCGTTCAACGGGAATGCCTTCCACCCGTGCCAGTTCTTCATGGATCGTGCTCATCAGCAGGCTGCGCCAGAGCGTCACCAACAGCAACAGAATCAGCAGGGCGCCACCGTAGATCCACACCAGGTCATTGCGGCTCATGGCCAGCAGGTCACCGAACAGCAGGCCGGTCAGGTCGACCCGTACATCAGGCATGAAGCTGAGGGTAACCAGGCCGATGGCCAGCGCGCTGTGGGCCAGAATGCCCAGCAGGGTGTCAGTCGCCAGTGTATGGCTGCGGCCCAGCAGTACCAGGGCAATCGCGAGCACCACGCAGGTAATGATTACGCCAACGTTGAGGGGAACGCTGATCAGGAAGCTCAGGGCAATGCCCAGCAGCGCGGAGTGGGCCAGGGTATCGCCGAAATACGCCATTTTGCGCCACACCACGAAGCAGCCAAGCGGTCCCGCCACCAGGGCGACGCCAAGACCACCGAGCAGCGCCCGCCAGAAAAAGTCGTCCAGTATGGCATCAATGATGGGCATGATCGCACTCCTGGTGGTTGTCGTCCGTGATCACCCCGGATACCACATCGCCGTGCAGGTCGTGGCGGTGATTGTGATGATGGTGGTACACCGCCAGGCTCTCCGCCACCGGCTGGCCAAAGGTTTCGATAAACGCGGGATCGTGGGAAATATCCGCCGGGTACCCGCTGCAGCAAATGTGCTGATTGAGGCAGATCACCTTGTCGGTGGCGGCCATCACCAGGTGGAGGTCATGGGAGATCATGATGACGCCGCAGTCAAGCTGGTCCCGTAGCTGACGGATGAGGTCGTAGAGCGCGGCCTGGCCGTTGATGTCCACGCCCTGCGCCGGCTCGTCGAGTACCAGCAGGTCTGGCTTGCGAGCCAGGGCGCGGGCCAGTAACAGGCGCTGCTTTTCGCCGCCGGACAGGTGATGGATGGAGGCATCGACCAGGTGGCCTACACCGGTTTTTTCCAGTGCCGCCAGACATTCGCCCCGGGAACGGCCACTGAGCGCCATAAAGCGTTTGACGGTCAGTGGCAGGGTGGATTCCAGGGTCAGATGCTGGGGAACGTAGCCAACGGTCAGGTTCCTGGCGAGATTAACCGACCCCTCGGTGACTCGCTGGATACCAAGCACGGCCTTGATCAGGGTAGTCTTGCCGGCGCCGTTAGGCCCGATAATGGTGATGATGTCCCCGCGATGGACTGTCAGGTCCACACGGTCCACCACCGGGCGGTCGTCAAAGGCAACGGTTACGCGTTCCAGGGTTACCAGCGGTTCAGTCATGGTGGGCGTCCGTACGGCAGCCGGGGCAGAGTCCGGCGATCTCGATCATCACGTCTTGTGGCTGGAAGGCCTCGGCAGAGGCTGCCGTGGACACCGCATGGGCCACTTCCGGAGAGGTCAGTTCCAGCACATTGCCGCAACTGCGGCAGATCAGGAACATGCCGTTGTGGTGCTTGCCGGCATGGGTACAGCCAACAAATGAGTTCAGTGACGCAATACGATGGACCAGGCCATGTTGCTGCAGGAAATCCAGCGCCCGGTAGACCGTGGGTGGAGCGGCGTTATGGCCGTCTTCCGCCAGCTCGGCGAGTACATCATAGGCGCCCAGGGGTTTGTGGGATTGCCAGATCAGCTCCAGCACCCGTTCACGGGTGGGCGTCAGGCGGGCATTCTGTTGCTGGCAGATGGCGCGGGCATCCGCCAGCGCCTGGGCTACACAGGCATCGTGATTGTGCGGGCGATAGGGAAGAGCGCTGGTCGGCATGGCCACTGTCCTGGAGAATTTGCAACATTATAACATTTGCAAACGCCAGTACCATGCCCCGGTATCGATGAAATGTCCGCCCGATCAGATTCCAACGCTTTGTAGGTCGGATTAGCAAAGCGTAATCCGACAAATCACTGAAGTTTCGAATCGGCTCAGTGAGCGACTTCAGCGGCCAGTGATTCCAGGTACTCCAGATTCGGAATCCAGGCGATATCGCCTTCCACCTCAACCTGCATCAGGTCGGCGGGACCGGCTTCACCATCCAGCTTCCGGATCTGCTCTTCACTCAGGCGCGCCTGGCTGGGGATGCCCTGGGTTACCAGCGCCATGAACGGAACCTGCCGATGTTCATTGCCAATGGTATTGAGCACCACAATGCGGCCGCGGTTGTCGCCGGGAATGGTCAGGGTGGCGCCGTTGGCGGCGTCGTAGGAAATGACCGGCAGGTCCAGTCCCCGCCAGTTCAGGTGCCCTACCAGCCACTCCGGCGTGTTGGCGCCGGCATCGGAACTGGCGTAATCCACCACCTCGGCAATGGATACGTTGGGTAACAGGAGTTGTCTGCCGTTCATCGGGATCATGACGCAGGAGAGGGTTTGACTGTTATCGCTCATCACTCATTTCCTCAGGCGGAATCCCTTTTTTGCCGGCCCTTGAGCAGGCAGGATTCTTCAATCGTTTTGACTAGTTCCCGGGCCAGCTGTTCGGGCGTGCCGACGAAGGATGCGCAGCCGGTGGCGGCCACCGAGTCCGGCATGGAGCTGTTCCCGCAACTGTTGCTTTCCTGGACCCAGATCTTGCTGCCATAGGCTTTCAGCAGGGGGGCGGCAATGGCGCCGTCGTTGCCCATGCCGGAAAACAGGATAGCATGGCAGCGGCTGCCGTAATGATCACCCACGTTCAGCAGCACCTGGTCGATGGAAGGGCCGTAGGGGCCGGGCCAGGGTGATTCCTTCTCGACCAGCGCGCCCTCGGTGTTCAGCGTCCACTCCCGTTCCACCGGCAATAACACAACGTCGCCATTGCGAACCCGGTGACCGGGCTCCGCGCCCTTGAGCTGATAGTGGGCATGGCGGCCGAGTACGCGGGTCAGCACATCGGTGAAATTGCCATCGATATGCTGGGCGTAGATAAAGCCCACGGGCAGGCCGGGTGGCAGGTGGTCAAGGAAGCTTTTGACCGCTGCGGGCCCACCCAGGGATGCGCCGAGTATCCAGACTTGCTCCGCGATGGAGCCGGGGGCTGCCGCCGGAATCCAATGGGGCAGCTGGGGCGCATCCGTTGGTGACTGTTCGGCGAGCTCTTCCAGGCTGGCTTCCGAATCCAGTTCTTCCAGGTGGCCCAGTTGCTGTTCCAGCTTGCCGAGCAGCCGTTGCTCCCAACGGAAATAGTCCGTGGTGCCGGGCCTTGGCGCCGGGTCCAGTCCGAACAGCACGGGCGCGTCAGTGTTTTCCAGCAGATGGTCAAACAGCACCGGGTGATCCGCTTCATCCTCCAGGGTGACCAGCCAGAGGCTGGCATCCGGAAATTCCGGGTAATCCTGCAGGCGATCGGGATCTCCGGAAAAGCACACGTCGAGACCAAACTTCGACGTGGCCGCCTGCAGGCGGTGGCGCTGCAGGACAATGTCCGAAACGATCCCGACGCTTGGCCGGCCTGGCGACAGGCCGGCCATCACTGGTTCCCGGTCAGCCGGATAATGGTGTCAAGCAGCTCGGTTTCCTGGAATGGCTTGCCGAGGTATTCATTGACACCAATAGCCAGTGCCCGTTCGCGGTGCTTCTCACCGGTTCGTGAGGTGATCATGCAGATCGGGGTGTCCCGCAGGTTGTCGTCATGGCGCACAAAGCTGGCCACTTCGAAACCGTCCATCCGGGGCATTTCGATATCCAGCAGGATAATGTCCGGGCGGTGATCCTGTAGCTGTGCCACGGCGTCGAGACCATCCTTGGCGGTGATGACCTCCATGCCGTTGCGTTCCAGCAAGCGTGAGGTCACCTTGCGCACGGTCACCGAGTCGTCCACCACCATCACCACGGTTTCGCGCTGTTCATAGCGGGCGGACTCGCGGGCTTTCTCCATGCTGGCCAGGCGCTGGCGCTCGGACAGGATGTCGGAACGGATCATCGCCGGCAGATCGAGGATCACCACCACGTTACCGTCACCGAGAATGGTAGCGCCGGACACGCCCCGCACCGAGTTGAACTGCGGCCCCAGGGATTTCACCACGATCTCCCGGCTACCCATCAGGTTGTCCACCTGCAGGGCCATGGGTTGCTCCGCGCCGCGAACCAGAATGACCGGCAACGGCAGGGCCTGGCCTTGGAGCTTCGGATGGTGATCACTGTTGAGCAGGTTGCCCAGGTACTGCAGCCGGTACTGCTGGCCGGCGTACTCATACAGCGGTGCGTCCGGTTTGTAGTATTCCTCAAGCTCGTAGGTGCTGACCCGCACAATACCTTCAATGGTGTTTAGCGGGATGGCGTAGAAATCCTCGCCCGTGGACACCATCAGGGCCCGGTTGACGGACACCGTAAAGGGCAGGCGCACGGTGAAGGTGGTGCCGCGACCCACGGTGGAGTCGATATCGAGGCTGCCGCCCAGCTGTTTGATTTCGCTGGCGACCACGTCCATGCCCACACCGCGGCCGGAGATCTGCGTTACCTGCTGGGCGGTGGAGAAGCCCGGCTGCAGGATGAACTGCAGGACTTCCCGATCGCTCAGGTCCTCGTCCGCCGACAGCATGCCCTGGCGAATGGCCTTGTCGCGGATCACGCTGGAGGGAATGCCGGCGCCGTCATCGATCATCCGCAGTACCACATCACCGCCTTCCCGGGTCAGTGACAGGGTTACTTCACCGGTTTCCGGCTTACCCGACTTCTTGCGATCAGCCGGCGTTTCGATGCCGTGGTCCAGGGCGTTACGCAGCATATGTTCCAGCGGCGCAATCATACGTTCGAGGATGTTGCGGTCCATTTCCCCTTCCGGGTTGCGGACGTCGAACTCGACTCTCTTGCCCAGCTCGCCGCTGATCTGGCGCACGATGCGTCGCAGGCGGGGAACCATGGAAGCGAACGGAATCATGCGGGTCTTCATCAGACCTTCCTGCAGTTCCGTGTTGATGCGGGACTGCTGTACCAGCAGGGTCTCGGTATCCCGTACCCGGTCGGACAGGGTCTCACGCAGGTCCGCAAGGTCCGAAGAGGACTCGGTCAATGCCCGTGACAGCTGCTGGATGGAGGAATAGCGGTCCATTTCCAGGGGGTCGAAATCGTCGCCGTAGTCCGGTCCGTGCTCCTTCTCCGCTCGGAACAGGATCTGGGTCTCGGTTTCGATTTCCATCCGCCGCAACTGCTCGCGCAAACGTTCGATGGTGGCCGCCATTTCATCCAGGGTGTGGCTGAAATCGCTGCTTTGCTGCTCGAGACGGCCACGGGTAATACTGGTTTCGCCCGCCAGGTTAACCAGCTCGTCCAGCAACGGCGCCGATACCCGGATGGATTCCTGGGCCGCGCGCTGCACATCGGTCGCTTTCTTGCGGGGCTTGGCCGCTGACTTTTGCGGCGTTGGTGCTGGCGCTGGTTGAGACGGTTTCTCGGGCGCCGGAGCCGGTTCGGCCGCGGGAGCCACCGGCTTTTCTTCGGCATCCGGCTTCTCGGGTGCCGGCGCTGGAACGGCGCCACCTTGCCCGACGCCATCGCGGATTCGGTTGACCAGCGCCACGATGGCGTCGTTATCATCAGTAATGGTTTGCCAGGTCTGGTCGTCCGGGGCGTTACCACCCAGGTCGATCAGTCGGGTTTCAAAGGCGTGGGCCTTGTCACCCAGTTCGCTCAGCTGTGACAGGCGAGCGCCCCCCTTGAGGGTATGCAGCGCGCGCTGGGCTTCCTGATTGAAGTGGTGGTTGGCCGGTTCCTTGCGCCAGTCTTCCAGCAGCTGTTCCAACTGGTCGAGGATCTCGCCGGCTTCCTCCAGGAAAATGTCCAGGACTTCAGGATCAACGTCTTCGTCCGTGGTTGCCGGGGACGTTTCCACGGGCGTTTCGTCCGCGGCTGCCCGGTGTGCGTCCTGCAGGGCCTGCACCAGTTTCGGGTCGGGGTCTGGCTTGCCGCCTTCTTCCAGGCTGTTCAGCATGGTTTTCAGGCTGTCCAGCGCCTGATCGCTCAGTGTCAGCAGTGTGGCCTGGTTGCTGGCGCCGCTGATCAGCGGATCAAGGGCATCGGACCAGGCTTCCGCGAGATCGGCAATGGGGTCGACGTCGGACAGGCGGGCGCCGCCCTTCAGGGTATGAAGTTCCTGCTGAAGCTGGGTCACACCACTGAGTTCGTCTGGCTCATCCCGCCACTGCGCCAGGCACTCGCTGACGGCGGCGTGAATTTCCAGCCCCTCGTCCAGGAAGATGCCTACCAGCTCGTCGTCGGTGGCTTCTGGCAGGGCTTCGGTCACGCTGTCCGGGGCCTCGGATGGCGCCGCATCGGTCACGTCCTGGCGGGACGGTACCGGTTTGCCGGAGAGGATCGCCTTGACTTCAGCGACCAGCTCGTCAGCCGGCGGGCAGGGCTTCTGGGTGGCGACCTGTTCGACCATCTGGGCCAGCCGGTCATGGCAGGCAAACAGCAGGTCGTTCATGCTATTGCTGGCCGCCAGCTGGCCTTCAGCGACTTTCTCGAACAGGTCTTCCAGTACGTGGGTCAGGTCGCCAATGGCATCAACGCCGGCCATGCGCGCGCCGCCCTTGAGGGTGTGCACATCCCGTTGCAGCTCCGCGGCGATCGCCCGGTCAGACGGATCCTCGCTCCAGCTGTGCAGGGCACTGCCGGTGGAATTGATCAGGTCATAGGCTTCTTCCAGGAAGATGCCCACCAGTTCCGGATCGAGGTGCGATAGATCGGTGGCTTCCGGTTCCGGCTCGTCCTGCACGGCCTGGAGCGGTTGGTCGTCGTCCTCGGTCGGTGTGCTGACGTCGGTGACCGGGCGGGACCCGCGGGTGTTGTCCATGTAGGCATGGATCTCGCCGATCAGGTCCGGAGCCGGGCGCGGTGACTCCTGTTGTTCCAGCGCATCCACCATGCCGGCAAGGCGATCATGGCTGCGGAACAGCAGATCCGACAGTTCGTCGGTAATGGACAGTCGTTGCTCGCTCAGGCCTTCGAACAGGCTTTCCAGTTCGTGGGCCAGATCCCCCACCGCCGGAATATCCGCCAGCCGCGCACCACCCTTGAGGGTGTGCAGGTCACGTTGCAGCAGCCTCAGCAGATCGAGGTTGCCGGTGTTGTCACTCCAGTTGTGCAGTGTGTCGGCGGAGCTGTTGATCAGGTCGCGGGCCTCCTCAAGGAAGATCTCCGCGAGTTCGTTGTCCATGTCCTCGTCGGTTTCCACCAGCGGAGGCTGCTCGCTGTCTCCGGCGGGACGCTCCTCTTCCTCCATGTCGAAACTGAGGTCAATTTCTTCCAGGTCGCCGGTGAATTCCTGCTCAAACGCATCAGGCCGGGCTTCGCCGGATTCGCTCAGGTCGGCGGTCAATGCTGCCAGCTCGGCAATCAGTTCCTCGCCGGATTCCGTCGCCAGCCCGGCAGCCACCTGATCCATCATGTTGATCAGTTGTTCGTGGGCAGCGCGCACGGTGGTGAAGAAGTCTGCATCCGGTGTGAAATCCGGGGAACCGGCACGCTCATAGGTCTGGCCGAGGGCGTCGGACAGGCCGGCCACATCGGTCAGGCCGGTTTCCTGTGCGCCTTCGGTCAACTGGTGCAGTTCGGCGCCCAGTTTATCGACGGCGGATGTGTTCTGCGGATCCGCAGCCCAATCGTCCAGAATGCGATCGGCGTCCAGCAGAATGTCGAGGCCTTCATTCAGGAACAGCTGAACCAGTTGTGGCGCGGGCTGCTGCCGGGGCGCTTCGTTATCCACGCTGGTGTGGCTGCGCAGGGTTTCCGCGGTGATGCTATCAAGGCGCTGCAGGTAATCGTCGGCGCCGTCCAGCGGGGCCTGTGGATCCTGTCGTAACTGGCTGAGCCCCTGGGTCAGGAAGTCGCAGGCCTCGGCGATCAGTCCGACGATTTCCTGATCCGCTCGCTTGTTCTGCGCGCGGGATTCCTTGACGAAGCGTTCCAGTGGCGTGATCACGGTCGCAATCGGGCCAATGCCCGCCGTGTGTGCACTGCCCTTGAGTGTATGAAGGGCGCGGGAAAGATCATCGGTGTAGGCGACGGAGGCCTTGTCACCGGCGCCTTCCAGGAATGCCTTCAGAGTCTGGAGGTGGGTTTCGGCTTCGCTCTCGAAAATGTCGAGCAGCACCGGATCCACGCCCGAGTCATCGTATTCGGTGTCGACCGTTGTGCTATCCGCATCGGCGGTTTCTGCCGGGTCGGATACGGGCATTGCCGCTGCATCCGGAATCTCGCCGTTGGCCAGGGAGTTGGCGCGCGCTTCCAGGGGCGCGGTATCACGACTGGGTGTCTGGCGCTTCTCGAAGTCTTCCACCAGAGCGGGCAGGGTTGCGGTGACATCCTCGAGCAGAACAGCAATGTCATCGTTCATGAAAATGCTGCCGTCAATCACCCGGTTGAGCATGTTTTCCACGGACCAGGCCAGTTCACCCACGACCAGTGCACCCACCATGCGACCGCTGCCCTTGAGGGTATGGAAGGCGCGACGCACTTCCGACAGCGCGGTACGATCATCATGCTGGCGTAGCAGCATGGGCAGGTATTCCCGAATGGTGTCGAGGACCTCACCGGCTTCTTCGATGAAGATTTCGAGGATTTCGTCATCGATCAGGTCGTCATCGTCGGCGGTGTCGTCAGCGGCAACGTGATCCACCGGTGGCTCCGAGGCCAATCGTATCTCCGGCGCTTCTTCCTCGATCGGGGCCGGGGAATCGTCGTCGGTCTTGCGGGTGGTGGACATGGCCTCGGCACGTTCGATCAGCTCAACCACGTCACCGCCGGACTGGCCTTCGCGGAATTCGCGGATAAGTGACGGAATGCGGGCGTTCACGTCGTCGATCAGGGCGAACAGGTCGTCGTTGGGCCTGATGGTCTGGTCGATCACCCGGTTCAGCAGGTTTTCAACGGACCAGGCCAGTTCGCCAATGCTGGTGGCACCGACCAGGCGGCCGCTGCCCTTGAGGGTGTGGAACGCACGGCGCACTTCCGTCAGTGCTTCACGGTCATCGTGGTTCTGGCGCAGACGCGGATAGAATTCGTGGATGGTCTGCAGGACTTCCTCCGCCTCTTCCACGAAGATACCGAGAATCTCATCATCCAGCAGTTCTTCGTCGGAGCCTTTGGCTTCGGCCGGTGGCATTTCTTCGGGGGCGGTCACCTCGCTGTCGACCACCGGAATATCTTCCTCCGACGGCTGCTGCCAGGTTGGCTCGGAACCCACGGGGAAGCCCAGGGACACCAGGCTTTCCTCGGCGACGTGCAGAATGCTGTCGTTCTCGCCGATGCCTTCCGCCAGACGTTCCAGGTAATACTCAATGCTGGTTACCGCATCCGCGAGGGTATCCAGTTGTTTCCAGTCCGGTACCTGCTTGCCACCCAATAACACATCGGTGACGTAGCGTTCGGCGGAACCCAGCATGTCGGCCACGCGCTCCAGGGGAATCAGCCCCAGTCCACCGCGGATGCTGTGTAACAGGCCGGGAACATGTTCGATTTCACGGACATCCCACTGGGATGCAATGAAATTGACGATGGCGGTCTTCACCTGCTCCAGGGTGTTTCTCGATTCCCTTAACAGCGCACCACTGGCTTCACCGAGTTCACGGCTGCCAAGGTTGATGACCTGTTCACCATCGTCGGATTCGTGGGTTTCCTGGTAACGGTCACTGTCCAGACCTGCCAGGCTCGCTTCGACATAAAGCAGCGCCCCGGCAATGTCCATCAGAGTGCCGTCGTCGACAGCCTTGGGCTGTCTGGACAAGCGTTCCACCAGCTCGATCTGGTCGGTCACCACCTTGCGGGGGATGCCGAGGCCGAGCACTGCGAGGGTATTGGCCACTTGCCTGAGCCCCGGCAACAGGTCTTCCAGCTCATCGTTCTGCCTCAGCTCCGCCCTTACAAACAGGTCGAGCTGATCCTTGAGCTTGGCCAGTTCCTCGTTGAGGGCGCTGACTACCGAGTGGATGGCTTCGCGACCGGGACCGGAGACCCGGGTCCTGGCGGCATCAACGTCGTCTTCCGACGGCAGCGCCTGTTCCAGGTGATAGTCCTTGCGCAACTCCGCTACCCGGGGCGTGTCCAGATCGCGGGCTCGTGCGACATAGTAGAGCAGATGCTTGAACAGGGCTTCCGGGATCGGCTGCTGAAGGATGTCGACATGCTCGTCGCTCAGTCGGCGGATCTCGCTGTCCAGTTCCCGTAGCAGGGATTTGACCGCGGTGTTCACCGGGTTGATACGGTTTTGCAGGGTTTCCACGAACGCCGAGGCCGCTTTCCAGAGTTCGCCCCTCGGGGTTGTCTGGCACAGCCGGATCAGTCGTTGCAGAACCTTCTGCATGTAATCGAAGTGGGCATCCAGATCCGCTTCGCGGACCACGCCAGCGAGTGCAAACTGGTACATCTGGCGCAGTTTGCGGATATGACCAAGCACCTTCGGATCCTGCAGGCGCTGTGACGCATTGCTGGCGGCCCGCTGCTGTGACCGGCTCAAGTCAGGCTTGAACAGGGAGGTGTCTGACAGCAGGGACTCGCCACGAGCGGCCCGCAGGTCATTCAGCAGTGGCAGCAGCACCATGGGGAAATCGTCCTTGCTGGTCGCAAGGTGCTCCAGGTACTGGGGCAGTTGCAGGATGGCCTGCATCAGCACTTCAACGGCGTCGTCCACGCTCCCGACGGTATCGTTCAGTACCGCCTGGGTGAGTTTTTCCATTTCTTCGGTAAGCAGGGCAGCGCCATACAACTCCACCATCTGCAGGGTGCCATGCACCTGATGGAGGTAGTTCAGGCAGAAGCGCAGACGCGCGGTATCGTCGCGGTTTTCGACATACGCTTCCAGTGCCTGCTGACCCTGGGTCAGCGTGTCCTGTATTTCGCCCCGAACCCAGTCCAGGGCGATGCTGTCATGGTGATTGCCCATAACCACTCCGGTTATTCTTCGTCAGTCTGGCGTTTGATCCACGCCAGCACATGTTCCGAGGGTACCCTCT
The DNA here is from genome assembly GCF_045449795.1 of Marinobacter alkalisoli. Classification (NCBI taxonomy): domain Bacteria; kingdom Pseudomonadati; phylum Pseudomonadota; class Gammaproteobacteria; order Pseudomonadales; family Marinobacteraceae; genus Marinobacter; species Marinobacter alkalisoli. The sequence continues at coordinate 154,291 of NZ_JBJJLB010000002.1, forward strand.
GTAAGCCAGGGGGCTGCCAGTCGGTCAGCTCTCCCTGGCCCAGGACCAGCAACCCCCCGGGCGCCAGCCTTTCTGCAAGCCGCTTCACGATTTCTCGCCGACGCCAGCGCCGGAAATAAATCAGCAGATTCTGGCAGAAGATAATGTTCATCCCGTGCATGGGAGCCTCGTTCAGGTCCAGCACGTTCAATTGGGTGAAACACACCCGTTCCCGGATACTTTCGGCCATTTCCACGGCATTTCGTTCCGCCGGTCGAAAGTACCTGGCCTTGAGATCGTTGTTCACGCCCGCCAGCTTGCGGGAATTGAACACGCCCTTGCGGGCCCTTTCGATGGCTGGCTTGCTGATGTCCGATCCGGTTACCCCGAACAGCGGTGGCAGCGCCAACTGGGTCATGCATTCATTCAGAATCATCGCCAGGGTGTAGGGCTCTTCCCCGCTGGAGCAGCCGACACTCCAGGCTTCCAGTGGTCGCCGTTTCAGCTGCTCCCTTGGCCGGGTCAGGACAAAGTCCGAGACGAACCGGAAGGCATCAGGGTCCCGGAAGAACCGGGTTTCCTGAACGGTCAGGCGGTCAACCAGGGTTGCCCACTCCACAATGGCATCGGGCCCGGATACGATTTTTTCGTAGTAGGCCTGGTAACTGTCGCAGCGGATTTCCCGCATCCGGATCCCGAGATTGGTCTCAAGAAAGGATCGGCGACCGGAAGCCAAAGTGATTCCGGTCCGCTGTTCCAGCAATGTTTGCCACTGGTTGAACTGCGCCTCATCCATTTCCGGAAGCCGGCGCAGGGACCAGACGCCCTCGGCAGGTGAGCGGTCGTCGCGTGTTTCAGCCATAAACCGTCAGTCGCCTCGGAAATTCGATCAGCCCACCACCGGGACGTCGCTGTCTTCCTCTTCCTGCTGTTCCGCCCCTTCTTCCTCGGGCAGGGTGAAGCCGGCAACGGAGGACCGCAGCTCGGACGCCATTTCTGCCAGGTTACCGATCGACTTCGCAGTCGCGTTGGTACCGGAGGAGGTCTGGGAGGTGATTTCCTGGATAACGTTCATCGTGTTGGAAATGTGCGCTGCCGAAGACGACTGCTGACGTGCAGCGTTGGAGATGTTCTGGATCAGTTCCGCCAGAGACATGGATACGTTCTCGATTTCCTCGAGGGCGATACCCGCGTCCTGGGCCAGACGGGCGCCACGGACCACCTCGGCGGTGGTGTGCTCCATGGAGATAACCGCTTCGTTGGTATCCGACTGGATCGTCTTGACCAGCGCTTCAATCTGCTTGGTTGCCGCAGAGGAGCGTTCCGCCAGGCGCTGAACCTCGTCCGCAACCACCGCGAAGCCCCGGCCCGCGTCACCGGCCATGGAGGCCTGGATAGCGGCGTTCAGGGACAGGATGTTGGTCTGGTCGGCGATGTCGTTGATCAACGATACGATGTCACCGATTTCCTGGGAAGATTCACCCAGACGCTTGATCCGCTTGGACGTTTCCTGGATCTGCTCACGGATGTTGTCCATGCCGCGGATGGTGTTCTGTACCACTTCCGCGCCTTTCTTCGCGATCGCAACCGACCGCTCCGCAACCGCGGAGGATTCAGCCGCGTTCGAGGATACCTGGTCGATGGACACCGCCATCTCGTTCACCGCCGCAGAGGCGCCGGCAATTTCCTGGGCCTGGTGCTCGGAAGCATCGGCCAGGTGCATGGCCGTGGCCTGGGTTTCCTGGGATGCCGAGGCAACCCGTACCGCTGTGCCACGAATCGCCTGTACCAGACCGCGCATCTGGTCGATCGCGTAGTTGATGGAGTCCGCAATGGCGCCGGTAAAGTCCTCGGTGACCGTGGCCTCAGTTGTCAGGTCACCATCTGCCAGGTCGGCCAGTTCGTCCAGCAGCCGCAGGATCGCGTTCTGGTTCTGCTCGTTCTGTTCCTGGGTGGTCGCCAGACGCTCCTGGGCTTCGCGGTATAGCACCACGCCGATCAGGACAACAATACCGACCATGCCGGCAAGGATGATAAAGGCCAGGGTCGGGCCGATCAGGCGGGAGCCGGCCTGCCCGGTAAACTTGTTGGCCAGGACGGAAATGTCGTCCAGCAGGATCTGGGAGTTCTGGAAGATGTCAGAGGCCGCGGTACGCACCTTGAAGAGGTCGGGAGAAGCTTCAAGGATGGCGTCAACGTTCTGGGAAACGAACTCGAACAGCTCGCCCACCGCTTCCAGGCCGTAGATGGCGTCTTCGTCATCTACGCGGGAGATGCCCATGGCCGGGTTGCCGTTCATCTGGCCCTCAAGTACGCGACCAAAGAGGCTGGCGTCACGGCCGAAACGGTCAGCGGCGATAACCGCGTCTTCGTCACCGGACAGTACGTTGTTTACAGAGCGAACGATACGCTCGGCCAGCAGGGACTGGCGCTGGGCCAGTGCCACCTGTTCCGCCGGGGCGTTGTTGTCCAGCAGGATCTGTACAATGTCATCGTACTCAACCTGCAGCTGGGGGATGGTTTCGTTCAGGGTTCGTGCCACTTCATGCAGGCCTAGGACCGCGTCCCGTGTGGACAGGATACTGTCGGCATTTTCACGAACCGCGTCCCAGTTGGCCTGAACGCTGCTTTCCCGGGCAAACTCGCTGGGAGGCAGGCCGGTTTCCGGGTTACCGTCAACCACGTAGGACCACAGTTGCTGGAACTCATCACGGGACCGGCGCAGCTGGTCGAAGGCCTCGGCGGTACCGCCTGCGGCTTCCGTCGCGTTCTTCGCGATTTCCTGTGACAGTACCCGCAGCTCGGAGGCGTGGGCGATGTATTCCTGATCGTTCTGGCTGTCCTTGTTAATTATGAACAGGACCACAACAAGCAGGACGGTGAGTGCAATCAGTGCGGCAATCAGGCCGGCAACGAGCTTGTTGCCTCCCTGTCCCATACTGAATCTTCCGGCTCTGTTTTTCATTTTCTGGCTCCCGGCCTTTTCATTATATTGGCAAGTTTTCTTCTGCGTGCATGGGCTGCAGGGATGACGCTCCTGCCATGGTCATCACCCTTACCACTGCGCAACGTCCAGAAATCGCTCGTCTTCCACCAGGTCGGCGGCGGAGAACACTTTCCAGACTTCTTCGTTCCGTTCATAGCCACCGTTAACAAACGGCTGAACGTTCGCAGGGACATCGCCGGGCGAGGCCACGAAGTTGTCCCGTGCGAAATACTGCATCCCGGATACGCTGTCGACCACCAGGCCGCTGAACACATCACCCTGTTCCACCACCAGTACCCGGCGCTCACGCTGACTGCGGGACGAGCGTGGGACATCAAAGAAGCCGGCAAGATCGACAAGGGGAAGGAGGCGGCCACGAACGTTGGCGGCCCCCATCATGAACGGCTGAACCCCCGGAATGTGCGTAAACCGGGGGACATGAAGGATTTCGGTGACTTCACCCATGGGCGCCACATAGCGTTCGCCCGCCAGAACAAAGCCGATGCCATTCCAGAGTTCAACGGCTTCCTGCTGTTCCGGCAGGCCGGCCGCCATGGACCGGCTGCGCTGGGCGATATCCGTCAGAACGGCAAAAGGGGCGGCCTGGGCGGACATGCGTACTCCAAGGTTGGGGATCAGGCAATCAGGCTGTTGATTGTTTTGATCAGGTCATCTTCTTTGACAGGTTTGACCAGGTAGCCCTTGGCGCCCTGACGGGTACCCCAGACACGGTCGGTTTCCTGATCCTTGGTGGTCACGATCACCACGGGGATAGAAGCGGTTTCCGGAGCACGGGTCAGCTGGCGGGTGGCCTGAAAACCGTTCAGTCCTGGCATGACCACGTCCATCAGAACCAGATCCGGAGTTTCAGCGCGGGCCTTGGCTACGCCGTCAGCACCGTTATCAGCAGTCAGTACTTCGTGCTGGTGCTTTTCCAGGATGCTTGAGATTTTCTTAACCTCGGTGGGGGAGTCGTCAACAATCAGAATGCGGGCCATGGTTTCCTCAATAGTTCTTTGCTTCGGCTGATTTACTGTTCCGCCTGGGGTACATATTGGCGGATGGTGTTGAGCAGCTCGTCCTTGCTGAACGGCTTGGTCAGGTACTGATCAGAACCGACAATACGGCCCTTGGCCTTGTCAAACAGACCGTCCTTACTGGAGAGCATGATGACCGGCGTCTTTTTGAAAGAGGAATTGTTCTTGATCAGTGCGCAGGTCTGATAGCCGTCCAGGCGGGGCATCATGATATCGACAAAAATGATGTCCGGCTGGGAATCGGCGATTTTCGCCAGAGCGTCAAAGCCGTCAGTTGCGGTGATGACCTCACAGCCGACTTTTTTCAGAAGGGTTTCTGCGGTGCGACGGATGGTCTTGCTGTCGTCGATCACCATAATCTTCAGATTCTCGAAGTTGTCATCCATTGTCCAACTGCCTTGCGCTCTGCGACTGTCGTTATTTTAAACGGGGTTTTTAACACAAACCTTGGGGTTCTTCTATAAATCCCGCTCATTTATAGAGGATCGATGGCCGGATAAAAAGCACAACTTTGTGACTAAATGTACTTCTGCCCGCAACGTCACGTTATACACCCCGGATTTCTGCGGATGCATTCAAAGCTCGGGTACAATACCATCAGTGTTCACAGCATAGCACTTAATCTATCCTTCGCTCTGCTGACCGGTTCGTGTTTTTAACCCTGGAGCTCAAGAGGCATTATGACAGTCCGACTCGGGATCGTGATGGACCCCATCGAGAAGATCCACTTCAAGAAAGACAGCTCGCTGGCGATGTTGCTGGCGGCCCAGAAACGCGGTTGGCAGATTGAGTACATGGAGCTCCCGGACATGTACCTGAAGGGCGGGCAGGCCAGGGCGCACACCCGTGACCTGACGGTGCACATGGACCCCGAGAACTGGTACGCCTTCGGCGCTTCCCAGGACCGTGCGCTGGGCGACCTGGACGTTATCCTTATGCGCCAGGATCCGCCGGTGGACCGGGAATTCCTGATGGCTACCTACATTCTGGAAGCCGCCGAACAGCAGGGCGCGCTGGTGGTGAATCCCGCCGCGACCCTGCGTGACTGCAACGAGAAACTGTTCGCCACCCAGTTCGAGGACCTGACCCCGCCGCTGATTGTCACCCGGTCCTCCACCCGCTTCCGTGAATTCTACGCCGAGCATGGCGATATCATCATGAAGCCGGTGGACGGTATGGGTGGCCGTTCCATCTTCCGCGTCAAGGAAAACGACGCCAACCTGGGGGTGATCATCGAAACCCTCACCCACTACGGTGCCCACCAGGCCATGGCCCAGAAGTTCATTCCCGAAATCAGCAACGGCGACAAGCGCATCCTGCTGATTGACGGCGAACCTGTGCCCTACGCGCTGGCGCGGATCCCGTCCCAGGGCGAGAATCGCGGAAACCTGGCGGCCGGCGGCCGTGGCGAAGGTCGTGAACTGACCGACCGTGACCGGGAAATCTGTGAACGGGTGGCGCCGGTCATCAAGGAGAAGGGGCTGATTTTTGTGGGTCTGGATGTGATTGGTGACTACCTCACCGAAATCAACGTCACCAGCCCGACCTGTATCCGTGAACTGGATGCGGCCTTCGGTATTGATATTTCCGGGCAGCTGATGGATGCCATCGAGAAGCGGTTGAAGTAACAATGGCAGCGCAGGTAAGTGATTTCGACCGGTTTTCCTTTACCCTGTTCATGGCGCTGGCCGTGCACGCGGTGATTGTCCTGGGGATTACCTTCGCGCCGGAGTCGCCGCGCTCTTCCGCGCAAACCATGGAAATCACCCTGTCGCAGTTTGACGATGAAACCGATCCGGACGAGGCCGACTTCCTGGCCCAGACCAGCCAGCAGGGCAGCGGGACCGAGGAGGAAGCGCAGGAAATGACCTCGCCGCAGCCGACGGACGTCAGTCAGCCGGACATTGCCGAGGTTCAGCCGGAGCCGCCGTCCCGGACCGAGCCGGTGCAGCAGCAGGATCGCGAGACTGTAAAAACCGATTCGGCGTCCAGTCGCCAGATCCGGGAGCCGGACGAAGCGGTGGAACCGACGGAAGAGCCGCTGCCGGTGCGTGAGAAAAAGAGTCTGATGGAACGCAGCCTGGAAATTGCCAGCCTCGAAGCCCGGTTTGATGCCCAGCGTCAGGCCTACGCCAAGAAGCCCCGCATCATGAGGGTAACGGCGGCGTCTACTCTGCGCTCAAGCAATGCCTGGTACGTCCAGAACTGGATCACCAAGGTGACGCGGGTCGGCAATATCAACTATCCAACGGAAGCGCGGCGGGCCGGTATCTATGGCACACTGAGAATGCTGGTTTCTCTGCAAAAGGATGGCACAATCAAAGAAGTCGCCATTCTGCAATCCTCCGGCAGCACCGTGCTGGATGATGCCGCCATCCGCATCGTGCGCATGGCCGCACCATTCGCGCCGTTCCCGGACAGCATGAGAGAGGAGGTCGACGAGCTTGAAATCATTCGAACCTGGTCTTTCCAGCGACGGGGGCTGACATCGGGATGACGGCATCAAAACACTCTCCCAACAGTTTGCGTCACCATTTCCTGGTGGCGTCTCCCTACCTTGAGGATCCGCGCTTTCACGGAGCGGTGATCTACCTGTGCGAACATTCCGACGACGGCGCCCTGGGCCTGATGATCAACCACCCCCTGGACATTCACCTGGGGGAAATCCTCGAGCAACTGGACATGGAAGGCGGCGAACTGGACCTGCCGGTCTTCAGCGGTGGCCCGGTGCAGCCTGAGCGCGGCTTTGTCCTGCATTCACCCGACACTACCTGGCACAACACCGCCCAGGTGACCGATGACGTCATGCTCACCACTTCCCGGGATATCCTGGAAGGCATCGGTTGTGAAGAGGGGCCGGAAGAATTCCTGGTGGCTCTGGGGTATGCCGGCTGGGGAGAGGGGCAGTTGGAAAGCGAGCTGGGCAGTAACTCCTGGCTGACCTGCCCGGCCAATACCGATATTCTGTTCCGCACCCCCTGGGACAAGCGGTACGAGGCGGTGCTGAAGCTGATCGGCATTGACCTGAACCAGTTGAGCGAGTCCATCGGCCATGCCTGAGGCAGGTAACCGCCGGGTTATGGCGTTTGATTTTGGCACCCGTCGCATCGGTGTGGCCACCGGCCAGCAGCTGTTGGGCACCGGCCAGCCCCTGACCCTGTTGCCGGCCCGGGATGGCATTCCGGACTGGGACGTCATCGGCCAGCTGCTGGACGAATGGAAGCCGGACCTCGTGGTGGTCGGCCTGCCCCTGAACATGGACGACAGCGAGAACGACATGTGTGCCCGCGCCCGCAAGTTTGGCAAACGCTTGCACGGTCGCTTTCACGTGCCGGTGGAAATGGTTGACGAGCGCCTGACCAGTTTTGAAGCCAAGGGTGAGGTGATGGCCGGTGGCGGCAGCCGCGATTTCGGTCGCCACGGCGTGGATGACCGCGCCGCCGTGCTGATCCTGGAAACCTGGTTTCACCAGCAGTAAATCCCGCCGGACACAGCCGGTGGCGTTAAGTGAGGGAATAATGACCGCATTGCTTGATATGAACCGGTTGCTGGACGAGCTGGAGGCCGGATTGCGTGACATCATGGCCGACCGGGGCGTGGAATCCCCGGCGCTGATCGGTATTCGTACCGGCGGCGTCTGGCTCGCCGATGTCATGAAGAAGCGTCTGGAGCTGGAAGAGCCCTACGGCGAACTGGACATCTCCTTTTACCGGGACGACTTCAGCCGTATTGGCCTGAACCCGAAGGTGAAGCCTTCCAGCCTGCCGTTCAGTACCGAGGACCGCGACATCATCCTGATTGACGACGTCATCATGAGTGGGCGCACCATTCGCGCGGCGATGAATGAGATCTTCGATTATGGCCGCCCGGCCAGTATCATTCTTGCCACACTGATTGATCTCGGTGCCCGGGAGCTGCCGATCCAGCCGGATGTCACCGGCAAGGTCCTGGCGCTGGAAAGTCATCAGCGGGTAAAACTCCGCGGCCCCGATCCGCTGCGCATCGAATTGCAGGAAACCGGGCAGTAACCACCGCGAAACTCTCTCGTGAACAGGCGAACAGGCGACCCATGACTGTAGACCAAGCTCCAAACCAATCCCTGCAGCTGACCACGGATGGCCAGCTGCGGCACTTCCTGACCCTCGACGGGCTCGATCGCGCCCTGCTGACTGACATTCTCGATACCGCCGATTCCTTCATTGAAGTGGGCGAACGCACCATCAAGAAAGTACCGCTGCTTCGGGGGCGCACGGTGGTGAACCTGTTCTTCGAATCCAGCACCCGCACCCGCAGCACCTTCGAGCTGGCGGCCAAGCGGCTGTCCGCCGATGTACTCAACCTGGATATCAGCACCTCGGCCACCTCCAAGGGCGAATCACTGTCGGACACCCTGCTCAACCTGGAGGCCATGGCCAGTGACATGTTTGTGGTGCGCCATTCTCAGAGCGGTGCGCCCCACTTCATCGCCGAGAGCGTGACCCCGGGCGTCGCCATCATCAACGCCGGTGACGGTCGCCATGCCCACCCCACCCAGGCGATGCTCGACATGCTCACCATCCGCCAGCACAAGGGCGGCTTTGAGGGCCTGAAAGTGGCCATCGTTGGCGACGTACTGCATTCCCGCGTGGCCCGCTCCCAGATCCGCGCCCTCAACGAGCTTGGCGCGGCGGAAGTCAGGGTCATCGCTCCGGGCACGCTGCTGCCCCGGGACGTGGAAAGCCTGGGCTGCACTGTGGAGTACGACATGCAAAAAGGCATGAAGGATCTGGACGTAGTGATCATGCTGCGACTTCAGAGAGAGCGGATGGAAGGGGCACTGCTGCCCAGCGAGAGGGAATTTTATCGCCTCTATGGCCTCAGCCAGGACAAGCTGGCGCTGGCCCATCCCGAATGCATTGTGATGCACCCGGGGCCGATCAACCGTGGGGTGGAAATTGAATCTGCCGTGGCCGATGGCCCCCAGTCGGTGATCCTGAATCAGGTCACCAACGGCATCGCCATCCGTATGGCGGTGATGTCCATGGCGATGGGCGGGCAGGTTTCAGAACGCAACCAGAAACAGGCCGGGAGGGAGCAGGCGTGACGGTAACCAACAACACACCTGGACTATCCCTGAAAATCATCAATGGCCGGTTGGTACTGCCGGGGAGTGACGAGCTGACCGAGGCGGCCGTTGTGATCACGGATGGTGTGATCAGCGCTGTTGGCAAGGCAGCCGAGACCGTCAACTCCGATGAGATCTTTGACGCCGCCGGCAGCATTGTCGCGCCGGGCCTGGTGGATCTGTGCTGCAACCTGCGGGAGCCTGGCAACGGGCAGAAAGGCAACATCGCCTCGGAAACCCGCGCGGCGGCACGCGGCGGCTTCACCACGGTGTGCGCCTCACCGGAGACGTCACCGGTCAATGATTCCGGGGCGGTCACCCATCTGATCCGGGACGGAGCCCACGCCCGTTCGCCGATCCGGGTACTGCCGGTAGGCGCGGTGACCCGGGGTCTGGAAGGGGAGCTGCTCAGCGATATGGCGGGCCTGTCCTCCGCCGGCTGCGTGGCATTGGGTAACGGTGGCCGTGGTGTGCGCAATGCGCGCATTCTCCGTCGCTGCATGGCTTACGCCAAAACCTTCGGGTTGACGGTGATGTTCAGTCCGGAGAACCAGGCGCTGGCGGCGGACGGTTATGCCCACGATGGCCTGGTAGCCTCACGCCTTGGCCTGCTGGGGATTCCGGAAGTGGCGGAGACCGCCTCGGTGATGGAAATGCTGTTGCTGGCGGAGGAAACCGGTGTGCGCCTGCACTTGAGCCAGCTGTCGTCGGCGCGCAGTGTGGAAATGGTCGCGGATGCCCGCCGTCGCGGCATCGCCGTCACCACCGATGTCGCCATGCACCAGTTGCTGTTCACCGAAGACGCCCTGTCCGGGTTTGACAGCCGTTTCCACTTGCGCCCGCCATTGCGGGCCGAGTCCGATCGCCAGGCCCTGCTGGCCGGTGTCCGTGAGGGTGTGATTGATGCCATTGTCAGCCAGCACCAGCCCCACGATTCTGCCGCCAAACAGGCGCCTTTGGGAGCGACCGAACCGGGCCTGTCCACCATCGAGAGCACCCTGTCCATGGGGCTGATGCTGGTGGCACGTGGTGAACTGACCCGGTCCGCGTTGCTGCGGGCAATGACCACCGGACCGGCGGCTATCCTCGGGCGGTCGGCCAGCCTGGCGCAGGGCGAGGCGGCGGACCTGTGTATTTTTGATCCGGACGCAACCTGGACCCCGGGGGAGGACAGCCTGGTGTCGGGTGGCCGCCACGCGCCGGTGATGGATGAAGCTATTCCCGGCGTGGTCAAGCTGACCCTCTGCGAGGGTCGCGTTGCCTGGGGCCCAGGCGTGCTCTGACCTGGTTGCCCCGGCAAGGAAATGCGGCAGAGGTTGCCCCGCCTCTGTCGAGCCCATCACAGATTCTCACCTTGTTGCTGAAAAGCCCTTGAAGGCAGGCACCTGTGCCAACGTATTCTTGTGACACCCGACCTAATCTCAGGTCAGGGTCTCACGATGTACGGGTACAACAGGATGTGCCCGCCGTCTGACAATAATAATTCAGGAGTTATCCCCGTGAAATCAGCTAACCTCCCGCAACGGGTGGCAGCCGCTGCCGCCCTGTGTGCCAGTCTGTTTCTGGCGCCTGTCAGTCAGGCCGAAGAATCCATAATCGAACGAAGTTTTTGTGTCTTTGACCCGGTCGGTGCCAACGGTCCGCTGTTCGCCATCACCAAAACCTTCCAGCCCGAGGCCATGAAGCAGGGTATCAAGCTCAACCTGCGTGCCTACACGGATGAAAAAGTGGCCGCCGAAGATTTCAAGGCCGGCCAGTGCGATGCCGTCCTGCTGACGGGCACGCGCGCCCGTGAATTCAACAAATTCACCGGTACTCTCGAAGCCATGGGTGCGGTCCCCGGCGAAGAGGAGATGCGCCTGCTCTACAACACCCTGAGCCAGCCCAAGGCCCGCCAGTTCCTGGTTGACGGTCCCTACGAAGTGGCGGGTGTGTTCCCCGGCGGCGCGGTGTATCTGCATACCCGTGATCGTTCCATCGACTCAGTGGAAGAGCTGCAGGGCAAGCGTATCGCAACGCTCGACTTTGACAACGCGTCGGTGCGCATGGTGCGCCACGTGGGTGCGTCCGTGGTGGGGTCCAATTCCGCCAATTTCGCCGGCAAGTTTAATAACGGCAGCGTGGATCTGGCCTATGCTCCGGCCGTGGCCTACGCCCCGCTGGAGCTGTACAAGGGCGTGAATCCCGACGGCGGGGTGTTCAAGTATGCGCTGGCGTACATGAACTTCCAGGTCATCATCCATCGTGACCGTTTCCCGGATGACGCAGGTCAGATGGTTCGCGACCAGGCCATCAAACGCATCGATGAGGCCTACGAGATCATTGCCCAGGCCGAAGCCGAAATTCCGGAAGATGTGTGGATGCATCCCCCGCAGGAAGACGTGGCGGAATACGACAAGATGCTGCGCAAGGTGCGGTTGTCCCTGCTTGAGGACGACGTATACGACGAGCGTGCGATCAAGCTGATGAAGGCGATTCGTTGCCGGGTGGATGGCTCCCGGTCTGAGTGTGCTTCCTGAGGATTGGGTGAAGGCCCGCACTCGCGGGCCCGGTCAGCTTAGCTGATCGCCTCTTTCAGTGCCTTGCCGGCCTTGAACCCGACGGTCTTGCTGGCAGGTATTTTGATGGTGGCGCCGGTCTGTGGATTGCGTCCGTCGCGGGCTTCGCGAGTGCGGATGTTGAAAGTGCCGAATCCGATCAGGGTGGTGTCTTCGCCTTTGGAGGCCGCCGCCGAAATCTGGTCGGTCACGGCGGTAATGACCTCGCTGGCTTTCTCGCGGGTCAGGCCGGTCTTGTCGGCAATGGCGGCTGCCAGTTCAGGTTTGCGCATCGGGTACTCCTTGTTGTCGTTTTTGGTGTCAAACCGGCGGCAAGCCAGCCGCAGGCTGAACAAATCTATAGTGGGTTTGGCTGCAATGTGCAAACCCATGATGATAAAGGATAGCGTTTTACCGTGTTCATTTGCGGTGCGGTTCTCATAAAAACAGAGGTTTGTCCGCCATAATGCGTGCCCGGTTACAAACGGTAACGCTTCGCAAGCGGTGGTCCGGGCGGCCCGATTGCTCTGAAAACAAAAAAGAAGGTGCAGAAGTTATGAAACGTTTCCAGAAAGCTGCGGGACAGTGGTTGCCCGGCATCGCAAAGCTGCGTGGCGTGACCGCGGCAGTGGTTGCCAGCGTCGCCCTGAGCGGATGTGGGGTAGTGAACCACATGGTTTACAAGACCACCGGTGATGTTCTTCAGGGGTTCTCCCGAAACCATACCGTACCCTATCTGCTGAGCACCGATGATCTGGCCATGGGGTGCGCCATGAGTGAGACAACCGCTCCGTTGTTGATGTCGTTTGGTCGGGTAACCAATGAGCCGGACCAGCTTGCGGTGATGCTGTATCTGTCGGCCGCTGGTTGTGCCGATGAGCAGGCCCGTGAACACGAACTGACCGGACTGGCTGCCCTGGGTAACATGGATGGTAATGCCGCTGAAGACGCGATGATCCGCCAGAAGCGTGCTCACGCCCTGGCTGCCAAGCGCTATTTCCGTAGCTGGCAGCATCACAATGCATACTACGGCGAGCCCGGTAATGGCGAGTGCCCCGACTTCGATGACGACCTGGACGAATTCATCTACATGGCGGGCCTGTTGTCAGGACTTCAGGCGCTGAACGCCGAGATCCAATCCACCTCCGCTATTGGTGTGCCCAAGAATGTGGGCTCTATGGTAGGCAGGGCAACCAGCTGTCTGGATAGTGACAAGTGGTGGGGCGCGCCGATGGCGCTTCGAGCGACCATTTGGGCGATGATTCCCGGGGCCATGCCAGAGGGCGAGAACGCCTTCGAGCGGCTGGAGATGTCCGACCGGCAGGGTAAAAAAGCGGGTGTTCGCCTCAGCCATGTCTTCCACGCGATTGCTGCCATGAACAAGGGCGACAATGAGCGTCTGCGTGACGTGATCCGCAGTCATGCGGAGTCCATTGAGGAAACGCCTTCGAACGAGGAGTGGGCCTTCGTCGATGCCATGTCGACACAGATGATTGTGGCCATTTCCGATCGCCTGTGGGTTGAGAACACCGGCCATCGAACGCCGATGGGCCGCCTGGGCACCTTCTGGGATGACGAGCCGGAAGACGTTGAAACCATGGATCTGGATGATCTGCTTTAACCCATGATGTCTTCAGGGCGCGCCGTTATGTCCCAGGTTGGTTTTCGTCGTACCGGGCTGGAGTGGTTTTCCTCTCTGCCCGCGTGTCTGCTGTTGCTGGCGGTGGTGCTGTTTTCCACCAGCAGTGATATTCACAACCAGATGCTGGGGGCAGGGGAGCAGATGTGGGGTGGCTACTACAAGCTTCGCTCCGACCTGGTCCAGCCGACCTGTGATCCCAACCGCGATATTGAGGCCGCTGTTGAGCAGGAGCTGTCCGAGCCGGGTGGCTCCGAAAACCCCATGGCGGCATTGCTGGGTGAACAGGAGAAAGACCCGGCGGATGTCCGCCTTGCCATCGAGCGGTCGGTGGCGGATTGCCAGGCCAGCTTCGCCAGCTACGAGAACCTGAAGGACAAACTGACCCCCGGTGTCCGGGCCTTTCGTGCCGTTGAGTTATTCATTGCCGACCTGATTGCGTTCGGCCTGGAATCCCAGCGTTACATCCTGGTGATCCTGGTAATGCTGTGCGCGGTGACCGCAACCCTGACACGCCACCACATTGCCATGCGGGCCATGGAAACCCGGCTCGATTACACCGTATCCCATACTCTGCAGACCATCGCCAACGCCATGTTGCTGGGCTCCAGCGTGATTTTCCGGCAATCGAGCCTGGGCAGCGACACCTCCATGTCACCGGAAGCGCTGCTCCTCCACAACCTGTGGATCATCGGTTTTTCCTGTCTAACCCTTGCCAGCCTGTACCGTTTGTTCCGGGTACCCGATGACCTGAAGGACGGCGGCAGCTTCAACAAGGCTTTCCTGGCGGTACCGCTGTATACCCTGATGTGTCTGATCTCGGGCACCTACTTTGCCCTGATCGGGCATGCCTCCGGCATCGGCATCTATCTCGGCAAGATGATGGAGCTGGCGGACATGTTCCTGAATGTCGGGCTCTACGTCTGGGTAGGGATGATGCTCAAGCAGACACGGCTGGCCACACTGGTCTTCAACGTGTTTCGTCCGTGGCGGATGCCGCCGGAGATGCTGGCCGTGGTTGCCGTGCTGGTGGCGGCGGTACCGACGGCCTATACCGGCGCCTCAGGCATTTTCGTTATCGCCGCGGGGGCAGTAATCTACAGCGAATTGCGGGCCGCGGGCGCGCGCCGGCACCTGGCCCTGGCCGCCACCGCTATGTCCGGCTCCCTGGGGGTGGTGCTACGCCCCTGTCTGCTGGTGGTAGTCATCGCCTATCTTAACCGGGAGGTGACCACCGACGAGCTGTTTGGCTGGGGTATCTGGGTGTTCGTGCTGACCGCCATGATGTTCATGACCGTGGCGCTGACGGTCAACCGCCAGAGCAAGTTTGATCTGGCACCGTCCGCTGAGGCATTCCCGGCCATGATGCAGGCCCTGCGACCACTGATTCCCTACGCCCTGGTGATTGCCGGCGTGGTGCTGCTTTACCGTTTTGCCCTGGACGTCAAGATGGACGAGTTTTCGGCGCCGCGCCTGTTGCCGGTGATCATGCTGGCGATACTGCTGTTCGAGCACGTGACCCTGAAGAAGAGCGCGCGCCGCGCCAGTGAGGGGCCTCCGCACCAGGGCCTGGAAAGCAGCCTGCGGTCAGCCACTAACGACACCACCGCCGAGATCGGGGCGCTGCTGCTGTTGCTTGGGCTGTCCGTGAGTATTGGCGGTGTTATCGAGCGCTCCCAGCTAATGGAAGCCTTCCCCCAGGCCTTCGACAGCGCCTGGTCCGCAATGCTGCTGATGGTTGTCATCCTGGTGATCCTTGGCATGATCATGGACGCCTTTGGCGCCGTCATCCTGGTGACCGCCACCGTGTCCACCATCGCCTACAGCAGCGGGATCCACCCCATTCACTTCTGGATGGTCACCCTGGTGGCCTTCGAACTGGGCTACCTGAGCCCGCCGGTGGCCCTGAACCACCTGCTGACCCGACAGGTGGTCGGCGAAGCGGAAGTGCTGGCGGCGCAGCAAGAAGGCGGCACTTTCTACCAGCGCCATGAACGCATCATCATGCCACTGATTGCCATGGGTATATCCCTGGTGCTGGTGGCGTTCGTGCCGTTGCTGTTCTACGGCTGAGTGCGGCCGGTTACACGGGTTCGGGCGCTCTCCGTTCCCCGCGCAGGAAGGTGACGTCCGCCCTGGGCGGTGCGCCAAACAGGCGGCTGTACTCCCGGCTGAAGTGGGAGGGGCTTTCGTAGCCGACCCGATAGCTGGCGGTGGCGGCTTCCAGGCCTTCGGCCAGCATCAGGCGCCGGGCTTCGTGCAGGCGCAGTTTCTTCTGGAATTGCAGCGGTGACATGCGGGTGACCTGTTTGAAGCTATGGTACAGGGTGGACTCGCTCATGTTTGCCGCGTCCGCCAATTCGCGGATACGCAGGGGCTCTGCGTAGTGATCCTTCAACGCTGAAATGACCGTGGAAATCCGGTGCGCCTGGGAATCGGCGGCAGCAAACTTGCGCATGCGTGAGCCCATGTCTCCGATCAGGGCCCGGTAGATGATTTCCCGGCGGGCCAATGGCGCCAGTATGGCGATGTCTCCGGGGGAATCGAGCAGGCTCAGCAGTCGGTAAAGCGCGCTCTGCATCCGCTCGTCCATCGACGAAATACACAGGCCACACTCCACTTCCGGGCAGGGGCCATGGTGATCCAGCGGTGGGGCCTTGTCGCCCAGTTCCAGTACCAGATCCGCCACTTCCTGTGGTTCCACGGTGAGCTTCACCGCCAGGTAGGGATGCTCCGGGGTGGCGTCGACAATTCTGCCCAGAACCGGCAGATGGACGGAACTGGCCAGATAGGTCAGCGGTGCATAAGTAATTTCCCGGTCACCCAACAGAATAGTCTTGGTGCCCTGAATCACGAAACACAGGGACGGCTCGTAGACGGTGGAGCCGCAATTGGAGGGCTGGTCGCAACGAATCAGCTCCAGGCCATCAATGGCGGAACTCTGTATCCCTTGCTGTGATGTCCAGCGACCGGCCACCCGGGCCAGTTGCTGCTGCAGGTTCAGAGCGAGGTTGGTGGCAAACTCAGGAATGGTGGCAGTCATCGTCGCGTCTCCCTTTCGCGGCAGTATAATCCTTCGAAACCTGAACTGTATGCCCTTTGAGCAGGTTCTGCAGAATCAGGCAATCACTGCGCAGAAACCGGCAACCGGTGCGAAAACCCAGGTAAAAACACCGAAAGCCTGTAACCGACGCGAAATACTATGGAAATCGAACGGTCATTCTCCCGCTCCCTGGGCCCCGGCGGTGTGGGTTACAGGTACATTGGCAGAATCGGGCAAGCTTCCCGCAGTAACCCGATACCCTCCTGCACTCAACACTCCTTATGTTAGACGACCAATCGGGGAAGAGGGACTGAAATATACCGTTTCATGTCGAAAAACCTCTACCCCAACCGACCTAACAAGCGATCTGACCGGATCTCTTGATTAACGGGAACGCTCACAAGGCGCCCCTGACTGCGGAGCTAGGAATCATGGAACGTCTGACCGGAAAAAACTTCAAAGGACCTGGCCGGGTGTTGGTCCCGGCTCTGGTAATGATGACAGTGTTACTGTCCGGATGCGATGTGCAGAGTGACGAGGCGATGGCGATGCCGCCACCACCGGAGGTGGATGTGGCGGAAGTCATTGTGGAGCCGGTGACTCTCTGGGAATCGTTCACTGGGCGCGTGGAAGCACCTGAAACTGTGGACCTGCGGCCCAGGGTCAGCGGCTACATTCACGAGGTAGCCTTTGAGGAAGGGGAGCTGGTGCAGGCCGGTGACCTGTTGTTCCAGATTGACCCCCGCCCCTATCAGGCCCGTGCGCAGGCGGCCCGTGCCGATCTGGCGTTGGCCAGGAGCCAGCTGGAACTGGCCAGGAGTGAAGCTGGCCGCGCGAAGACGTTGCTGGAGAGCCGGGCCATTTCGCAGGAGGAATACGATCAGCGCAACGCCGCGTTGATGAGTGCCCGCGCCCGGGTGGAAGCCGCCCAGGCAGCACTGGATACATCGGAGCTGGACCTGGAATACACCCGGGTTACCGCGCCGGTGAGTGGCCGTGCCGGCCGGGCGCTGGTGACCCGTGGCAACCTGGCCAACGCGGACCAGACCCTGCTGACCACGGTGGTGTCAGTGGACCCGGTGCACGTCTATTTCGAGGCCGATGAACAGGCCGCATTCAGCAGCCAGCAGCTGCTGGCCAATGACCAGCCCCGTAATGTGCGCATTGCCCTGGGTGACAACGGCCGCCAATACCAGGGCTTGCTGGATTTTGTCGATAACCGGCTGAACCCCGGTACCGGCACCCTGCAATACCGGGCGGTATTAGGCAATCCGGGTGGTCGGATCAAGCCCGGTCAGTTTGCCCGGGTGGAAATGCCGGTGGCCGAGCTGGACCGTGCACTGTTGGTCAACCGCAAGGCGGTACTGACCGATCAGGACCGTCGATACGTCTACGTGGTGGACGAAAACAACCAGGTTGCTCCCAAGCAGGTGACCACCGGTCATCAGGTGGAGGATCTGCTGGTGATCCGGGAAGGCCTCAACAGCGGTGACCGGGTAATCATCAACGGTGTTCAGAAAGTGTTTGGCGCCGGCATGGAGGTCAAGCCGCAACTGGTTGCCATGAGGGAACCGGATGCCAGTCAGGGCCCCGCGGTTGCGGTAGCCGGGGAGTCTGTGCAATGAATGTCTCGCGCTTCTTTGTGGACCGGCCGATTTTCGCGGCGGTGCTGTCCATTATCATTCTCGCCATCGGGGTGATCTCCATCCCCAACCTGCCAGTGAGTGAGTACCCGGAAGTGGTGCCGCCTTCGGTGGTGGTGCGCACGGTCTATCCCGGCGCCAACCCCAAGGAGATTGCAGAAACCGTGGCGACACCGCTGGAGGAAGCCATCAGCGGTGTCGAGGACATGATGTACTTCAAGTCCGTGGCCGGTTCTGACGGTGTCTTGCAGATGACCGTTACCTTCCGCCCCGGCACGGATGCGGAAGATGCCACCGTGCGGGTGCAGAATCGTGTCAGTCAGGCGCAGGCGCGGCTGCCGGAGGCGGTACGCCGTCAGGGCGTGACCACCCAGAAGCAGTCACCGACTTTCCTGATGGTGGTTCACCTGACGTCGCCGGACGGCACCTACGACACCCTGTACCTGCGCAACTACGCCCGGCTGCATGTACGGGACCGGCTGGCCCGTATCCAGGGGGTAGGGGATGCCCAGATCTTTGGCGGCGGTGACTACGCCATGCGCGCCTGGCTGGATCCGGACCGGATTGCCGCCCGCGGCCTGACCGCCAGCGACGTGGTCCGTGCCATGCGTGAGCAGAACGTCCAGGTATCCGCCGGCCAGATCGGCGCCGAGCCGGTGCCGGACAGCGACTTCCTGACCCTGATCAACGCCCGTGGCCGGCTGGAAACTGTGGAAGAGTTCGGCGACATTGTGCTCAAGCGTGGTGACAACGGCGAAATTCTGCGGCTGGAAGACGTCGCCCGGCTGGAGCTGGGGGCTGGTGACTACACCTTGCGCTCCCAACTCGATGGCAAGGACGCCGTGGCTATTGGTGTGTTCCAGGCCCCGGGGGCCAACGCCCTGGACATCCGTGATGAGGTGATCGACACCATGGACGAACTGGCCAACCGGTTCCCCGCGGGTGTCGAGTATGAAGCGGTGTACGACACCACCATCTTCGTCAGTGATTCCATCAAGGCGGTAGTGGCCACGCTGCTCGAAGCGGTGTTGCTGGTGGTATTGGTGGTCACCCTGTTCCTGCAGACCTGGCGGGCGTCCATCATTCCGCTGCTGGCGGTACCGGTGTCAGTCATCGGCACCTTCGGCGCGCTCTACCTGTTGGGGTACTCCATCAACACCCTGACCCTGTTTGGGCTGGTGTTGGCCATCGGCATCGTGGTGGACGACGCCATCGTGGTGGTGGAAAACGTTGAGCGTAATATCGAGGAAGGCCGGAGCCCGCTGGCGGCGGCCCACCAGGCCATGAAGGAAGTGTCTGGCCCTATCATCGCCATCGGCCTGGTGCTGTGTGCGGTGTTTATCCCCATGGCCTTCCTTTCAGGTGTGACCGGCCAGTTCTACCGGCAGTTCGCGGTGACCATCGCCATTTCCACGGTGATTTCCACCATCAATTCGCTGACCCTGTCACCGGCGATGGCGGCCATGCTGCTCAAGCCTCATAGCGCTCCCAAGGATCGCCTGCAGAGGGGTATCGATTTCCTGTTCGGCTGGGTGTTCCGGCCCTTCAACCGCTTCTTCAACGCCAGCGCGGAGAAATACCAGGGTGGCGTGTCCCGATCCCTGCGCCGGCGTGGCGCGGTGTTTGTGGTCTATGCGCTGTTGCTGACCGGCACCGGGCTGATGTTCAAAGCGGTGCCACCGGGCTTCATCCCCATTCAGGACAAGCTGTACCTGATGGCCGGGGTGAAACTGCCGGAAGGGGCCTCTTTGGAGCGCACCGACCAGTTGCTGCAACAGGTGACCGATATCGCCATGGAGACCGAAGGTGTAGCCAACGCCGTGGCCTTCCCGGGCCTGAATGCGCTGCAATTCACCAACACGTCCAACACCGGAGTGGTGTTTTTCCCCCTCAAGCCGTTTGATGAGCGCAGCCTGAGCGCGGGGGAGATTAACGCCCAGATCAACCAGAAAATCAGCGGGCTGAAGGAAGGTTTTGCGTTTTCCTTCATGCCGCCGCCGATCCTGGGGCTGGGCAATGGTTCCGGCTACCAGTTGTTCATCGAAGACCGGGGCAACCTGGGCTACGGTGCCCTGCAGAACGCGGTGAACCAGTTCCAGGGCGCCATCAGCCAGACCCCGGGCATGGGCTATCCCATCAGCAGCTACCAGGCCAACGTGCCACAGCTGGACGCGGAAGTGGACCGGCTCAAGGCCAAGGCCCAGGGCGTGCCGCTGACGGAGCTGTTCGCTACCCTGCAGACCTATCTGGGTTCCACCTACGTCAACGACTTCAACCGTTTTGGCCGTACCTGGCAGGTGATTGCCCAGGCGGATGCCCCCTACCGCGACAGCGTGGAGGACATCGCCCGCCTGCGTACCCGCAACGAGCAGGGCGAGATGGTGCCCATTGGCTCCATGGTGGATATCCGACAGAGCTTCGGACCGGACCCGGTGTTGCGCTATAACGGCTATCCTGCCGCCGACCTGGCCGGAGAAGCGGACCCACGGGTACTGTCTTCGGCGCAGGCCATGGACACCCTGACCGCACTGGCAAACGAGACATTGCCCGCGGGCATGGACTTCGAATGGACGGACCTGAGCTATCAGCAGGCCACCCAGGGCAACGCCGCGCTGGTGGTGTTCCCACTCGCTATCCTGCTGGTGTTCCTGGTGCTGGCGGCGCTGTATGAGAGCTGGACGCTGCCGCTGGCGGTGATCCTCATCGTGCCCATGTGCATGCTCTCGGCGCTGATCGGTGTCTGGTTCGGGGGTGGTGACAACAACATCTTCGTCCAGGTGGGGCTGGTGGTATTGATCGGCCTGGCCTGCAAGAACGCCATCCTGATCGTGGAATTCGCCCGCGAGCTGGAACTGCAGGGGCGAGGCGTGGTGGAAGCGGCGCTGGAGGCCTGTCGGTTGCGGCTGCGGCCCATCATCATGACCTCCATCACCTTTACCGCCGCCGTGGTGCCGTTGGTGTTGGCCACCGGTGCCGGCGCTGAGGTGCGCCAGGCTTTGGGCACCGCGGTGTTCGCCGGCATGATCGGGGTCACCCTGTTCGGCCTGTTCCTGACGCCGGTGTTCTACGTGGCCCTGCGCAAGCTCTCCGGCAGTCATCGCCTGAAGAGTCACCATACCTCCACCCTGATTTGCGACGAGGACGAAGATGAAGATGCTGTGCCGGGAGGTAGCCATGCTTAAAGTACTCACCATGACCGGCGCGCTGGCGCTGCTAGCCGGTTGCGCCGTGGGACCGGACTACCAGGCGCCAGCCACGCCGGAACCGGACGCCTTCTCGCAAGGGCGACAAGCGAGTGCCGGTGTTGATCAGCAACGCTTCTGGCAGGGTTTTGATGATCCCTTGCTGGCGCAACTGATCGACCGGACCCTGACCGCCAACCACACCCTGGAAGGGGCCGTGGCCCGCTACGAGCGCGCGGCTGCCCTGTTGTACGGCGCCGAAAGGGAGCAATGGCCCAGCGTAACCGCCAGTGCCTCCGCCGCCGAGCAATACCTGGCGGACATAGAGCAGTCACCCCCGGGCGCAGGGCCGGAACGGGTGCAACGTTACCAGGCCGGTCTGGCCGCCAACTGGGAACTGGACCTGTTCGGACGCCTGCGCCGCGCCACCGACGCGCAACAGGCGGAACTGGAAGCGGCCGGTGCCGACTTGGGTGCGGTACAGGTCGCCCTGGCCGGGCAACTGGCCAGCAGTTACTTCGAATTGCGGGGCCTGCAACAGCAGTATCGGGTGGCACAGCAGAGCGTGGCACTGCAACAGCAGTCCCTGGACATTGTCGAGGCGCGGGTAGGGGCAGGCCGGGGCACCGAGTTTGATCAGGTGCGTGCCCGTGCCCAACTGGAACGTACCCGCGCTGAATTGCCCACCCTGCAGGCGGGCATCCGCGCGGCCATGCATCGCATCGCCGTGCTGACCGGCCAGCCGCCGATGGCACTGGTGGAGACACTGTCGCCTCCGGCCGAACTCCCTGAAGCCTTGCCGGTCATTCCCGTGGACAGCCCCGGGGACGTACTGCGCCGTCGCCCGGACATTGCCGCTGCGGAGCGCCGTCTGGCCGCTGCCACCGCCCGTATTGGCGTGGCTACCGCCGACCTGTTTCCGCGCTTTACCCTGAGAGGGCTGATAGGTTCCGTTGCCGCCGACACCAGCGACCTGTTCACCGGTCCGGCGGAATCCCGCCGTGTCGCCCTGGGCATCGACTGGACCTTCCTGGACCACGGCAAGGTCAAGGCCCGCATCGAGGCCGCCGGCGCCGACAGCCGCGCGGCACTGGCCAGCTATCAGCAAGCCGTACTGGAAGCGCTGGAGGAAGCGGAGACTCGACTGGTGCGTTACCAGCGTGCACAGGAAAGGGAAGGGCGCCTGCAGCATGCCATGACCGATGCGGAGAAAGCGGTTGAACTGGCCCGCACCCGTTACGAGCAAGGCTTTATCGGCTACTTTGAAGTACTGACGGCGGAACAGGAGTTCACCGCCACCCGGGACGCGGCGGTGCGCAGCCGCACAGCGGTGACCCTGGCCATGGTGGACGTATACCGGGCGCTGGTGGGAGCGCCCGGTTAATCAGTCCCGGCCACCGGTGCTATTTCATTTTAAAGCCCTTGCCACGCAAGAAGTCCCGCATATGGGGGCGCAGCTTGGAGGTGAACAGGGGCTTGAGCTGTTCCGACCAGTTGGTGTCCTTATTGCCCCCGGTGCGGACGTGGTAATAGGTGCGCATGGTGGCGTCGAATTCCGCCACCAGTTCCGGGTCGCGCTCATCCTGGTAATAGTCCTCCTTGAGGACTGACGCCAGCGGCAGGCGCGGCTTGACCTCCGGATTCTGGTCCGGATAGCCCAGGCACATGCCAAACACCGGGTAGACATGATCCGGCAGGCGCAGCAATTCGCTCACCTCGGCCGGATTGTTGCGGATGCCGCCGATGTAACACAGGCCCAGCCCCTCGGATTCCGCTGCTGTCGCGATGTTCTGGGCGACCAGTGCAGTATCGATACTGGCTACCAGCAGTTGCTCGGTCATACCGCGAACCACCTCGGCACCGGCACGTTCGGCGGCATCCGTGGCCCGTTTCATGTCCGCGCAGAACACCAGGAAATCGGAGCACTCTGCCACATAGCGCTGGCCACCACTCAACTCCGCCAGGGCCTCACGGTTCTCCGGTTTGACCACATGGATAATGGAGTAAGCCTGCACGTGGCTGGATGTGGCGGCACTCTGGCCGGCACGAATCAGCTCCTCGAACAGCTCGCGGGGAATCTTCCGATCCTGGAACTTACGGATCGAACGGTGTGACTTGAGAAGTTCAATGGTCGGATTCATGGCGCCCTCTAGCACAAAATCAGGAAGCGGTTATCCTGCCACCGTCACACCGGTTTGGCAAAAGGGGCCAGGTGTGTTCAGTGGAGCTTTACAATCACGCTCCCAATCTCCGCAATGGCCTTATTGCGTTCATCGAATGATGCTTCGGTTTCGGTGATATAGATGGCAAGTACCAGAGGCTCGCGGTTGGGTGGCCAAAGCACGGCAGCAATGGAGCGTGAGCCGTAGCCTCCGGCGCCCGAACGATCTCCAATTTGCCAGTCCCGGGGGAGTGCGGACCGGAGTAAGTTATCACTTACCCGGTTACCCTTGAGCCAGGTTATTAGCCTATCCCTGGAATCAGTAGCCAGGGCATTGCCCAGCACGAGTTTGCGGAGGTTGCCCACCATCGCATTGGGTGTTGTGGTATCTCGCGGATCACCCGGCGCGGCCTCGTTGAGGGTGGTTTCTGTTCGGTCCAGCCGCGTAATCTTATCCCCCAGATCGCGAACAAACCCGGTCACACTGCCGGGGCCGCCGATGGCATTCAGTACAAGATTGGCCGCCGTATTGTCACTGGTGGCCATAGTAGCCTCACATATCTCCCCCAGTGTCATGCCAGGCTCCCCAGTGCGCGTCTCGGTCACTGGAGAGTAGGTGACCAGATCGTCTTTGTTGAACGTGACTCGTCGATCGAGGTCCTCCGTCCCTCCATCCACCCGCGCCAGCAGCGCTGCGCAGGCAAGGGTTTTGAAGGTGCTGGTCATGGGGAAACGAGCATCGCCCTGATAGTCCCAGGTTTCTCCGGTGGCAGAATCGTAGAGGGTGACCCCTACGCGGGCGTCCAGGCGTTGTTCTACCGTTTTCACGACTTCAAGCAACGGACTCGCATGGGTGAGGGAAAATGCGGAAGTCATCAAGAGCAGGGTAAGAGTACGAAAAGTGATCATTCAGCGGGGTCCTATCAGGTGCTGCGTGGTGCAAACATAATAATCGCCATACCCAGAATGGCCACCGATGAGCCCACGAAATCCCAGACCGTTGGCCGAATGCCGTCCACCGCCCATAACCACAGTATTGCGGTAAAAATATAGACGCCGCCGTAGGCCGCATACACCCTGCCAGCGGCAGTCGGGTGCAATGACAGCAGCCAGGCAAAGGCGGCGAGGCTCAAAGCCCCTGGCACCAGAAGCCAGATGGTCTTGCCTTCGCGCAGCCAGAGGTACGGCAGGTAACAGCCAACGATTTCAGCAATGGCCGTGATGAAAAACAGGCCGGCGGTCTTTAGCTCGGGCAAATCGGAGATCCCTGGTTATGTATCGTATTCGTCGTGCATACGCCACCACTCGAACGGCGGGGTCTGTGGCCAGCCCTCGGGTGAGTCTTCCCAGGTTTCCTGGCGGCCATAGGGTGTCAGGTCCAGCAACCGGAAATTGGTGTCGAACAGCTCGCCGCCGCGATCCGTGGTGAAGTAGGTGCGGTATACACGGTTGTCATCATCACGAATGAACACGTTCACCGCAAACCCTTTTCCCGCATCGAAAGCGTCGGCGAAGCGGCGGCCGTGATCCGTGTACCAGGGCGTGTCCCAGCCCATCCGCTTCTGCAGGGCGGTGATTTCGCTTTGCGGCGCCGGTGAGGTGAACACGAAGGTGGTGTCCCGGGCGTTGACGTGTGAAATATTGTGGCCAATGTTGTCCATGACCATTGAACAGCCCTGGCAGGGCGCTGCGCCGGGCTCCAGCATGGCACAGTAAACGATCAGTTGCCGGCGGCCGTGGAACAGGTCAACCAGCGAAACCTCCCCCTCCGGCCCGGTGAAGGTGAAGTGGTCTTCGACAGGGACCATCGGCAGTCTGCGGCGCTCGGCGGCCAGTGCATCCTGGGCGCGGGTCAGTTCCTTTTCCTTGACGAGGAGTGCCTGGCGGGCCTTGTGCCAGTCTTCGAGCGTACCGATAGTTGGAAGTGCAGTCTTGTTAGCCGACATGATATGAGCTCCTGTTGTTTGAGGTGCACTTCATAGTCGAACGGGATAGGGCTAATTCGACAGTTCCTCGTATTCCCTTTGATAGGTTTCGTAATCCTGGTGATAGGTATTCATGCTGGCCGCATCCTGGCAGTGGTTCAGGCCTCTGGTGCTAACAGAAGTATCTTGCTCACAACGATTTTCCACATATGCCTGTCGGCCACTGATCGTAAAGAGCGAGCACCCGGATAAGAACATAAACAACGCTATCGAGAGTGACTTATCAAGTTTCATTTAAACCTTTCCCTGTATACATCTGTGCCTTGGAAACCAAGCGCGAAGCGTTCGGAAGCGGCGACCAGGCTGTCCGGTGGAGGGCCGTCAGACCCGGAACGTAATGGAACTATTGGTTAGGAAGTCGTAGCGTTCCATTGCCAACCAAACAGACTTTACCCCTTATGGTCACGTTCAATTCAGAGCCTGCCTGAACAGTCGCATAAAGCTCGCTTGGCCTATGCAGAAATCGTCCCTGCGCCAAAACAAGGGTATCATTTACGGGTGCGCGCCCATGTGTAACCAAATACACCGCTGCCGGCCCTGCCGCACTGCCAGTGGCGATATCTTCGACACTACCATTATTTTCCCAGGTACGTCCTTCGAGTTCGTTTACTTCCAAGACGTAAACAAATTTGGCACCCACTGTCGCTAACAAATCCTCAAAGTCAGAAGCAACGATCCGGGCGCGTTCAAGGTTGGAAGTTATAGGCACGATTAGGTAAGGAAGTCCCGTTGAAACTACCTGTAACGGAAGCTTTGGAGCCAGATCAGTGATTGAAAGATTCAGCGCCTCTAAAAAGGCTTCATTTCTTTCCGCTGGAATCGGGGGATTAACGGTTGCAGTTCCTTGATCCATTTCTGCGACATAGGACTCACCTTGGCGACGGCTAGTCAAGTTGATGCTCCGGCCATGAATGACAAACTCAAGGCGAACCTCATCTTCCGTCAAGAAGAACTCAGAATGAAGCATCGCTGCCGCCCCGATGACTGGGTGTCCGGCGAAGGAAAGCTCCTCTTCCATTGTGAAAATCCGAGCATTGAATTTTGATGATTGATCGGTCCGCTGCAGGAAAATTGTTTCGAACTGTCGCATTTCCTGAGTAATGCTCTGCATGACATGTTTGGGCAAATCGTCATCAAGCAAGAACACACTCAGTCCATTGCCTGACAATGGCTGGTTAGCGAATACATCAACGAGCCAAAAGGGGAGAGTTCGTAGAGTCATTGTGGTTTCCTGACAGCAATTAGATAGAACGCTTCGATATCGCGAAAGCTGACCGCTTGATTATTACGACTTTTCGCTCACGAGCGTCATGCCCATAAACCAGGCAGAACAACAGCTTAGTCCATCTATCCTGTTACTGTCATGTAATCGCGTGACGTCTTCATTTTGCGCTTTCAATCATGCTGCGCAGAACAGCCATCCAGCGGCCTTGGTGTCCTGGTCTGCTTCGCTGGAGCGTACAGGCTGGCCGTGTTAGCCACCATTCTCACCTTCAACAGGAAAAACTTCTGAAATTTTCTCTGTGAGCCCGTCGACAGCTCCATCAACAATAGGCGACATATATTCCGATGCGCTTTCCAGCAATGCCTCCCCGGTGTCTGATGCGACTTTACCAGCAACCTTTTTGAGGACAGCTTTCAACACACCTTTAAAGGACTTGTCTGGAGCTCCAGCCGCGATGAGCGCTTCCTTAACCGCCTGGCGTTCATGTTCAGGGATGTACAGTTCGATCAGTGCAACGACTGCGTCCAGGGGCAATTTGACGATGCTGGGAGAGAAAGAGCCGTCTGAAACGTGGCCGAGTAACTGAACTTTGGATCGTAAATGGTCAGATATCAGCGGGTTTTCAATTTCTAGAACGAATTGGTCGCCAGACTTCTGAATAATTGGGCGCTTGAGAAGATTCTTTACTCGCGAATCCAGTTCCGACACTGAAAGCCTTCTCAGCTCTCTCTCGTAGATTAATTTACGGGCTTTTGTTCTTGTAACACGAAGCTTCGATACGAGCTCATATACCCCGGGCTCAGATGAAATTGCCCCTACTTCTTCCAGAGCGTTCAATACGAGCAATTCAATCTCTGACTTTGGCAAGGCTCCAAAGGCCGGGTCTAAGAATCTTTGAAGCAACCCCTTCAGAGCGATTGCTGATCGCTCGTCGCCGGCTTGTCGAACTATTTCATCCAGATCCAAAAGTTTTCCCTTATATTGATCTATTACTCATCCGAAGGCCCGACCCAAAACAGCGGGTTATGTGCGATTTCCCAGAGATAACCATCGGGGTCAGAAAAATAACCGGCGTAGCCACCCCAATCCGTTGTTTGGGCAGGCTTGGTGACAACGGCACCCGCTGCGACCGCCTGAGCCATGACCTGGTCTACCTCGTGCTCAGAGCTCACATTGTGCGCCAGACTGAACCCCGCAAACCCTTCAGAAGGCCCCGACACCGACGCATCTTCCGCCAGGGCTTCACGCCCGTACAGGCCGAGCCAGGTACCGTTCAGGGTAAAAAATGCCACTTCAGGTGGCGAATCCATTCTAGGAAGGCCCAGGCCGTGCTCGTAGAACTTGATCGAACGCGGCAGATCATCCACACCCAGAGTGATCATACTGATCCGTGGTTTCATGGTTCCTCCCTGTATCCCCGGTGTTAATCAGCATCTTGCCAAAAAACGATAAAACAAGAGCTTAGCCCATCGCCCGGCCCGCTGCCATGCAATCGCGTGACGTCGTTTG
Organism: Marinobacter alkalisoli; assembly: GCF_045449795.1. Taxonomy (NCBI): domain Bacteria; kingdom Pseudomonadati; phylum Pseudomonadota; class Gammaproteobacteria; order Pseudomonadales; family Marinobacteraceae; genus Marinobacter; species Marinobacter alkalisoli. The sequence goes on from NZ_JBJJLB010000002.1 coordinate 182,321, forward strand.
CACACTTCAGGTGTTGTGCCGACCCCGGCTTACTCACTCATGATGGATTCCAGCAGGGTATCGAAGTCCATATCGATCTCGCCTTCCTCCGCACGTCTTGTCAGGGCGATCATCGACCCCTGCAGTTCTGGATCGTCATCCAGCATGAGCAGGTCGGGGTTGATGAGGGTATTAACGGTGTCCTGCACAACCCTGGGAGCCTTATTGAATTGGCGGCGAAGTAAGCGGGTGAGGGCTGATCCGTTTTTTACACCATCGAGGGTTCGCAGAAGCGTGTATTCACGCTCGGTCACCAGGTAACGGCAAAGCTTCCTCATCACCGGGGTGTCCGCATTGTTAATGATCAGGGTGCCCCGGGACACGAACATCTTGTCGACGTAGTAAATGGCCACCAGTGCCTGATCGAATGGACCCACTTCGTTAATGATGGCCAGATTGATGGCTCGGTTCTGGAAATAGAAATCCGGAAGCACTTCATCGGCGGGCGTTCGGTTCAGCTCGACCAGATCCATCACCGTTTCCACGTTCCGTTTCCGGGTCTCTTTGAGAAACTCGGAGTGCTGAAGAAGGTTGGGGGTGAGCAGTGTCAGCGCTGAATTATCCAGGGCACGAAGCGCACGGCAGACCGACAGCGTCAGGTCAAAATCACCCAGGCCGAGTTGCAGGACTTCCTGGGGCGCCTGTTCTTCAATAAGGGAGGTAACAAATGAGCTTCGTGGTTCTTCTGGAGTCATGGTTCTGTCTGATACAGCCTGTGTTCGTCGGAAACGGACGGTTGGGCTGAGCATGGTAGCGGTGTATCCAGGCCAATCCCTTGGCTTGGGGCCACACCATTCGCGGTCAGTCCCGCGAGTCGGGAAAGTAAGCCTTTAGCCTCCCCAGATCCCCAACATGGCACCGGTGCCCAGTACCAGCGCGCCGCCCACTTCCTCGACGATCAGCGACACCATAAACGCGCCCGTCATCCAGGGCGGCAGACAGATTTTTTCAGCCAGGGGCATGGATTTGTTCCTTGGTTATGGGTGGAAGCCCGAAGTATACCCGGGGGGAGTGTTGAACGAACTGAAGCGGTTGGTTACTTGCAGCGCCCGCTTTCGCGTAAGGCCGCCGCGCTTTCTTCCAGCCTTTGCTGTTCACGGCCAAGCAGGGCGCTGACCTGTTTCAGCTCGCGAATCCTGCCCTCTACCGCCGCCTTTTTTTCCGCCATCAGCACCGCGCCCTGTTCACAATCAATGCTGTCACTGCGCAACGCATCCAGCACCTCTCGAATCTCGCGCAGGGAAAAGCCCAACGCCTTGAGCTGACGGACCATGGCGACCCGCTCCACCGCCTTTTCCGGGTAGTTCCGGTAATTGTTGCCGCGCCGTTCCACTTCCTGCAGCAGGCCGGCCTTTTCGTAATAGCGCAGGGTGTGGCGGTTCACCCCAGTGCGCTGCTCCAGTTCCGCAATCTGCATAATACTCCCTCAACCGGGTGTTGACCTTAGAGCATACTCTACCCTTTAACGTGGTGGCAGACCTTAACAAGGAGACCTGCCATGACCCTGTTCATCACCGGCGCCACAGGCTTTATCGGCCGCCATGTCTGTGCCCAGTTAACCCGTAGTCACGACCTGTGTGCCGTATTGCGCCAACCTGAGAGTCAGCTCCCGATCTTGCGCCGACAGGTGAATGCCCTGGGCGGGCAGGGCGACCGCCTACATGCCGTGCAGGGGGATCTGGATCTGCCCGGCCTGGGCCTGCCGGAGGACCTGCCCGCTTCCCGGGTCATCATTCATCTGGGGGCCCGCTTTGCCTGGCAGCTAGCCCCTGCCACGGCCCATCGCACCAATGTAGCCGGCAGCCTGGCGGTGGCCGAGCTGGCCAGGCGTCACCACAGCCGCCTGGTGTTTATCAGCGGCTTCATGCTGGAAAACCAAGATCACCTGCTGCGACTGGGAATCAACGACGATAACCCTGAACGGGTGAACTGGCGGCGGGTTTACCGTCGGGCCGGCGGTTATGAGGCCAGCAAACTGGAAGCGGCAATCCGGGTACGCGCGCTGGCGGCTGAAAGCGATCTGGACGTGGTGGAAGTCCAACCCGCCACTGTCGCCGGCCACAGCCACACAGGCGCTCTGGATCCGAGCCAGCCACTGTTTGCCTTGCTCGACAACCTGGCCCGGGGGCGCATGGCGATGATCCCGGGCAGTCCCGACCACTGGCTGCCCCTGGTGGCTGTGGATCATCTGGCGTCACTGATTGCAGTTGCCGCCACCAGTGACAACGCCCCGAAACGGTTGTTGGCCCTGGACCCGACCACGCCTAATTTGCAGGGTATGCTCGCCATCGCAGCCGACTTGCTGGGCCGGCGGGCGCCCCAGCGCCATCTGCCGATTCCGGTACTCGCCGCCCTGCTACACCTGCCCGGTCTGCCGCGGCTGATGAACACCTGGCCGGAGGCCCTGCACTTTATCCAACCCACCCGCTTTGACACCGCAAGCACCGATGCTTTTCTGCGGGAACAAGGGTTGGCGCGCCCCCCGATGGAGGCGGTTATTGCCGCCAGTGCCCGGTGGTACCAGCAATGTCGACGTAATCCACCGGAGCCAAGGCCTGCCTGATCCGGCATCTATACAGGCGCGTGCGGAAATCGGGGTACCCATTCGCCAGCCCAACCGGTGGGGCCTCGGTCGGCCCAGCAGTGAAAAAATTGTCCGGCAACAGCGGCTGGTTATAGATGAGTCTCCTCTGGAATTTGAGCCAACAGGTCAGTAACCCCGATATCCACTCCCGCCTGTGATAGCAAGGTAGAAACCTGCCCTCGATGATGCGTTTGATGATTAAAAAAATGAAGAACCAGGCTCGAATACCGTTTTCTGGCAGGAATGCCTTTGATGTCGTGGTAGCTGAGAACGAAATCCAGATCGCCTTCGGATAGCTCGGCTATCCAGTTAATAATCTGGCGATCCAGCCAGATGCGCTGGTCAGATAAGCGACCAAGATCGTCAAAGAGTATTTGATCCAGGCTTGTCGGATTCTGGAGATCAGCGACCTCCCGCAACGAGTGCAGGCAGGACGGATGGGTAGCAAACCGTTTGAGCCAGAGGATGTCACCAACGAGGATGTGATTCAGGGTACCCAGGATGGAGCCAAAAAAGGCCCCACGGTCTTTGGCCAGATCGGTTGCAGAGAGCTGTCCCGCAGCCTCATAAACCTTCGAGTTCATCCACTGATTGTAGGCGGCTAGCAATTCAAAGTGATTTTTCAGGCTCATCAGAGTTCCTTCTCATGTATAACGCCCCAATAACCGGCGCGAGCTTGCGAGCGTCCGGCAGCCGGAGGCTACAGAGTGCTGAACTTGGCTATGTGTTGATGCTGCCGCCATTCTGGTTCGACAGGTTGAGCTGCCAGGACACCCCATACCTATCCTTCAACCACCCAAATTTTTGACTAAAACCATAATTATCCAAAGGCATTAGCTCGGAGCCACCTTCAGCCAAGGCCCGAAATGCCGCCTCAATTTCGCTCGTCGATTCACACTCAACATACAGTGACATGGAGGGTGTAAAATTGAACCGGTGGTCAAGGTGGCTATCCAGCGCCATAAACTCGGTACCGCTTATCGTAAACCGAGCCATCTTGGCAGAACCTTCTGGTTCGAGCTCACCAGCTTCGTAGCGCTGAATATCGGTGATCTCTGAACCTGGAAATAAAGAGGTATAGAACTTGATTGCCTCCTCGGCTTTCCCGGCCTGCTCCCCGACAAACATGAGCGAGGTCGTAATGGACTTCATCTGTTCCTCCGTTCTGGTCGGTAGACATAGCGCCATCAGGAACCATCTGGCTCGACCAGCCGCACCGCGACATTGGCATGGCGCGACCCGGCTTCACTCTCGTGAAGCGAGCCAAACAGGTTTACCCATTGACCCTTCTCCAGCAAGAGCTGCCCTTGGCCCGAACTATCCCCGCTACGTGTGGTATATGTGCCAGCATAGTTGAACTTGAGTTTACCGGATGAGTTTTTGATTCGACTGAACTCAAAACCGATTGAAACTTCATGGGACGAAGCAAAGCCCTTATCTTCGGCGGCCACAGCTACCCTCAAAATACTCGACTCTTCCAGAAAACCCGGTAATAAATCGGATGGACGACTATCGGGTTTGGTGGCCTCGCATTCACAGTATCGGACTTCCAAGACCAACTGTTTACTGCCGATGTAGTCGTCAGGGTTAGCTTGTCCAGCAAGTGCAAGTCCGGGGAATACGAACGAAGCGGACAGAATCAGCTGGAAAATTGGGTGTGGTGTCATCCTTGGCATACGACGTCCTGCTTTCTGGTTTTAACGCTGCCAACACCGACCGAGCGTAGCGAGGTCCAGCGCACGAAGTGCGCGATGGTGCTTGACCTTGCTAAGAGGCATTGGCACGTTCCGCTTCTTCCAGTTTCTTTAATGCGAACTCACCCCTCTCAGATACAGGGTGAGATTTGTCTAACGCAAATCGCTCAGCAAAAGCCCTAGTTACAGAACCTAGACTGTCTAGCTCTCGTATCAGAATCTCTGCTGAAACTCGTCTAACGATAGATGAAGGATCTTCAGATGATCTTTTTAGCAATTCGATTAGTGGGGTTTTAATATTCAACTTTCGTTCAGCAACGATAGGCTTCAGCCGGCCTTCACAATATCGTATATCGGTCCACTCCCATTTCCGGCCTTCCATCCATACAACTCGCCCTTCAAATAAGCTACGGTATGCTTTAGCTCGAACGCAAGGCTGAATAGCTGAACCAGCTATTCCTTCAATTTTCCCATCAAGTATCGGGGTGCGACCAAGCTGAGAAAAGAGCGAAGGCATAGGCCCAGAAGCTGATAAAACCAACTTAGACCTAAGCGACTTTGCTATTTCCTCTTCACAAATGACTTGAAGAAGCACCTCTTTATCCGCTTCTTCGATCCTGCCCCAGGAGTTCCAATTGGAAAGTGCAACACACAGCGCTTCAACAACATATTTAGGATCAGTCGATCTTGCTATCTCAGGAAGCTTGTCCCTTGCGGCCTTACGAACTTGAGGCACCCAATCATTAAGCCTGCGGACAGCAAGAGAGAAAAAGAATGTATTGGGTGCCTCCCCCGACAGGGCTCGTAGAGCTTTTTCTCGCCTGTAACCATCCCAGCTAATTAGATCAATCCAAGTTATCAATGCTTTAGTCTTTGACCATGCCTTCCACTTCGGAGCGTTTGATTCTCTTAGTGCTGAAGAAAACTCGGAACGAATCAATCGCTCCCAGTAGTCAAAACTCGAAAGAGGCAACTTATCCGTCACATCTATTAGTGAAGACATGTCAGCAACGACCTTGCTCCCCGAGTTTATCGAGTCAGCAAAGTCTTTTACTGCTGAAATAATCTTATCTTCCATAATCTGCGATTGTTGCATCTACTACCCGCCTCTTAATGAATGATATGGACTCCCCCTGCTCCCACGGCATCCATGTGCCGCATTGAAGGTGTTCGACATCTTGAATCAAAAGCAGGAGGAGTCATCATGTATGTTCCAACCATTGGCATTGATCTGGCGAAAACTGTGTTCAGTATTCATGGCACCGACCAACACAACAAGGTCGTGGTTCGCAAACGGGTGAATCGACTCAAGCTGTTGCCGTTCTTCGCACAATTACCTTCGTGCCTGATCGGCATGGAAGCCTGCTCGGGCGCCCACTACTGGGCGCGGGAGATGACCAGGCTCGGCCATGACGTTCGAATTATTGCACCGCGAATCGTGGCACCCTATCGCAAGAGCAGCAAGAACGACGACAACGATGCCGAGGCCATCTGCGAAGCGGTCGGCTGACCCAATAGGCGCTTCGTTCCTATCTGAAGAGATATTCGCCTTTAACCGCGGGATCGTAGCTCTGAAAAGCGGCCATGTTAAAGACTAAAACTCGCAGTGCGCGTAAATTTTTTCAATATTATCAATGTAGTGAACGTAATTTTCATGAGCGCTTTTATGAGGTTCAATGTAATCTGTGGTATCAAACAAATATACTTTTTATACGATCCATATGCCATTCATAAAGATCTTTGGTGCTTGAATTAAGTAGGCTATACCAAATTTCAATATCGGGGTTAGGCCTGCAAGACTTTGCATAATCTAGCAATTTAACCATTGTTCTTCTCAATGGGTTGTAAAGTAGCCATGTGTCATCTTCTACAATATTTTCCTCATAATTATACTGCTGAAAAAAATGCAGAAATAAATCCTAAAGAGAAAAAATCGAAATAATTGCGAAGCTTTTGATGCTTGATTCCTCTAGGTCGAAAAAAACTAATAACTCTAGGATTAATTTAACGCCAGTGGTAAAAGGCGCCAACGGAGCGCAGCGTAGTTGGCGTCCCATTAACCACCTTGTTAAATTAGAACTATGTGCAGCTTCAGCCTTCCAGTGGCTCAGAGTCAACAAGTCGGATTTTCCTGTTAGTTGACCATGAATCACGGCTGAAAATACCACACAGGCAGCCGGCAATGGAGTGTGTTGCGATAACACATATCGCTACTTCAATTTCAATTCTAGATAGTGAGCTATATCCAAAACCAAATAAAAATATACCGCCAAGTGCTACGATGGATCCGGAACAAGACCCCAGAAAAGCTGCACGACGGATACTAATATCAGATTCCTTTTCCGTAAATTTGTACAGGCCAAAACAAAACAATAATCCTGTCAACGCTGCTGGAGCTAGTCCAAAGAAATAGGAAAAGACAATCACAAACAGAAACATTTCATTTTGGACATCACCGACGATAGAGGCTAGAGAAAACACAGTGAGCCCGCCGAAAATCGGCCCCAAAAGTATAAAGACGCCAAGTACTGCTGCAATCTCTCTGACACGCTTCATAGCTTCCTGCTCTGCCTGTACTTTTCAAACGAAATTCCAAAGATTTTCGCAGCCGTCGGATTCAATATTGATAAGGATTTAACGTCTTGGCTTTGCGGCGCACCGGAGCGCTAGCGTAGGTGCGTTCGACAACAGTCGCTTGTTATGGGGCTACCAGTGCCTCCTAGCGCTGAAAGTAGTCACTTACACAGCCGGCTTGAAATGCCCAACTATTATCTGTATATACTCCACATATAAAACCGGTCAATTTATAAGGCTCCTCATAGTTCCTAAAAACCGGATCTTTATTTTTATAGTATATTGCTTCACATTGATAATCTTCCTCATGATAGAATAAAGGAATCGTTACCCCGGCACTAATCGCTAACATATTAGTATATTTTATTTTATTAAATCTGTAGACAGTCTTTGATTTATAACTTTCGACTTCTACGTCTCTGAAGTGAGAGCGCAACCTTTCAGGCTTTAATTGGCTTTCACGCTCTATCTCTAAATGGCAAAGGCGCGCGCCTCGCAACAAATCCTCAGCACTTAATTCCGGCCCCTCTTCCAATCCAAATCCTGCATGAATCCCGACACACCCTGACAACAGGAAACTTACAGACAAAATAACCAGAGCAGTCTTGGTTGGCAACATTTTGAACCCATAACGCCGCCAGCACGCGCGGCTTTGTAGTGGAGGCGAAGCCGCAACGGAAAAGCCGTCGCTGTGGCTGGCCTTGTATGGATAATTTCTGCCGTGTTTGGGTAAATTGAGGCCCACCCCCAGTGGCCGCTGGGGGCCTTCATGCAGCAGCTCGATGTTGGCAGGCTCCTCATTCGAGAGACCGGTAACAAGTGCGTAGCGCTGCATGACTCTCAAGCGATAACTCGTACAGTCATCGGGGCCTCGAGCCCGTATAGCAAGGCAGAGTCAGCTTATTATGAACACCACAGAAATCCAAACTTCACTGAATATCGGTGTCGACGTTGGTAAAGCCAACCTTGATATCGCTCTCCATCCTTCCGGACAGTTTTATTCAATTCCCAATAGCGAAGCCCACATTCGTCGGTTCGTGAAGATCCTCAAGGACTACGATATTGAACGAATCGTGGTGGAGGCCACAGGGCGCCATGAGCATGCCCTGGTTCAGGCCTGCAATCAGGCAGGCTTACCGATCATAGTCGTCAATCCCACCAGTGTCAGACGTTACGCTCAGGCCATCGGCGTGCTCGCCAAAACTGACCGTATTGATGCCCAGGTGATTGCCAAATATGCTGCCACACTCAAGCCGGAATTCAGACCTATCCCGGACAAAACATCACAAAAGATCAGAGACTTATTGGCCAGGCGGGCTCAGCTTATGGAGATGTCCACCATGGAGAAAAACCGTCTCCAGATCATGCCAAAACCCCTTCACCGATCCATTAAAAGCTTACTCAGGATGCTGCAGAGCCAGATTGAAACGATCACCCGACAAATCGAGCAGGAAGTGGCCAAAGTGGATCACTGGCGTACCAAAATGGACATCATGACCAGTGTGCCCGGTGTCGGAAAAGTGCTCGCCTACACCTTCCTGAGTGAGCTGCCGGAGCTCGGCTCTCTGAACCGAAAGGAGATCGCCGCACTGGTCGGTGTCGCACCCATCAATCGAGACAGCGGCAAGCTCAATGGCAAACGGAGGATACGAGGTGGGCGCCCCAGAGTCCGAACCGTGATGTTCATGGCCATGCTCTCATCCATTCAGTGCAATCCCGTTTTCAAACGCTTTTACGAACGCTTGAAGGCCCAGGGGAAGATTCCAAAAGTGGCCGTCGTTGCCTGCATGCGAAAGATGATTGTGGTGCTCAATACCATGGTCAAAAATCAGGAACCGTGGCGTGAAAAAGTGGCTTAATATATGCGATTGACACCACAGTCACTTGTTA
>NZ_JBJJLB010000003.1:0-12969 GCF_045449795.1 Marinobacter alkalisoli
GTTAGCAGTGTGCAGAAACAAGTGTTTCGGTTTGATGACAGATCAAGCGAAGCCCTTCTTTCTGATCACTGGGTCAGATTTGCTCTTTAACAAATTGGACGAGATAGAACACGAATATTGTTTCTCATTATCTCCGAGGAACAATGTTCAATGTGATAGCGATTTCAAGCGTTATCCGGTGTTGTCGTTGAAGTGGTTGTTATATCGCTTCAAGAGACTGTCTCGAAACAAGATTCTTTGTCAGGCTTGCCTGGTGAAGGGTGTTGGGTCGTGATCAGTTGTCTTGGGGTTATATAGTCAAGCAACTAAGCGCATACGGTGGATGCCTTGGCAGTCAGAGGCGATGAAAGACGTGGAAGCCTGCGATAAGGTTCGGGGAGCTGGCAAACGAGCTGTGATCCGGACATCTCTGAATGGGGAAACCCACCGACTTTCGGGTCGGTACCGTGCGGTGAATACATAGCCGTACGGGGCGAACTCGGGGAACTGAAACATCTAAGTACCCGAAGGAAAAGAAATCAACCGAGATTCCCTCAGTAGCGGCGAGCGAACGGGGACCAGCCCTTAAGCTGGACAACTGGTAGGAGAAGGCCCTGGAAAGAGCCGCCATAGTGGGTGATAGCCCCGTATCCGAAACCTGAGTCCAGTGAAATCGAGTAGGACGGGACACGAGACATCCTGTCTGAACATGGGGGGACCATCCTCCAAGGCTAAATACTCCTGACTGACCGATAGTGAACCAGTACCGTGAGGGAAAGGCGAAAAGAACCCCTGTGAGGGGAGTGAAATAGATCCTGAAACCGTATGCGTACAAGCAGTCGGAGCGGACTTGTTCCGTGACGGCGTACCTTTTGTATAATGGGTCAGCGACTTATGTTCAGTGGCGAGGTTAACCGTCTAGGGGAGCCGTAGGGAAACCGAGTCTGAATAGGGCGATTTAGTCGCTGGGCATAGACCCGAAACCGGGCGATCTATCCATGAGCAGGTTGAAGGTTGAGTAACATCAACTGGAGGACCGAACCCACTGTCGTTGAAAAGCCAGGGGATGACTTGTGGATCGGAGTGAAAGGCTAATCAAGCCCGGAGATAGCTGGTTCTCCCCGAAAGCTATTTAGGTAGCGCCTCGGACGAATACCACAGGGGGTAGAGCACTGTTTCGGCTAGGGGGTCATCCCGACTTACCAACCCGATGCAAACTCCGAATACCTGTGAGTACTATCCGGGAGACACACGGTGGGTGCTAACGTCCATCGTGAAGAGGGAAACAACCCAGACCGCCAGCTAAGGTCCCCAAGTACCAGTTAAGTGGGAAACGATGTGGGAAGGCTCAGACAGCTAGGAGGTTGGCTTAGAAGCAGCCATCCTTTAAAGAAAGCGTAATAGCTCACTAGTCGAGTCGGCCTGCGCGGAAGATGTAACGGGGCTCAAACTGGTCACCGAAGCTGCGGCTGCATACTTTGTATGCGGGGTAGGGGAGCGTTCTGTAAGCCTGCGAAGGTGTGTTGAGAAGCATGCTGGAGGTATCAGAAGTGCGAATGCTGACATGAGTAACGACAATGGGAGTGAAAAACTCCCACGCCGGAAGACCAAGGGTTCCTGCGCAACGCTAATCGGCGCAGGGTGAGTCGGCCCCTAAGGCGAGACCGAAAGGTGTAGTCGATGGGAAACGGGTTAATATTCCCGTACCTTGGATCACTGCGATGGAGAGACGGAGAAGGCTAGGTGAGCCGGGCGACGGTTGTCCCGGTTTAAGCGAGTAGGGAGAGGACTTAGGCAAATCCGGGTCCTCAATCCTGAGACGCGACGACGACTGCTCATGAGAGCGGGAAGTCATTGATGCCCTGCTTCCAGGAAAATCTTCTAAGCTTCAGGTGATTCGAGACCGTACCCCAAACCGACACAGGTGGTCAGGTAGAGAATACCAAGGCGCTTGAGAGAACTCGGGTAAAGGAACTAGGCAAAATGGTGCCGTAACTTCGGGAGAAGGCACGCCGGTATGTACGTGAAGCCCCTGCGGGTGGAGCGGAAGCCGGTCGAAGATACCAGGCCCCTGCGACTGTTTATTAAAAACACAGCACTGTGCTAACACGAAAGTGGACGTATACGGTGTGACGCCTGCCCGGTGCCGGAAGGTTAATTGATGGGGTTAGCATTCGTGCGAAGCTCTTGATCGAAGCCCCGGTAAACGGCGGCCGTAACTATAACGGTCCTAAGGTAGCGAAATTCCTTGTCGGGTAAGTTCCGACCTGCACGAATGGCGTAACGATGGGGGCGCTGTCTCTACCCGAGACTCAGTGAAATTGAAATCGCCGTGAAGATGCGGTGTATCCGCGGCTAGACGGAAAGACCCCGTGAACCTTTACTATAGCTTCACAGTGAACTTTGAGCATGTTTGTGTAGGATAGCTGGGAGGCTTTGAAGCGAGAACGCCAGTTCTCGTGGAGCCAACCTTGAAATACCAGCCTGATATGTTTGAGGTTCTAACTTGGTCCCCTGATCGGGGATGAGGACACTGTGTGGTGGGTAGTTTGACTGGGGCGGTCTCCTCCCAAAGCGTAACGGAGGAGCACAAAGGTGGGCTAAGCACGGTCGGACATCGTGCGGTTAGTGTAATGGCACAAGCCCGCTTAACTGCGAGACAGACACGTCGAGCAGGTACGAAAGTAGGTCATAGTGATCCGGTGGTTCTGTATGGAAGGGCCATCGCTCAACGGATAAAAGGTACTCCGGGGATAACAGGCTGATACCGCCCAAGAGTTCACATCGACGGCGGTGTTTGGCACCTCGATGTCGGCTCATCACATCCTGGGGCTGAAGCCGGTCCCAAGGGTATGGCTGTTCGCCATTTAAAGTGGTACGCGAGCTGGGTTTAGAACGTCGTGAGACAGTTCGGTCCCTATCTGCCGTGGACGTTGGAGATTTGAGGAAAGCTGCTCCTAGTACGAGAGGACCGGAGTGGACGAACCGCTGGTGTTCGGGTTGTGTCGCCAGACGCATTGCCCGGTAGCTATGTTCGGATAGGATAACCGCTGAAAGCATCTAAGCGGGAAGCCCCTTCCAAGATGAGATCTCCCTGGACCCTTGAGGTCCCTGAAGAGCCGTTCAAGACCAGGACGTTGATAGGTCGGGTGTGTAAGCGCTGCGAGGCGTTGAGCTAACCGATACTAATTGCTCGTGCGGCTTGACTATATAACACCCAAGACAATTGCGGATAACGCAACGAAATCGATATCACAGTCGAAAGACACACGTTCCATCTCGTCCACCCAGTGATCAACCGTTTTGCCTGACGACCATAGCGGTCTGGAACCACCTGATCCCATCCCGAACTCAGAAGTGAAACAGACCTGCGCCGATGGTAGTGTGGCGTTGCCCATGTGAGAGTAGGTCATCGTCAGGCTCCTAATACCAAAAACCCCAGCATCCTTGATGTTGGGGTTTTTTATTGCCCGAAAGAAAACTCACGATCTCTTCATTCTATGACGCCGCGCACAGTGACATTTTGTAGATAAAGGTAAGATTCTGTACACAAACTGGCCAAAAAATAAAAAGAGCCAGCTTCAGAGACACTCATTCAGCATCCGTAGTGCTTCATTGCCGCGCCAAAAAAACAACAGCGGCTTAAAGTGAGATGTGATTATGAGTAAGCAGGCCGGATTTATTCTGCTGCTGGCATTAATGGCCACCAGTATCAATGCAGAGTTGCGCCCGATATCCGACGATCAGCTATCGGAGGTTACCGGTCAGGCATTCGTGTCGATTGATCGCCAATACCATCCTGACGAGACGGACAATACGTCCTATACCAGGGTAAATCTTGGTATGGATGTCGATATCCAGACCAATATTGATGCCCTCGAAATCGGTCGATATGAGCGGGAGGGGGAAAGCGCCGGCTCCTCAGATGTGCTCATCGAGAACTTTTCCCTGGGCTACATCAACAATCAGCCCTATTTTGACCGCAATCCGAAATTCCCCAGGCAATACAAACCTGATGGATCTGCCTACGCCGAGGGAGAGATCGTTCCCTTTAGCCTCAGGAATCCGTTCTTTGAGTTTGCCTTCGATGAATCGACAGATGAGGTTGTCGGGGTGCGGCTTGGATTTGGCGAGGCCATGGGGGTGTTATCCGGTGATATCCAATCCCTGACCGGTAACGTGAATATCGACATTGTCGACCAGGGTGAGGGGCTCGCCGACGCCAACACCAACGGCAACCTTTTCGACTCGATCATCGTGGCACTGGCGCCTTATCTGGTTGGCAGTAATGCGATCACCAGTCGGGCCGAGCTGGTCTATGGCGCGGAGGGTGACCCCAGGCTCGGCGAGTTCGATCCGATCAGGGCGCAATACGCTGGCGTTCCCAACGGCGAAACCTTTGTCGTCGAAGATGTGCCTTTCTTTACTCGCCTGTTAATTCAGGGGGCGGGTGCCTTCAGTAGCTCCCAGATAGAAGTCCACGGGAGTGATGTCCATATTATTGCCCAGGATTGCCAGGTGCTGGGTATCCAGGCCTGTTTTTCGTTAACCGATTTCAAAAGTCTGCCTGTCGGTGAGCTCGGCGAAATAAATGGTGAACGGTCGATTATCGGTCCGGAATCCGGGTTGTTCCTTTCGTTCCAGACTCAGGATCTGGACTGGCTGGATGACGTGTCCAAGACGGACTTCACGCCGGAAGACTTCATTCGTGCGACCAGTGGTGGTTTTTTCAATATCCCCAATGGCTCGGTCGAGTTCAATCTCAATGAAGCGCTGGGCGGCATCGAGCGCCAGCGCGTGGAATACATAGACCGTGGGCAGGGGTTATTCTGATGGTTTCCCCGCTGAGAAAGCAGAACGTAGTGGTAATGCCTCATGGCCTGTTCACGCTCATGGCAGCGGCTTGCCTGCTTTTCTACTCGGACCTTGGCTGGTCAGAACTTGAACGGATGAATGATGCCGAGCTTTCCGAAGTGGATGGCGCAGGTCTGGGGGTGGTTCTGGAAGCTTTCAAGTTCTCTCACGGCACTGACGTTCCCGGCGCAAACGGGGAGCAGGCCCGTATCTTCAAGATTGGCGGCATAACCAGCACGGATGGCCGGGACGTCGATATCACCGTCAACCACCTTTATATTTCCGGCAGCGGCAGCAACTATGGCCAAAATCTGGGTCCGGTTAACCTCGGGCGCCTGATCAACCCCTACCGGATTGATGTGGTTGATGGAAATACCAGTGGCGTAAAAGACAAGGCCGTATTGGAGTTTGCCGCTCCCGCCATGGTGGATTCAGCCCAGGGCTTTGATTGTACCAGCGCCGCCGCTGTAGCGGGATCGGGCCCCTGCTCCAGCCGGCCTGCAACAACCGACTATATTGGTGAGCGCCCTGATGTGGGGCTGCAGATGAATGTGGCAGTGGGGAGCGACCGCTCAGCGAATATCAATATCCATGCGGTGAGTGCCGTGATCGACGGAAGTTACCTGCGCTTGTGGGGAGATAACGACCGTCGCCAGATGGTGGGGCAATTCAGACTCAATTTTTATTCCCCGGAACTCTCCATCCATGCCTGTGACCAGAACGGCGAGTCGTGCGGTTCCCGCGTGCTGCTCACGGACTTCGCCCTTGAGCTGGCTATTGGCAATGAGCTTCAGCCGGTGTTCTTTGATGTGGACGGTACCGGCAACTTTGTCGTGGAAGTGGCTGCGATTCAGCAGCCCGCCCAGGGGGATATCGGTGCCGACGGCCTGCGGGGCAGCAGTGATGCCGCCACATGGGATTTTTACGAGGACTATTACACCAACCCGGACTACCGCAGCAATCTCCGTATTGGCAACTTCAGTGTGAGTGACCGGGATTTTGGCTCGGCGAGGGTGGAAGGGATGTTGATCCAACACCTCGAAATTCGAACCAGGGATCTTGCGCCATGAAGACATCTATTTCCATGCCCGTTCCCCTATTGTTGTGTGTACTTGGGCTTTCGATACCGGGACAGGGTATTGCCGAGCTGAAGCGACTGGATGACGACGCGCTTGGCGATGTGTCGGGGCAGGGGGGCATTTACCTGTCCGGTGACGTCAGTATTAACGAACTAGGTGGCCCCATTGAGAACAGCTACTTTGGCCGCTGTGATGATGAAACCAGAAAATGCGGGGCCCGGCTCGCCTACCGCCTGAAGGAGAATGGCGGCTGGATGGTATTGGACGATATCCGCGGGAATTTTGCTTTCGAGGGGCTGACCCTCGGGGTGCGGTACATCGATTCGGGGTTCGGTGGCGACGGTGAGCTGTTTCGCCGGGACGTACTCGAGTTGGGGTTGCCGAATACCGTCAGGTTCAACGATGTACGGTTCAAGATTGCGGCCAGTAACACTGCACGACCGACGGATCCCGGATTTCAGCAAACGGACATCTTCTCTGTGGGAATGCGGGGGGAGGTGATTATGGAAGGAAATCTTCTGATATTTCCGGCGGGGAACCCATAGGAGAGCGCCATGAACAACCGTACTAGCGTGTTGTCTTGCCTTTGTTTCACGGCTGGCTCGGTGATGATGTTGCCTGGTTCGGTGACAGCGGAAATGCAGCGTCTCGATGACAGTGATCTTTCGGATATCAGAGGTCAGAGCGGCATTACCCTGGAAATGGATCTCGGAGTGACCGCTGACCGCCTTTCCTATATTGATGATGGCAACGGTATCCATCTGGAGGAATTCCGGGTTGGTTCGGCCAGCGATCCGGATGGTCAGGCGCACCACCGGGTGAAGATTGATGTTGGTGATGATGCCTCTCTGAACCTGGATTACCTGATTGAGGATCGCAGAATCGAGTTCGGTGACATCCGCCTCGCCGGTGCTCCCGGGCTGAGTATGGGGGGTGTGTTCTTCGATCACACCCTGGAAGGGCAGTTGCGTATCCGCCCGGGTGGCGCTTACGGAGGTTCCGGATACACATTTGATTCCGCCTACACCATGACGGGTGGTCGCCTGGGTTATCGCACCAATGGTAATGAAATCTTCCTGGATGATCTGACCATGGATGTGGAGGCTCTGGGCATTACCCTCGATGTGGTGGGTGAAACCCTTCAGCTCAAGGCGCCAAGGGTTGTGGGCTCCTACGACATTGGCGCGATTCGTTACAGTGACAACCCGCTCAATCATGGCAGAACCCGGGATTTGACCACGGGAGCTGAACTCCCCAGCTACGGCAGTATCAGCGGTGCGTTTGATATCACGACAGCTACCGGTATAAAGGCTGGGGGGCGATCCGGGGAAGGCCTTGGCATTAACCACGAAACAACCATCAACAGTGCCCGCTTTATCTACCGCGATGATGGTAACGCCCTTGCCCTGCGCGATATTACCGGGCATTACCGTTTGAACGACCTGCGCCTGGATGTCACTGAGGACTGGTACGGGCGTGCCGCGCTGGGTCTGACGCTGGGAGCGATGGATGGCGAACTGAATATTGGCGCCATTGAGGTGGGTGGCAATGGTCGCAGTCTGGGGGCAGTGAATGTCAGCTTTTTGCTGGAAGATTGGGAGTTCGACGGTCGGCGCTATACGAACGCCCTTTACCTGCAGGGTGGCGGCCATCGGGATGCAGGAGAGCAGGGGCTCAGGTTGGCGACGGAGTGGAGTCTGCGATCAGCGGACCTGAGCTACACCGAGGACGGCAACCGTGTGATCTTCAGTGGCCTGCAATCATGGGGGCAGGGGGATGTTACGGTGAATGTGACCCGGGATGAAGTCATTAATGGCACCCGCTTCTACGATGGTCTCAGGATCGGCTTTGAAGACGTCCAGGCGGGGTACCGGATAAACGGTTTGCGGGTCGGCGATGACGATGCGCCGCTACAGGGTGGTACGGAATTGTTGCTGGCGCTGGGCGTCTACCCGGCCTATGAGTTTGAGCTGGACGGCCACATGACCCTTGGTGCCGGTGGTGCGAGCGGGGAGGGGCTGACCATCAACTCGGATATTCGTATCCGGAACGGACGTGCCGCTTTAATTGCATCGCCCTATGACGACGGATCCGGTGAGGTCAGCCAGAAAGGGTTGTGGATCAGCGATCTCAGTTACGACGGCCATGTCAGGGATATGACGGTCGACGTGACCGAGGAAGGATTGGTGATGTTAACCGCAGAAGGCTGGAGCAAGATGGATGTCGGTAATCTCCGGCTGGGGGACAAGGATTCCGGTCAGAGCTTTGGTCGCTTTGTGGTGCAGAAATACGAAACTGGAAGCAGTATGACGATAGTGCCGGGTGGCGCAGGAGAGCTTTGTGCGGGCGGTGTCGGTACGACGGCCTCCACCTGCGCCGCGTCCGGTGGGATGTGGCAGGATCGGGGCGATGAAGGCATTACTGTCAGGATGAAGCAGATTTTTGCCAGGGCCGTGGATGATTCCCGCAAGAATTCCTTTGCCTGGGAAACCAATCGCGAGATCGATGGCAGTGGCCAGGCGGTCAACGGTACAGGAACGCGGCTGGTGCTCAATGATATCCATACCAGCGACGGTGGGGATTTTGATAATGATGGCATCGAAGACAATACCTTTGGGGTCCGTACTGATGTGGCTGTCGATGTCTACCAGACCAGGGTCGTGAAAAAGAACGACGGGCCGGATTCTCTCGGGGTGTCAGGCCAGCGGGGGGATGAAAAGATCATGGATGCCGCAGCTGCTGCCGGTTATCGATACGAGGCCGCACCTTCCGCTGCAGATCTTGAGAACCGCCCGCTGGGCTTTGCTGTTCGGGCGCAGAGTCAGTTCAAGGAATTGTCCATTAACAATGTTGACCTTGTGCATCCGGTTGGTGGCGCGCAAACGGCGGTATATGGGGTCAAGATGCAGAATTTTGATATCAGGGCGAACCTGACGGCTACGCCGATTCCCTAGTCAATCGCCGGGGCTGCCCGGCTTTTTGACGTCCTTCTTTGTTTTTTTGTGCCTGCTGTTGTTTAATCCCGGCTTGATCCTTTCAAACTCTCAGGCTTTATTCGATGAAATCCCGAGCTCTAATCAGTCTATTGGCGGATGGTAAGGTCCACTCCGGGGAATCCCTTGCGTCCAGCCTTGGAATCAGCCGAACGGCAATCTGGAAACAGGTCAGACGGGCTGCCGAGGAAGGTTATGAGATCGAAACGATCCGGGGCAAGGGATACCGTCTGGTGAACCCGGTTGATCTGCTCGACGGTAATGGGATTCTCGAGGGCATCCCGGAAGAGGTTCGTCGCCGTATTCGGCTGGATGTGCTGGATGAGGTGGACTCCACCAACGCAGAGATTATTCGCCAACGCCCCGGACCGGGGTCGTCGGTAATCCCGGTGTGCATCGCCGATTGTCAGACTGCCGGTCGGGGCCGTAGGGGACGGGAATGGCAGAGTCCCCGGGGGCAAAACCTGTATCTCAGTCTCGGCCTGACATTCCACGGTGGATTCGCCATGCTCGATGGCTTGAGCCTGGTGCTGGGTGTGGCTGCGGCGGAGGCGCTGGAAGTATTGGGTGCTGACGGCGTAGGTCTGAAGTGGCCCAACGACATATTCCTGGGTAAAGGAAAAGTGGCCGGCATTCTGGTGGAACTGCAGGGAGAGCTGGAAGAGGGGGTTATTCAGGTTGTGGCCGGAATTGGGCTAAACGTACATATGAGAAAGGCGGAAGGCGTTACCCAGGCGTGGGACAGCCTCTCCGTTGCCAGTCCATCTGTGGATTGGGTGCGAAATGAATTGGCTGCCAATATGGTGAACTCCCTTATCACTGCGGCGGATGAGTTCTCGGCGAGCGGGTTTTCTGCTTTTCGTGAACGTTGGCAGCGTCGCGATATTTTTTCCGGGAAACCCCTGGTGGCCAACCAGGGTGATCTGGGTGGCCTTGGTGCCGGCATTGACGATGCTGGTAACTATTTGCTGGATACCGGGCAAGGCCTGACTCCGGTGCGTGCCGGGGAAATAAGTTTGCGGGTGCAGCCGTGAGATTATTGATTGATGCGGGCAACACCCGCGTGAAGTGGGTATTGCTCGATGGTGACGTCAGAGTACTCGATGGTGTCGGAGAGCTTCAGGATGATCCGTTTTCCGCGTTGTCGACGATAGCCGGGACCATCTCCCGTGTGGTCGTGTCGACCGTGGCATCGGAAAACAAGCGTTGCGACCTGGCGGACGTGTTGGCTCGCTATGTGGCGGTTAGGCCCGTATTTTATTGGTCGGAAACCAGAAGGGCGGGGCTGTCGAACGCCTATGCCGACCCCGGGAAGATGGGGGCGGATCGTTGGCACGGCATGTATGGAGCCTGGACCTTGCTTGGCGACAGTTTTGCGGTCATTGATGCGGGGAGTGCAATCACTGTCGACTATGTCGATGCTGATGGCGATCACCTCGGCGGCTACATTCTCCCGGGCCGCCGGATGATGCTGCGCAGCTTGAGAAACGACGCGGCCAGGATCGGCTTTGACGATCACAAGTCGGATGCGGGGGATCCCGGGAGTTCCACTACCGAGTGTGTTCACCACGGGCTGTTCTGGCTTTGGCAATCCATGGTAGCCCGGGTGCACGAGGATTGTCGTATCCAGGGTATTAAAAACGTTCTGGTTACCGGCGGTGATGCTTCGGGCCTGCTGGCCGCAGGGCTGAATGCCGATGAGATACCGGACCTGGTAATAAAAGGGCTGGCCACGATAGATGCGGAAGAGCAGGCGCGCTCATGAAGTGGCTGGCGATGACGTTGGTGCTGGCAAATGTTGCATTATGGTATCTCAGCAGCGGCGCGGTTCCGCCTTCCCGCGGCACCGAACAGGGCGAGGGCCGGTTGCCTCGAGTGGCAACCTTGAAGGCGCCCCACGAGAATGCCGCGGAGGCAGTGGTTCCCTCGCAGTCCATGCACTGTGCCCGGCTGGGCTGGTTTGAGTCAGAAGCCGACGTCGGGGACGCGGCCGAAGCACTGGGAATGTCTGACGGAAAGTACAGGGTTGAAGAGCTTGAGCGGGAACAGGCCCCGCTGCATTGGGTGCTTATTCCGCCTCAGCCGGCAGATCAGGCTAGAGAGATGTTCCGTGATATTCAGCGCAGGGGGATTGACTCCTATCTTGTCACCGAAGGCGAAAACCGTAATGCCATCTCACTGGGGCTGTTTGAGTCGCGTGAAGCGGCAATTTCGGTGCTGGAAGAAAAAAAACGTCAGAATCTCAACGCAATACTGGCCATCTTCCCCCGAAATCAGATAAGCTACGCCCTCGTTTTTGAAGCGGGCCATTTTCAGGATTCTGAAGCGGTCGAGGTGGCGGAAGCGGATTATCAAAAGGATTTCGATTTAGTCGAAATCAGACGTTGTGAAGGTGTTGCAACGCCAGAAAAAACTCCGTAGTATACCGCCCTCGCTGACGAGGCGAATGTGAGCTGGCGTAGCTCAGTTGGTAGAGCAGCTGACTTGTAATCAGCAGGTCGGGGGTTCGATTCCGTCCGCCAGCTCCACTTTTAGTTTAGGCAGGTTCGCGTTAGCGAATCTGGCTCGGAGGGGTTCCCGAGTGGCCAAAGGGATCAGACTGTAAATCTGACGCGAAAGCTTCGCAGGTTCGAATCCTGCCCCCTCCACCACTTATTGCTCGCGGGCATCGTATAGTGGCTATTACCTCAGCCTTCCAAGCTGATGACGCGGGTTCGATTCCCGCTGCCCGCTCCAGTTTAGTTTGTAATGCTCATGTAGCTCAGTTGGTAGAGCACACCCTTGGTAAGGGTGAGGTCGGCGGTTCAAATCCGCCCATGAGCTCCATTATTAATCCGGTCAACGTTATGATCCAGGTTGATTAGGGAGATTGGTCGAATGTCTAAAGAAAAGTTTGATCGTAGTAAGCCGCACCTGAATGTCGGCACCATTGGTCACGTTGACCATGGTAAGACCACTCTGACAGCAGCACTGACTCGTGTATGTCACGAAGTCTGGGGTACAGGTACTGCCAGTGCATTCGACCAGATCGACAACGCACCGGAAGAGAAGGCGCGTGGTATCACCATCGCGACTTCCCACGTAGAGTACGATTCTCCGACTCGTCACTACGCCCACGTAGACTGCCCGGGCCACGCGGATTATGTGAAGAACATGATCACCGGTGCGGCGCAGATGGACGGCGCGATCCTGGTATGTTCCGCAGCTGACGGCCCCATGCCGCAGACTCGTGAGCACATCCTGCTGTCTCGTCAGGTTGGTGTACCGTACATTGTCGTGTTCCTGAACAAGGCCGACATGGTAGACGACGAAGAGCTGCTCGAGCTGGTTGAGATGGAAGTTCGCGAACTGCTGGAGCAGTACGACTTCCCGGGCGACGACACCCCGATCATTGCCGGTTCCGCGCTGATGGCGCTGGAAGGTAAGGACGACAACGAAATGGGTACTACCGCTGTCAAGAAGCTGGTAGAAGCCCTGGACGACTACATCCCTGAGCCGGAGCGTGCAATCGATCAGCCGTTCCTGATGCCGATTGAGGACGTATTCTCCATCTCCGGTCGTGGTACTGTGGTAACCGGTCGTGTTGAGCGTGGCATCATCAAGGTGGGTGACGAAGTGGAAATCGTTGGTATCAAAGATACCGTGAAGACCACTTGTACCGGTGTTGAGATGTTCCGCAAGCTGCTGGACGAAGGCCGTGCCGGTGAGAACGTTGGTGTTCTGCTGCGTGGTACCAAGCGTGACGACGTTGAGCGTGGTCAGGTTCTGGCGGTTCCGGGCTCCATCACTCCGCACACCAAGTTTGAGTGCGAAGTGTACGTTCTGTCCAAAGAAGAAGGTGGTCGTCATACGCCGTTCTTCAAGGGCTACCGTCCGCAGTTCTACTTCCGCACCACCGACGTAACCGGTTCTTGCGAACTGCCGGAAGGTGTGGAAATGGTAATGCCGGGTGACAACGTGAAGATGAGTGTTACCCTGATTGCTCCGATCGCCATGGAAGATGGTCTGCGCTTCGCGATTCGCGAAGGTGGCCGTACCGTTGGTGCCGGCGTAGTCGCCAAGAT
>NZ_JBJJLB010000004.1:0-133885 GCF_045449795.1 Marinobacter alkalisoli
GAAAATGGTGGGTGGTACTGGGATCGAACCAGTGACCCTCGCCTTGTAAGGGCGATGCTCTCCCAGCTGAGCTAACCACCCAACTTTCACACTTTCAAACCATCGTCTCTCAACGATTCACTCGCCGCTTTCGCGGCTTGCCAAGTCAGCGGTGCTGTCTCGATCAAGTGAGACGCGCATTTTAAGCATTTGCCCGGCGGTGTCAAATATTTTCCGAAAATTTTCCAAAAAAAGTGGCAACCCGTTAAAAAACGGGCATTTTATGATCAGATGCTATGGTGATGGCTTGTGCTTTTTCTGGCCGTCCACTGATTTCAGCGTCGGTCCCTTCTGACCCGCATTCCGGGCTTTCCTTTCCAGCGACAGTTCGCTGACCCGCAGCTTGCGGTCCCCCGGAAGCGCCCTTTCTGCCAGCGTGCGGTTAAGGTGGTCCAGGCGCTGCCTGAACTCTTCTATTCGCTTGCCTGTAGCCTGCACAACCGCAGGTACAAACTCATTGGAAAACCGGCTCATACCGTGCCGCAGCGAATCCTTCAATGACATAGTCCTTTACCCTGTGCATGTGACTAACCCAAGTGTAGTAATGCCGCCAGAGTTCTACAATTGTGAAACTGCTCACACTTTACGTCGCTTTGGCCAATCCGGCCGGCTCAGAAAATCCACCAGCCTCCGGATGATTCCGCTTCTTCTTTACGCCTACGCTCTTCTTCCAATGCGGCGTATTCCAGCTCCAGCTCGCGGATTTTCCGGTCACTCTCCAGCGGCACAACAGGGCCACCGCCAAACGGCCAGAACCAGGAGGGCGAATGGTACTTTCCCTCCTCTTTCATACGCTCGATTTCCAGCTCCCTTTCCTCTTCCAGCAGCACCATCCGACGCTCGAAATCAACGTCCTCATTTTCTTCCACAATGGACGCTGCGGCGTGATTGGGGGCCAGCAAATCACTGTTAAGGAAACGGGTGGACACCAGCTCTGTCGCCTGCATGGCATACGCCCGGCTGACCAGTTGCAGGTCACCCTGGGCCAGCGGATGCTCAGGGTCGAGATCCGGGGCCGCGCGCTCCGGCTCGGCCAGTTCGTTATAGCGTAGGTAATAAATGCGGCCGGGCTCCACCTTCAATGTGGCATCCGCAATCAGGCTCAGGCTGAAAGAGTTCAGCCCCTCCAGCCCCAGCAGTGGTCGGCGCATCGCGATGTGGCGTTCCCCCGGACTGACTTCCAGCCAGGTGAAGCTGTTATTGCGGATGTTGAAATAGTGCGTGTCATCCACGTAGACGCTGGGGGCCTCGATCTCATCCGCCGCCCACTGGGAATGGGTGCGATAGAAATAGATCAGCGCGTTGTCCTGATTCCACTGATCGTTCGCGATATGAACAAAATCGTGGCCGGACACCGGGTGCAGAAAGGATCCAACGCTTTTGCCAATGGACTGATAAACGGTACAGCCGGAAACCAGTACCAGCATCGACAAAAGCATCATGGGTAATCGGGTTTTCATTGTTATTCACTCTTCGTCCTTTGCGAGTGCCCCGATCATAGCAACAGCAAAACGGCAGAACTGAGAGCTACCGCAAGGTCTCGCTCCGCAGCTCATCCACCTGCTCGGACAGGCGCACCAGCCGGGACGTCAGCTGGGAGCGGGAGGAATCGATGGACTCAACCGTGCGTTTCAAGGTTCCCAGCTCAGAACGGACAGCCTTCACATCACTACCGTTGGCCAGCTTCCCGACATCTTTCTCCAGCGCCCCGATGCGACCTTCCAGACCATCAATACCCAATTTCTGTTCCCGCTCGAATCGCTGAATACGGCGATCCACAACCTGATCCACCCCGTCCAGCGCGGAGTTCAACTCTGTCAGCCGCTTATCGGCCTGCTCCGTAGACTCCTTCAGGCTGACAATCTGCTGCCCCAGCTCCTTGCGCAACGACGCCACCTCACCGGACAGGGACGACTCCAGCTCATCCACAGAAGCCGCCAACTGCTCACGGGCAGACACTTCGTCTTCCACGTAACCGGCCAGCGAATCCAGGCGGGTGGCATGCTCATCCAGGCGTTTTTTATTGCGCTCGTTTGCTATGGCCCAGAGCTTGCGGATTTCGCTGTCCGCCGTATCCAGGCGCTCCTCCTGATCCGCCAGGGTCTGCTCGATGGACTGGCCTTTCTCCTCCAGGTTTTCCCCGGTTTCGGACAGATCACCCTCGAACCGCGCCAACGCAAGCTTACTCTGCCGCGCCCAGTAATCCGCGTCCTCCAGCTGCCCTTCCAGGGCCTCGATCTGCTTCGCCTGACTGAACCAGCCGCCCCCGGCAACTACCGTCAGCACTACCAGCGCGACCCACAATCCGGCCTGGCCGCCTCGTCCGTTGCCACCACCGTTGGACTTCGGGGCTTTCGAGCCTGACTCCCCGCCCTTACCGCCACCCGCGTCTTTTGCTGCAGCCTTTTTCGGCTTCTCCCCAGACTCGGGCTTTCTCGGCGCACCACTGCGAATACGGGACTCAGCCCTCAGTTCATCGTCATCTGGACGGATCGGTTCCATTACAACTCCCGGAATTATGGACGGTTCAGGTAATAAGGCCCGATAATACCCGCACTGGCGGAATCATTAAAATGGCGGCGAAACAATAAAGCACGGTTTGCATGCTTATTAGGCAAAACATACAATGGCCGGCTTTCCAACATACACAGGACTGTTGCATATGCAGCCGCTTGTAGGTCTCATCATGGGCTCCAAATCGGACTGGCCCACCATGGAACACGCCGCCAACATGCTCGACAAACTCGGCGTCGCCTATGAAACCCGGGTCGTTTCCGCCCACCGCACACCGGATCTGCTGTTCGATTATGCGAAAACCGCCTCCGACCGGGGCCTGAAGGTCATCATCGCCGGTGCTGGCGGGGCCGCGCACCTACCGGGCATGGTTGCCTCCCAGACATCGCTGCCGGTATTGGGGGTCCCTGTTCAGTCTAAAGCCCTTAACGGCCTCGATTCCCTGCTGTCCATTGTCCAGATGCCCGGCGGCATTGCCGTTGGTACACTGGCGATTGGCAAGGCCGGCGCCACCAACGCGGGCCTGCTGGCGGCACAGATTGTGGGTACGTCCAATGATGACGTGCGTAAAGCCGTCGATGAGTTCCGTGCGAATCAGACTCAGACGGTTCTGGATAATCCCGATCCAAGGGATCAGTAAGCCGGTCACGGAGTAAGAAACGTTCGGAGCCTTCTGTCCAAAACACGCTACGAGCACATCCATGTGCGCTTGTTTCGGGCCGTCCATGGCCCTCAACAGTTTTGGACAGAAGGCTCCGAACGTTTCCCCAGGCTTTGGTGCATGATGATCAAACAAGCATGGGATTCAGATGTAGGTTGGATTAGGCAAAGCCGTAATCCAACAAACCGAACCAACGGACTCAAAAGTTCATTGAGCGGGGTGGGGAGGTCTTTATAAAAAACACCGCCTGTCTGAGCAAAGCGAGTTCAAGCGGAGTTTTTTATAAAGACCTCCCCACCCTGCTCCACCACCGAGACAAATTGCCAATCATGGCAGGAGAACACAGATGAGAATTGGTGTACTAGGCGCCGGCCAACTGGGACGCATGCTGGCCCTGGCCGGTTACCCACTGGCCAAGACGTTTGTATTCTACGACATGTCCGGCAGCCCCAGCGCCGGGCTCGGTGAAGTCATCATCGACCGGGAAGGCGAGTACCTGGACGACTTCCTCTCACGCGTTGACCGGGTCACCTACGAATTCGAACACCTGCCGGTTGAGGTGGCCGAAAAAATCGCCGCCCACAAAACCGTGCATCCCAGTCCTCGCGCACTGCAGGTCTGCCAGAACCGCGAAGCCGAGAAAACCCTCTTCGGCGAACTCGGCATCCCCACTCCGGAATGGAAAATCGCAGACAGCGCCGAATCCCTGCAGGCCGCTGCTGAGGAACTCGGCTGCCCCGTCGTTGCCAAATCCAATACCGAAGGGTATGACGGCAAAGGCCAGGCTGTACTCAAAAGCCCGGAAGAAGCTGCCGCTGCCTGGAAGTCCATCGGCCATCCACGCCTGATCGTGGAAAAGTTCGTCGCTTTTCAGCGGGAAGTCTCCATCATCGCCGTACGCGGCGAAGATGGAGAACTTGCCTTCTATCCTATTGCCGAGAACACCCACCACGAAGGCATCCTGCGATACTCCATCGCCCCGGCGCCCGGCCTGGAGAAACACATCCAGGACGATGCCGAACGCTACATCAAGGCACTGTTGAACGAACTGAACTACGTCGGCGTACTGACACTGGAACTGTTTGAGACCGCCACCGGCCTGGTCGCCAACGAAATGGCCCCAAGGGTTCACAATTCCGGCCACTGGACTATTGAAGGCGCCATGACCAGCCAGTTCGAAAACCACATCCGGGCGGTCAGCGGGCATCCGCTGGGCAACGTCGCGCCCCGTGGCGTAAGCTGCATGGTCAACATCATCGGCGAGCATGGAGACATTGAACGTATCCTGGAACTGCCTTACGCTCATGTTCACCTCTACAATAAAGGAGAACGTCCGGGCCGGAAGCTTGGTCACGTGAACGTCCTGGCAGACAGTTACGAAGAACTGGTCTGGCGGGTGAAGAACTGCGCACAGTTTCTGCCCGGCAGCCCCGAGTTTAAAAGTTCTTTAACACCAAAGGGTTGATATAACTCAAAGCAGCCCTATATTCCATAAGTGTCATTCACATAAACAGAGAGAACCAGGGAGAACGACCTCATGGCATTTGAACTTCCCGCACTACCGTACGAAAAGAACGCACTCGAACCGCACATCTCTCAGGAAACCCTCGAGTACCATTACGGCAAGCACCACAACACCTACGTAACCAAGCTGAACGGCCTGGTTGAAGGTACGGATAACGCCAACAAGTCGCTCGAAGACATCATCAAGAGCGCCAGCGGCCCGCTGTTCAATAACGCCGCCCAGGTTTGGAACCATACCTTCTACTGGAACTGCCTGAGCCCGAACGGCGGCGGTGAGCCGACCGGTGCAGCGGCCGATGCCATCAACAATGCATTTGGCTCTTTCGAAGAATTCAAAAAAGAGTTCAATGACAAAGCCGCCAACAACTTCGGCTCCGGCTGGACCTGGCTGGTGAAGAAGGCCGACGGCAGTGTTGCCATCGTCAACACCAGCAACGCGGAAACGCCGCTGACCGGCGCCGACAAGCCGGTTCTGACCGTTGACGTCTGGGAGCACGCGTACTACATCGATTACCGCAATTCCCGCCCGAACTATCTGGAAGCTTTCTGGAAGCTGGTGAACTGGGATTTTGTGAACGAAAACCTGGCATAACATCGCCCGGAATGTCTTGCAGAGCCTGCTCTGCACCAAAAACGCCCGCTGATCAGCGGGCGTTTTTTTGTGTACGATCTACATAAACCTTACAAATTGAAACACCCGTACGCTGAAAACTTTGGAACAATTGCCGATACTGAACGCAGTGGCGCCAATTTGAACCATACTGAATAATAACAAACAGCTTTCGATTCGCCCCCACGGCAAGACTTTAGAGCTAATCCTGACGTAACGGATGAAAATGAGCCTTCATGCAGAACACCTTTGAGGTAGAACATCGCCTGAGTTACCGGGTACTGCGCTGGGTATTGGGCGTCGCCCTGATCAGCGGCATCATCATCAGTGCCATCCAGGTTGCCCTCGATGCTGGTCGGGTGTCCCGATCTCTGGATGAACATGCTACCCAGACCATCGCCCTCGTTCGGGATGCCGCGACCCAGGCGGTGTTCAGCATTGACAGCGAACTCGCCCAGCAAGTGGTTGATGGCCTGTTCGAACAGGAGGCCATTCATCAGGCCAGCATTACCCACCCGGACGGAGAGCCCCTCGGTTCCGGCAACCGCCCGTTGCAACAAGGCCCGTTCCGCCCAATCACCGCTTCCATCTTCAGCCCGGAACGGGAATACCGGGAGGCGCTGTCACGCCCCAGCAACCCCGGCACCGTTTACGGTTACCTGGAGGTTCACTACGATACCGCCCACGCCGCGCGCACCTGGCTTGAGCGCACTGCTGTCACCTTTGTCTCGGGTATCGCCACGGCCATCATTCTCGGCATGGCCCTGTATGTGGTTTTTCACCTCCTGCTGACACGGCCATTGCTCCGCATTGTCCACTCCGTCAAGCAGGTCAATCCCGAGCACCCGGATGACCGGCTGCTGTCACTGCCTCAGGGCCACCAGACCGATGAACTCGGCCTCTGGGTCAACGCCACCAATAACCTGCTGGTCTCCATTGGCGATACCCAGAAGCGCCACCTTGAGGCGGAAGACCGGGTCAACCGGCTATCCCGCTATGATCAACTCACAGGCCTGCCCAGCCGCGACACCTTCATGGAGCTATTAAAAGCAAACATTGAAGAATCAGCCGCCAGGAAAAACTCCCTTTCCCTGATGGTCTGCGGCATCGACGACTTCAAATCCGTCAATGAACAGTGCGGATTCAGTACCGGTGACCAGATCCTGCAAATCATTGCAGATCGCCTGATGCAGCGACTGGGCAGCCACCGCTTCACTGTCGCCAGACTGGGAAGCGATCAGTTCGCCGTGGTGGAAAAAGGCCTGCGGGACGGATACCAGGCCGCCGATACCGCCGAACTGGTCCTTGATTGTATCAACCAGCTCATGAACTTTGACGACCAGACCGTCGCCATAACCGCCACCCTCGGCATCGCACTCTTCCCCAATGACGCCACCAAGGCCGACCGGCTGCTGCAATGCGCGGAGCAAACCATGGCCCTGGCCAAACAGGGAGGCAACAACCACTTCCAGTTCTACGTTGCCAGCATTGACCGGGAAATCCGTGAACGCAAACAGCTGGAGAAAGACCTTTCCAGCGCCCAGGCCAACCACCAGTTCCATCTGGTCTATCAACCCCAGGTCAACCTGGATAACCGCCGGGTCATCGGGGCGGAGGCACTGCTTCGCTGGGAACACCCAGTCAGGGGGCTGGTGCCACCGGATCACTTTATTCCCATCGCCGAGACCAACGGCGCCATTGTCGAGATCGGTCAATGGGTTCTCGACCAGGCTTGCTGGCAGGCGGCTCGCTGGGCGGCCGATGGCATGCCGCTGAGGATCGCCGTCAACCTGTCGGCGGTTCAGTTACGCCAGGACTGCATTGTTGATGATATCCTCAGCACCCTGAAACGACATAACATCCCGGCAGGACGCCTGGAACTGGAAGTGACCGAAACCAGTTTCATGACCAACCTCGAAGACGCCGTGGCGAAACTGCACCGGTTAAACAAAGCGGGCATCAGCATTGCGGTGGACGACTTCGGCACCGGTTATTCTTCGCTGACCTACCTCAAGCGCATGCCGGTCCAGCACCTGAAAATCGACAAACAGTTCATCCGTGACCTGCTGGTGAACGAAGAAGACACCCGCATCGCCAACACCATCATCGACCTGGGGCGCAGCCTGAACCTCTCCGTGGTCGCCGAAGGGGTCGAAACCGCGGAACAGGAATATTACCTGACCCAACGCGGCTGCAAGCTGGCCCAGGGTTATTTCTTCAGCAAGCCATTGTTACCTCGCGATTTTGAGACCTTCGTGGCTGGCTTTCACAAGAAAATAGTAGAAAATAACGCCTGATCTCCCGGCACCACATTCCGGAATCCAAATCGCCCTGCCCGTTTCAAGGAGTTGTCATGGGAACCACCATTATCGGCTTAATCGTTATTGCGGTTGCTGTTTTTTATCTGGTCTACATCTACAACCAGCTGGTGTCTCTCCGTAACCAGTTCAAGAACGGCTTCGCCCAGATTGATGTACAACTCCAGCGCCGCCATGACCTGATCCCTAACCTGGTGGAATCGACCAAAGCCTACATGGCCCATGAACGCAATACGCTGACGGCGGTTATGGAAGCCCGCAACAACGCCGTCAGCGCCCAGAGGGATGCCGCCAGTGAACCCGGCGAAAGCACCAAAATGCAGCGGTTGGGATCGGCGGAGAACCTGCTCACAAAAGCCCTTGCCAATTTCTACGCCGTCGCTGAGAACTACCCGGAGCTGAAAGCCAACGAAACGGTACAGCAACTGATGGAAGAACTGTCCAGCACGGAAAACCGGGTCGCATTCGCACGCCAGGCCTACAACGACGGCGTGATGGGCTACAATATTTTCCGCGAGAAATTCCCCAATAACGTGATCGCCGGCCTGTTCGCCTTCAAGCCCACGTCCCAGCTTGAGCTGGAGACTCCGGAGGCCCGCCAGGCACCCAGAGTGGCCTTCTGAGGCCATAAATCATGGCTCATCAAGGCTTCTTCCAGCGCCAGGCCAATGCCCGGCGCAATACCACGCTGCTGGTCGTCCTGTTTCTTGCCGCCGTAATCCTGATCACCCTCGGGGTCTGCCTTGTAGGGTATCTGGTGACCCGCAGCGAAACCTCCGGCCTGGCATTCCACCACTGGCTGTTGAGCCAGCATGGCGCGATGACAGCCGCCGCCGTTGTCCTCCTGATTGTACTCGGGTCACTGGTACGCTGGCTTGACCTGGCCGGGGGCGGTGAACGGGTAGCCAACATGGTCGGCGCACGGGAAATTGCCCCCGACACCGGGGACGCCGAAGAACGCAAGTTACGCAATATAGTCGAGGAAATGGCCATCGCCAGCGGGGTTACGGTTCCCCGGTTGTATGTGATGGACCAGGAGACCGGTATCAATGCCTTTGTCGCCGGTTATACCCCTGGGGAAGCGGTAATGGTGGTGACCCACGGAGCCCTCACCCACCTGACGCGGGACGAACTGCAGGGCGTGGTGGGGCATGAGTTCAGCCACATCCTGAATGGTGATATGCGACTGAACGTACGGCTGATTGCCATTCTGGCGGGCATCCTGATGCTGGGTCAGATCGGCGGGTTCATGCTACGCGCCGGGTTCTACCGCTCGCATTCGTCGCGCACCTCGAGAGACGGCCGGGGGCAGGCAATCCTTGGCCTGATCGGGCTCGCCCTGCTGGTGATCGGGTATATCGGAGTCTTCTTCGGACGGCTGATTCAGGCTGCGGTGTCCCGGCAACGGGAAACCCTCGCGGATGCCTCATCGGTCCAGTTCACCCGCAATCCGGAAGGTATCGCCGGAGCGCTGTTCAAGATCGGCCTGAAGGGCGGCTATCTGGACACCACCAGTCACGCCAGCGACATGAATCACATGTGTTTCGGGGAAAGCGCCCGCATGAAACTGTCGTCGCTGCTGGCATCGCACCCGCCGGTGGAGGATCGCATACACGCAATCCAGCCGGGTATGCTGGCGCGCCTGCGAAGCCGGCTCAGGGATACGGAAGCCTCCCTGGATCTCTCCTCTGGCCGGGGAGCGCCCCACGCCGCCAACGCGTCTGGCTTTGCCGGAACGCAGTACAGCACGGAGAAACCGGCGGCCGGATTCTCCGGCAGCGTGGGCACCGTGACCCGCGCCGGCGAAGACTATGCCATCGCCCTGCTGGCACAGATCCCCCAGACCTTTCGCAACCTGCTCTACACCCGCGCCGGCGCTGTACAGCTCTGCTACGCCCTGCTGATTCACACCCTGCCCCGCAACGAGCAGGATGACGCTCTGGCGCAGATTACCCGGCACCCGCTGCTAAGCCCCCAACGGGATATCCTCGACAAGTTCCTTCCCGCCCTCGAAAGCCAGGGAACGGCCATCCGTTTCCCGGCGCTGGAACTGGCCATGCCGGCATTACGAAAACTCGATCCGGAAGAAAGAAACAGACTTCATACCGCGGTGCGGCAACTGATTGGCGCCGACCGGAAGGTCACTCTGTTCGAACTGGCCATGAGCAGCTTCCTGAAGCGCCACCTGACGCCTGAATCCGCACGGGTGGTACCGGTACGATACCGCAACTATAAAGCCGTGCTACCGGCTCTGAAGTGCCTTATGAGCCTGCAAGCCAGGGCTGGCGCCCGGATCGGGGACGAAGCGGAGAATCTGTACCGGGAAGCCATGGCAGGATTCGCCAGCGGCGAGGAGGCCGGAACTCTGCAAACGAGGGTATCGCTGAAAGAGCTTCAACAGGCACTGACGATCCTGAACCAGCTCTCCCCTCTGCTGAAGCCGGCCATCATCGATGCCGCCGGCCACTGTGTAACCCATGATGGACGGGTGGATGTCACGGAATATGAAATGATGAGGCTGGTGGCGGATCAGTTGGATTGTCCAATGCCGCCACTGCCAGCCTGATCCGGTTACTGGATGCGATCCGGGCCGGGGTTGAACAGGGTATCGATCTCGGGCCGCTGATCCGGCTCAGGCAACCCCAGCTTCTTGCGCACACCCAGGTTAACTTCCCACAGGCCGTTGTACTTCTCGGATGTCATAGCCACGGAGTCAGCCTTGTCCAGCAGGATCTTCGGGCGCAGGAACACCAGCAGGTTGCGCTTGATACGGCGTTCGGACTCCGAGGAGAACAACCGGCCAATGAACGGGATATCGCCCAACAGGGGCACCTTGCTGCGGTTGATCTGCAGATCGTCCTTCATCAGACCACCGAGCACGATGGTTTCGCCATCATCCGCCAGCACCGTGGTTTTGATCTCACGCTTGCTGGTGACAATGTCCGAGGCGTCCTCGACACTTTCCGCGATATTCTCGGTGGTCTGCTCCACCACCAGCCGTACCAGCCCATCAGCGCTAATGGTCGGCGTGACTTTCAGGGTCAGACCGATGTCGCGGCGCTCAATAGTCGTGAAGGGGTTGGTGGTGCCATCACCAGTCACGGTGGATTGACCGGTACGGAAGGGCACGTTCTGGCCGACAATAATCTCAGATTCCTGGTTGTCCAGGGTGATGATACTGGGCGTAGACAACAGGTTCGCCGCAGCGGAGGTCGACAACGCCTGCAACAGCACGCCCCAGCTCAAACCGTCCTCGTCCCGCTGGCCCGCACCCACAGTGATGCCTCCCGTAGCAGGCGCAATAAGGGAGTCGTTAATGATCGCGCCCAGCACATCGCCCAGGCTCTGACCGACGTTGCCGAAGTTGGTACCAGCAACCGGCGTCGACTCGCCAGACTCGTCCCCCACTGCAACCTGAACGCCAAGGTCCTGACCCAGCTCGTCACTGATTTCAACAATGGCCGCCTCAATCATGACCTGGGCCCGGCGCACATCCAGCTGCGCCACAATCTGTTCCGCCTCCTGCATCATGGAAGGTTCACCCCGGACGACCAGGGCATTCAGCCCCTCATCAGCAAACACGGAAAAGCCGGTATTACGCCGCGCCCCATTCTGGGAGGCGCCAGAGCCTCCCCCGGCTGTTTCCTGGGCAACCTCCCCCATGACACCTTTGAGCAGTTCGGACAGGTCTGCGGCATCGGCATGTTTCAAGCGAATAACTTTCGTGGTCCCCCCGCTCGCAGAAGGCTGGTCAAGCTTGAGGATCAAGCTCCGCATTTTGTCCCGGAAGGTTTCATCACCCCGAAGAATCAATCGATTGCTGCGTTCATCGGCGGTCACGCTATACTTTCGGGCCGCACGTTCACCACCCGCTTGCCCCAGTTCGTCGGGCGCCAGTTCCTGAAGCAGCTCCACCATGTCGCCGACCCAGGCCTCTTCCAGCTGAATGACTTCCACTTCGTACTTGGAGGGGCTGTCCAGCTCGCTGACAATCTGCTCGATACGGCGAATGTTGGCCGAGTGATCGCTGACAATCAGGGCGTTAGCCGCTGCCACACCGGCCAGATGGCCATACTTGGCAACCAGCGGCCGCAGGATCGGTACCAACTCCAGAGCGTTGGCGTTATCAATCTGGATGACCCGGGTGATCAGTTGTTCGGAAGGGGTTTCCGTAAAGCGGTCCAGGGACTCCGCCGACTGCTTGGCGTCCACCTGCTGCACCACCTTGATCACTTCTTCCCCCGGAATGGCCGTAAAGCCGTGGACCTGCAACACCGCCAGGAACAAGTCGTAGATTTCATCCTTGTTCATCGGAGCGCTGGAGAGCACCGTCACCTTGCCCTTGACCCTGGGGTCCACTACAAAGCTGTAGCCGGTGATGTCTGCCACCTGGGTCACAAACGCACGGATGTCCGCATCTTTCAGGTTCAGTCTCCAGGTTTCATCCTGTCCATAGGCAAGAGACATCAGAGGCATCAGGAGGACCAATACCATGGCCCGAAACAGATTCGTCTTATGGTTATACATCTGGCGATTTCGTCCTGTTATCGATGAACCCGGTCAGCGCCACTGCTCGGGTATGGCATAGCTCACGGTCAGGGTGGAACCGTTCCGTTCAATTTCGATTTCCAGCTGGGGCTCCGTGCGCCAGCTGTCCAACAACGACTTGTCCTGCTCAATATCACCCAGGCGCTGCCCGTTGACGGCGGTAATCACATCACCGGCCCTCAGGTTAACGGCATTGAGCATGGCATTGGAACCGTCGTACACATATCCCCCCGAACCCGAACCATCCGTCGGTGAGAGCCCGTAGGCGGCCAGCGCGGCCGCGCCCTGGCTGTCCAGCTTGTCCCGGGCGTCGGCAAGAAACTGGTCGGGCGATTCTGCCGGTTCCTGCGGTTCATCCGCAACCAGCGCATCTCCGCCGGTCTGTTCTTCGAAAGCGAGAGACTCATACCGACCATTGCGACGGATCAGGATGCGCCCGGGCTCCACTTCCACCAATTCGGCATTCCCCGGAAGCGCATCCCCTACCCGGTAATGTTCGGTTTCGCCGTTACTTCCAGCAACTATAGCACCTGAGTCCTCTGGGCGCTCCGCCAGCATCACCCCTTCCAGGCGCAATTTCAGTCCGGTTTCCGGAGCCGACCGGCGTACCACCTCCGCCACCCGGTTTTCACCCCGGGGGCGGCCAAACAGTTCGTAATTGGAAATGGGCGTATCCAAAGACGCATTGCCCCTGCCTGGACTACCCGCTTCCACCCCGGCGCTTGCAACAAACGGCTGTTCATCCCACAGCACCAGCCAGGTCACACGCGCCAGCGTCACCGCGAGATAGACCACCAGCAGCAACAGTAAAAGATTCGCCAGCAACCGTGCGATACGCGCCTGCCCCTGAAACGATAGCGCCGCCATCAGAACCCTCCGGGCAGCAACGGCTGCCGGACACGGAACACCACATCATCCGGCTGGGCCGAGCCCGACCAGGGCTGATCCGCCAGATCGACCATACGCTTGTAGACACGCAATTCCATGGTTCCATTCCACTGGATATTGGCGTCCGCCGCTGGCCCATCACCGCCCTGCTCCAATACCGTCAGGGCAATGCCATTGTTGGTGGTGTCCAGGTTCGCCTCCATGGGCGGGAACTCGGCCTGGCCCGTCTGATTCCCCATTGGCCAGGTCACCAGGCCGCCATCCCAGCGGCCGTAGCCGCGGGCATCGGCCAGGCGATTGTCTTCCCAGGCAACCCGGAGGCGATCGATGGTGACGTCGCCCTCGATCATGGCGCCGCCACTCTGGCGGATCAGGTCTTCAAACTCCGCCACGGTCACATAGCCACGGGCATCCAGACTCAGATTGCCCGGCCAGACGACAACGACATCACCGCTCAATTGCGATTGTGACGTGGCAATGGACAGCGCCAGCGGCCATTGCAGGGAGGAAACCGAAGGCCAGCCCAGTTCCCAACCAGCACGAACCGGATAACCGGCAACCACCATATCTGCAGCGCCACGCCAGAGCGTACCGGAAACCTGCTGCACCTGAACCTGGGGAGGCAGTGTGAGATGGGGTGAGGCCTGATGCCAGATCCAACCAGCCGGTACCCATACAATCAACGCCACCAAATAGACAAGCAATCCAGCCAGCAGAAGCAAAAAGACCTTGCCGGGACGGAGAAAAGATTTTGCTGCAGATTCAATCATTCAGCGACACATTAAAAATGAACCGGTTGCCGAGTCTAGCAAAGGGAATATGGCAGGTCATGAAACAATTGCACAAAGCCGGAGGTTTTTCTTGTCAAATCATGCCGCCACGGATGCCAGACACAAAAAAACCCGCGCAGGATGATACCTGCGCGGGTTTTTTCGGGTCTCCGGCTTGCGGAGAGAGGTTACGGGAGGCTTACATCATGCCGCCCATGCCTCCCATTCCGCCCATGCCACCCATGTCCGGCATGCCGCCGCCAGCTTGCTCGTCTTCCGGCTCATCCGCCACCATGGCTTCGGTGGTGATGATCAGGGAGGCAACGGAAGCCGCAGCCTGCAGCGCGGAACGGGTTACCTTGGCCGGATCCAGGATACCCATTTCCAGCATATCGCCGTACTCTTCCGTGGCGGCGTTATAGCCGTAGCTGCCCTCGCCCGCACGGATGTTGTTGACCACAACAGACGGCTCGCCACCGGCGTTCTGCACGATCTGGCGCAGCGGCGCTTCCATCGCACGACGCAGGATGTTGACGCCAGCTTTCTGCTCCTCGTTGATCGCATCCACCTTGTCCAGTGCGGCAATGGCACGGATCAGGGTAACACCACCACCGGCAACAACGCCTTCTTCTACCGCAGCGCGGGTAGAATGCAGCGCGTCCTCAACGCGGGCTTTCTTCTCTTTCATTTCCACTTCGGAACCGGCGCCAATCTTGACCACGGCAACACCGCCAGCCAGCTTGGCCACACGCTCCTGCAGCTTCTCCTTGTCGTAATCGGAAGAGCTGTCTTCGATCTGCTTGCGGATCTGCTCAACGCGAGCCTCAATGTCGGACTCAGCGCCGGCGCCGTTGATCACCGTGGTGTTTTCCTTGGTGATGTTGATGCGCTTGGCAGTACCCAGGTCGTCCAGAGTGGTGTTCTCCAGAGTCAGGCCCACTTCTTCGGAAATCACGGTACCGCCGGTCAGGATGGCGATATCCTGAAGCATTTCCTTACGACGATCACCAAAGCCAGGCGCCTTCACAGCGGCGACCTTGACGATACCGCGCATGTTGTTGACTACCAGGGTAGCCAGCGCTTCGCCTTCGATATCCTCGGCGATGATCATCAGCGGCTTGCCAGCCTTCGCGACAGCTTCCAGCACCGGGAGCAGCTCACGGATGTTGGAAACTTTCTTATCAACCAGCAGGATGTATGGGTCTTCCAGCTCTACGGACATGTTGTCCTGGTTGTTGATGAAGTACGGAGACAGGTAACCGCGGTCGAACTGCATACCTTCAACCACGTCCAGCTCGTCTTCCAGGCCACGGCCTTCCTCAACGGTGATAACACCTTCTTTGCCCACACGCTCCATGGCGTCGGCGATGATCTTGCCGATGCTCTCGTCGCCGTTGGCGGAGATGGTGCCCACCTGGGCGATGTTGCGGTTATCATCACACGGCTTGGCCAGGTCACGAATGGCCTGAACAGCAGCGACGGTACCCTTGTCGATGCCGCGCTTCAGATCCATCGGGTTCATGCCCGCGGAAACTGCCTTGATACCTTCGCGAACAATGGCCTGAGCCAGAACGGTCGCAGTGGTGGTGCCGTCACCGGCGTTGTCATTGGTCTGGGAAGCAACTTCCTTGACCATCTGGGCGCCCATGTTCTCGAACTTGTCTTTCAGTTCGATTTCCTTGGCGACGGACACACCGTCTTTGGTGACGGTCGGCGCACCAAAGGATTTTTCCAGAACCACATTACGGCCTTTCGGGCCGAGGGTTACTTTGACCGCGTCCGCCAGGACATTAACGCCTTCAACCATGCGCTTACGCGCGCTGTCGCCGAATCTAACGTCTTTTGCTGCCATGTCTTCTATTCCTGTTCGTTAAACCGAATTCGTTGAATCAATCGGAATAATGAGAGTTCGTGCCGGTCGCTTTCGCGATCACTCAAGCACGCCGTAGATATCGTTTTCGCTCATGATCAGGAGCTCTTCACCGTCAACCTTTACGGTGTTACCGGCGTACTGACCGAAAACCACGGTGTCACCAACCTTGACCGCCAGTGCACGGGTTTCGCCGTTATCGAGGATCCGGCCATTGCCCACGGCGATAACCTCACCCTGGGACGGCTTTTCCTTGGCATTGCCCGGCAGCACGATGCCACCTGCAGTTTTCTCTTCTTCTTCCTTACGGCGCACGACAACACGATCGTGTAGCGGACGAATTTTCATTGCTCGGTTTCTCCAATAGTCAGATTAATGTGGCAATGACATTTGCTGTTAAAGGTCGGATCAGCGTATGCAACCCGACTGCTGTTGTAGGTCGGATTAGCGAAGCGTCATCCGACAAATTGCCCGGCCATTAACTAGCTGTATTCCAACTGTTATCAGCCCGCAGCGAACTTGTGTGTCCTATTTGGGGTGACCGGCGGGTATTTTCAACACCCGCGATAAAAAATTTTTTACTTTTTTTCGATGCGATCGTGATCGCGCTCGGTTTCGTCCCGGTACTCACCATCGATGATGTCGCCGTTGGCGTCCCGGTCGAACGGACGTTGCTGGCCAAAGGGATTCTCGCGATGAT
The DNA here is from genome assembly GCF_045449795.1 of Marinobacter alkalisoli. NCBI lineage: Bacteria > Pseudomonadati > Pseudomonadota > Gammaproteobacteria > Pseudomonadales > Marinobacteraceae > Marinobacter > Marinobacter alkalisoli. The sequence continues at coordinate 16,443 of NZ_JBJJLB010000004.1, forward strand.
CAAACGGCCCCGGTCCGAACGGTCCCTGGCCACCGCCGGCGCGGAAATGAAATCCGCTGGCCTGGCCAGACACCACCAGCCGCTTCAGCGCCTGAGCAACAAACCAGTGCCGCGTACCCGGAATCAGACAAAGAAAGCCAACGGTGTCGGTGATAAAGCCCGGCGTCAGCAGCAGCGCACCGCCCACCGCCAGCACCAGCCCCTCGGCCACCTCTTTGGCCGGCAGCTCACCGCTGTTCAGCCGCTGGTTCGCCCGCAACAACGTGGCCAGACCCTGCTGGCGTAACAGCCAGGCACCGACCACCGCTGTGAGCAAAACCAGGCCAATGGTATTCAACACACCGATAACGCCACCGACCTTGATCAGCACCGCCATTTCGGCAATGGGCATGATAATGAAAAGAAACAGGAAAACGGGCAAGGTGCCTCCTTGATGATATAATCCGCGCACCAACAAGAATCATCCAGGCACACAGAAAACGTAAAACCACTGTAGAACTTAGTTAGGGCAAAACATGAAACTTCAAGATTCCGTGATTGCAATTACCGGCGGTGGCCAGGGTCTGGGCCGTGCCATGGCCGAATACCTCGCGGCCAGGGGTGCGAAACTGGCACTGATCGACCTGATGCCGGAAAAGCTGGAAGAAGCGGCAGAAGCCTGTAAGAAAGCCGGTGGCGATGCCAAATCCTACGTTTGCAACGTCGCCAAAGAAGAGGACGTCGAGAAGACTTTCGAGGCAATCGTCTCTGACTTCGGCCAACTGAACGGTCTGATCAACAACGCTGGCATCCTCCGTGACGGTCTGATGGTCAAAGCCAAAGACGGCGAAATCACCAAGCGTATGGAGCTGTCCCAGTGGCAGGCAGTGATCGACGTCAACCTCACTGGCGTGTTCCTGTGTGGCCGTGAAGCCTCCACCCAGATGATCAAGAACGGCGATCAGGGCGCGATCATCAACATCGCCTCTATCTCCCGCGCCGGCAACATGGGCCAGAGCAACTACTCCGCCGCCAAGGCCGGCGTATCCGCCCTGGTTCCGGTATGGGCGAAAGAACTGGCCCGCTACGGCATTCGCTGCATGGGCATTGCTCCAGGCTTTATCGAAACCGAAATGACGGCCTCCATGAAGCCGGAAGCCCTGGAGAAAATGACCGCCGGCATCCCGCTCAAGCGCATGGGCAAGCCGGAAGAGATTGCCTCTGCTGCGGCGTTTATCTTTGAGAATGACTACATGTCCGGGCGGATGATTGAAGTGGACGGGGCTTTGCGGCTCTGATCTGCTGACCTGTTAACTGAAATGACTGGCCCTCAATTAGCGGGGGCTGGCCCCGGGGTGGGGATACCTTTTCTTCCGGAAAAAGAACTCGCTTCGCTCAGACACCTTTGTTCCTGCAGAAAAGGTATCCCCACCCCGTGACCGACCTGACTCTCAGGAAAGCCTTCTCCACTGATCATTCCATTGGTGCTATGGCTGCCACTGGAAACGTTTCATCGAAACCCGGCCATTGAGGACTTCTACGCCCTCTTCGCGCAAACGGAAAACCTGGGTCTCGTAGGTATCGGAGCCCTGCGGAAAGGCTATCTGCCCGGAACTGCGGATGACTCGATACCAGGGGATGGAATGACCCGAAGGCAGCTTGCCCAAGGCTCGACCTACAAACCTTGCCTGACGCCCCAGACCCGCCATATCTGCAACTTGGCCATAGCTGGCCACGGACCCCGGCGGTATTAAAGCCACAACCTGCCAGATTTTCTGTTCTTTTGTTGGTTCGGGCATGGTTTTAATCTCTCAGGTAATCCGACAAATGCAGTTAACCCGGCCCACAAGAACCCGGTCTGATCGGCCCAGGGGTGGGGTGCCTTTTCTGCCGGAATAACGGTGTCTGAGCGAAGCGAGTTCGTTTTCCAGAAGAAAAGGCACCCCACCCCTGGGCCAGCCCCCTATGTTCACCGGGGCTCGGGCACCCCCTCAGCCTCCTCATTACGAGGCGCCAATGCATCCAGCCGAGCACCCTGGCGGATCATGTAGATAGCCAGGAGGATGGCGGGCACGCCCATGAAGCCGGCGACGAGGAAGAACTGCGCGTAGCCGAAATCTGCCACCACGATGCCGGAGAAACCGCCGATGAATTTGCCTGGCAGGGTCATCAAGGAGCTGAACAACGCGTATTGGGTAGCGGTAAACGATGCACTGGTCATGCTGGAGAGCCAGGCGATGAGCGCCACGTTGGCGATACCGCCGCTCAGGTTGTCGGCGCTGACCACGGCGGCAAGCGTGATTAAATTGGGCGGATACTGGGCCAGCACCACAAACAGCAGGTTGGTGGCAGCCGTCATCACCGCCCCCAGCAACAGAATACGGCGCACGCCATAGTGCACCACCATGACACCACCAACCAGCGACCCGACGATGGTCATGAAGAAGCCGAATATCTTGGTCACATCCGCCACCTGGGTTTTCGAGAAGCCCATGAAATCCAGGTAGAACGGGTTGGCCATCACCCCCATGGCGATGTCCGATATGCGGTACACCGCCACCATCAACAAAATCAGCAGGGCCAGTTCCTTGTAGCGGTAAAAAAAGTCCAGGAATGGCCCGGCCACGGCGGCGTAGAACCATCCCACCAGACGGGCCAGCCGGGGATTCAGGTGGGCGCGCTTGCTGGCTTCCTCCTCGATCTTGTGGGCAATGTCCTGGGCGGCGGCGAAGTGGTTCACCTCAGGCTCACGCACCACCAGCACCGTGACCACACCAACGCCGACCAGCAGCGCCATCACCTCATAAGACACCTGCCAGGACCAGAATTCGGCCAGATACAGGGCACCGGCGCCGGCCACCAGCAGCGCCAGCCGATACCCGAAAATATAGGTAGCCGCGAGAGCCGCCTGCAGCCGTTCCTCGGCAATCTCGATTCGGTAGGCATCAATGGCCACATCCTGGGTGGCGGAGGAAAACGCCACCAACAAACCACAGAGCGCCATCATTTCCGGGGCAGCGATGGCATCCACATGAGCCATCAGGTACAGGCCCGTGGCGATGCCGGACTGCGCCAGCAGGATCCAGCTCCGGCGTTTGCCCAGCAACCTGTCCAATAGCGGCAGCTTCAACCGGTCCACCACCGGGGCCCAGAACACCTTGATGGAATAGGTGATGCCCAGCCAGCTAAAGAAACCAATGGTGGCGGTTTCCACACCCACATCCGCCAGCCGCGCGTTCAGCGTCGAAAATACCAGCAGGTACGGCAAGCCAGCGGAAAACCCCAGGAACAACAGGGCGACGACCTGCCAGCGAGTGTAGGTGTAGAGTGCATCCCTGATCAGTGCCAGGCGTGTCCCGGATAAGATAGCGCGGCCTCCGGATCAGTCGCGGAAATTGTTGAACTGCAGGGGAATATCCAGCTCGGCTTCTTTCAGCATGGCAATGGCGGATTGCAGGTCATCCCGCTTCTTCCCGGTCACCCGCACCTTGTCACCCTGGATACTCGCCTGCACTTTGAGCTTCGCGTCCTTGATCATCTTGACGATTTTCTTGGCCATGTCGGTTTCGATGCCCTGCTTCAGCAGCAGGTGTTGCTTGACCAGTTTGCCAGCCTTGCTCTCACCGTCCTCGGACAGGGCGCGGCCATCGATGTTGCGCTTGGCAAAGGCCATCCGCAGCATGTCCAATAGCTGCTCCAGCTGGAACTCCTGCTCGGCACTGACGGTAATGCCCTTGTCATCGTGTTCGATATCCGCTTCCACGTTCTTGAAATCCCAACGGTTGCCCAGATCTCGCTTGGCCTGGTCCACGGCGTTGGTGACTTCGTGCATATCAATTTCGGAAACTATGTCAAAAGAGGGCATGGTCGTTATTCTCCGCAATACGTAATGGGTATACTCTATCCACGTAAATTAAGGGCAGAGCATAGCAAGACCCGCCCCTCACCGCATCTGACAATGGACTGGTAAGAAGTAGACAACAATGCCAAATCTGGACCTCCCCATCCTCGTAGTAGACGACGCAAAGTTCAGCAGTATGGTGGTTGGGCGCACCTTGCGAAATGCCGGATATCGCGACGTACGTATCGCCAACAATGCGTTGTCGGCCCTCGAGCTGATGGAACAACGCCCGGTCAGCGTGCTGATTGCCGACTGGCTGATGCCGGAAATGGACGGCCTGGAGCTGACTGACCAGGTGCGCCAGCAGGACGAGCAGGACAACCATTACACCTATATCATCCTGCTGACCGCCCGGGAAAGCGTGGAAGCCCTGTCTGAAGCCTTCGATCGGGGCGTGGACGATTTCATCTATAAATCCGACATGACCAAGCAGCTGATTCCCCGGATTTTCGCCGCCGACCGCATGGCCGACCGGCAAAATACCCTGCTGCGCGCCAACTCCCTGCTGATCGAAAACAATCGGGAACTGGAAGCCACGAACATCATCGACCTGGAAACCGGGTTGTGCAACAACAAATACGCCCGTGACCGACTGGGCAAATCCCTGCGTCATGCGGAGTCCCGCAACGGGTCAACAGCGTACGTGCTGTGCGGCATCCGCAACTGGCAGGAACTCAAGCGCAAGCACCCCCCGTCGGTGATGAGTGAGCTGGCCATCGGTATCGCCCGCCGCCTGAGCCACCTGATTCGCCCCATGGACACCCTGTGCCGCGTTGGGGACAACCAGTTTGCCATCGTGGCCTATTTCCCCCACAGCGAGAACTGCACCACCACAACGTTTCGGCGGATATTTGATGGCATAAATCACAAAGCACTGAAAACCACCGCCGGGTACATTTCCGTGGAAGCCGGCATGGTGTTGTGCAAGTCCGACGCACAGAGCGGCACGCCCTCGGTCCAGGAGGTGGAGCAGGCAGCGGTTCAGGGGTTGGTGGATGCGTATGAGACGCGGCGGTTTACGGAGACCATGCCGGCGGTTGTTGAGAAGGCTTGAAAACATTGTTGTCGGATTACGGCTTCGCGTAATCCAACATCACACTCGGTAACACTGAATCACACATCACCAACAGACTTCAGAGCGCGAAAGCCCTATTCTGAAATTGTGGATTCAAGCAGTATCCCCCATGGCGGAGGAGCCGTGTAGTACCTCCGCCGCCGTATGGGAGACGGATCCATCGAATTAACGAATTTTTCAGGCACTTTCGTTCTTTCCTTAAGTTTTGTTGTTAAGCCAGCTCCCATGAGCTGGCTTTTTTATGGAAGGAACAAAAACAAAAACGCCCGGAAAAATCCGGGCGTTTTGCAATCTACTGAACGTCAGCCTTAAAGCTTCCGCCCCTTGCCAGCTGCTATCCGCAACCGCAGCGCGTTCAGCTTAATAAAGCCTTCCGCGTCTTTCTGGTCATACGCGCCCTGGTCTTCCTCGAAGGTTGCGATCTTCTCGTCAAACAGCGAGTCTTCGGACTTACGGCCCACAACGTCGACATTGCCCTTGTACAGCTTCAACCGCACGGTGCCGTTGACGTAGGTCTGGGTCTGGTCGATCAGCGCCTGCAGCGCCTCACGCTCCGGTGACCACCAGTAACCGTTGTAGATCACTTCCGCATAGCGCGGCATGATGCTGTCCTTCAGGTGGGCCACTTCGCGGTCCAGAGTGATGGACTCAATCGCCCGGTGCGCGCGCAGCATGATGGTGCCGCCCGGGGTCTCGTAGCAGCCACGGGATTTCATGCCCACGTAGCGGTTCTCAACAATGTCCAGGCGCCCAATGCCGTTGTCACCCGCCATCTTGTTCAGGGTTTCCAGCACCACGTGGGGCTTCATGTCCTGACCGTCGATGGCAACGATATCGCCCTGCTTATAGGTCAGCTCAACATAGGTCGGCGTGTCTGGAGCGGCTTCCGGGGAAACACTCCAGCGCCACATATCTTCCTCGGCTTCCGACCAGGGATCTTCCAGGTTGATGCCTTCATAAGAGATGTGCAGCAGATTGGCATCCATGGAGTAAGGGGACTTGCCCTTCTTCTTCTCCACCGGAATGTTGCGCTCGTCGCAATAGGCCAGCAGCTTCTCGCGGGAGTTCAGGTCCCACTCGCGCCAGGGGGCAATTACCTTTACGCCCGGCTTCAGCGCGTAGGCGCCCAGCTCGAAACGCACCTGGTCGTTACCCTTGCCGGTGGCGCCGTGGGAAATGGCGTCCGCGCCGGTTTCATTGGCAATCTCGATCAGGCGACGGGAGATCAGCGGGCGGGCGATGGAGGTACCCAGCAGGTACTCCCCCTCATAGATGGTATTGGCGCGGAACATCGGGAACACGTAATCGCGCACGAACTCTTCGCGCAGATCCTCGATGTAGATTTCCTTCACGCCCAGCGCCTCGGCTTTCGCCCGCGCGGGCTCCACTTCCTCGCCCTGGCCGATGTCGGCGGTGAACGTCACCACCTCACAGTTATAGGTATCCTGCAACCACCGAACGATAACGGAAGTATCCAGGCCACCGGAATAGGCCAGCACCACCTTCTTGATATCAGACATGCCCTTGCTCCAAATCCTGAAATAGGGGTCAATAAATAAGGCGCATATTGTACGGGAGAGCGGGGGGAATGGCTATTCGGCAGAAAGTAGCGCCGCAACAGGCAACAGAGCGCGCTACCAAAAAAAATGGCCCTTCAACGGGCCATTTTCATGATGGGGGCAGATTCAGACTGCCTGCTGCTGGTTGACCACCTCTTCCCGGATGCCGTCCCAGCCGTCCTTGATGGAGCGGAGCAGGCCCGCGACTTCGTCGAGCCTGGCCTGGTCGTTGTGGACATTCGCCTCCCACAACACCCGCTCCATGTAGTCATACAGCGCATCCAGACGTTCAGCAAGATCACCGCCCTGCTCTTTGTCCAGGAAGCTGCGCAGCCCGGCGACAATATCAATCACCTTGACGATCAGCGCGCCTTTGGCCTGATAATCACCTGCCTGCATCCTGGCCTTCGCCATGTTGATCCGCTCCAGGGCGCCGTTGTACAGAAGCTGAATCAGCTTGTGCGGGTCAGCATCGGTAATGCTGGTCTGAGTATTGATTTGCTGGTATTGCTGGAGACCGTTCATTCTATTACCCCTTAACTGTCCTGTTCAGACTAGCCCTGATTGCTCTTGGGAGCCAGAGCCGCCAGTTGTTGGCTGACAAAGTCTCCGGTGCTGTTGAGTTGCGCGATCAGTGAATCCGCTGCGGAGAACTGATTAAACAAACGCTCTTCCAGCGCCTCCAGGCGCATCTCGAGGCGATCACGCTGCTCCTGGATTTTCTCCAGGTCACCGTTCAATCCCTCGGTTCTTGTCGCTAATGCGCCGTCGCTGGCCAGGAAATTACTGACAACGTTGACCGTGCGCTCAGCAATCCCTTCCACACCGTCCTTTTCGGCAAACAGCGCGGTCATAGCCTCCGGGTGGGCATCCAGCTGCTCTTTGAAGCGCGCCTGGTCGAATTCCAGCTTGCCGGTACTCGGATCGGTCTTGATGCCGACATCAGCCAGCATGCGAACCGGAGAATTCTCCAGCCCCGGCGGAATCTCCGTCAGCATCCGGCGTAAGTCGCTCTGGATGTTACGAATGGTCGAATCACCCGTCAGCACGGAACCCTGACCGGAGTCCGGATCAAATCCGGACACCTTGTCGACCATGTCCTGGAAGGCATTGAACTTATCGACGAACGCCTGAACGTTCTCTGTGACAGCATCAGCGTCACGCTCAATCTTGACGGTCGATGCGCCCTCTGACTTGAGATCAAAGGTGACGCCATCAACCACACCTTCCACGGTATTGGTGGGCCGGCTGATGGCAATGCCATTGACTTCGAGCTGAGCATCCCTGGCTGCAACCGTTTCCTCCAGGTTGCTGGTGGTGCCATCGAATACAAACTGGGATAGCCCGCTGGTGTCCGTGTTGTTGCCGTCGTCATCAGTCACCGACACCTTGACGGAATTCTCAATGCCGGACTCTTCAGCAGACAACACCAGACGAAAACCGGAGCCGGTATCCACCACCCCGGCCGACACTCCGGCATTGGCATCGTTAATGGACGCAGCCAGCCCCTCCAGGGTGTTATTGCTGCCATCCACGGTAATGTCTGTGGTGACACCGCCAACATCCAGCGTCAGGGTTCCGGAACCGACCGTCGTGGTATCACGATCCGCAAACGCGCCAGATGCCAGTGATTGCGACTGCGCCAGCTGAGTCACATTCAGGCTGTAGGAGCCACGGTTTGCCGCCAGTGCATCCACCGATACCCCGGCCACACTCTCATTGGAAGAACTGGACGAGAAAGCCTTCATGCCTTCAGGGCTACTCAGCTTCTCCATGGAGGTACGCATCTCTTCCATGGCACTCCGGATAGCGCCGTAGGCCGAAATACGGGTCTCGGTACGCTGTTGCCGCTGATCCAGACGGGCTTCCGTGGGCTTGCGCTCAGCATTAACCAGCTGATCGAGAAGATCGGAGCTAAAAATGCCCGAGCCTGCGCCTAGTGATGTAATTGATGCCATGACCCTGCCTCCTGAAAGGCTAAATTACCTGTATGTTCGTTTAACGGCACCGGGCGGCAAAACTTTGCCATTTCCGACCCCATTTTTTGTAACAGGCTGTAACGAAAAAGACCCTTAACGCAGAGCACCGCCGGCCCTGTTCAGGGGCGGCGGTGCTGAAATGCCATTATTCAGGCCAAGCTTATACCGGCAAGGTTTTACACTTTAACGTTGAATAATGTCAGCGGTTCATCCTGCTGCAAGTTTTCTGCCAACCTCAATGCTACTTCATCAGGGATCTGGCGAATAACCTCATGGGTCTGCTGATCAACCACGCGGACGATGGTCTGACCAAGCTCGTTATTCACTTCAAACTGGAGATCCCGCTGAACCGTCTGAACATAATCGTTCAGCTGCGACACCGCTTCATCCAGTTCTTCCCGCTGGGCCTCGCTACGCCTTTCCAGCCGTTCAGCTTTGGAAGGTTCACGGGCATCGGGAGATTGGGTAAGCGCTGGCCGGCCAGCAGATGAAACAGCAGACTGAGCGGAGGCATTACTGCCTTCGACCTGAGGTGACGCAGACGCCCGAGCCGGAGCTTGCTCACTGGAGCGGACCAGCTTCAGATCCGGGCTGTTAAGGTTCACGTCATTCATAGCTCACCCCGCTATCCTCTAACGGCGAGAAGCCACCCCCGGGGAGGGGGTGGCCATTACCGCGTTGCCCCAATTACTGCAGGAGGGACAGAACCTGGTTCGGACGGGCGTTAGCCTGTGCCAGTACAGAGATACCCGCCTGCTGCAGCACGTTGGCCTTGGAGAGTTTCGCGGTTTCCGCCGCAAAATCCGCATCCACGATCCGACTGTTGGAGGCGCTCAGGTTCTCAATGTTGGTCGCCAGGTTGTTGATGGTGCTTTCGAAGCGGTTCTGGACCGCACCCAGGTCGGAACGAAATGAGTTCACGGTGTCCAGGGCAGTGTCCAGCGTTGTCAGTGCAGCCGAGGCGCCACTGGCAGTGCTGATGTCGATCGCGTTCACGGCCAGGCCGGATGCGGACATATCCTGATCGAAGGCGATATCAATGGTCTGACCGGCGTTCGCGCCAACCTGGAAAGACACCCCGCTACCGAGCGTACCATCCAGTACATTCTGTCCGTTGAACTGGGTGTCGCTGGAGATACGGGTGATCTCGTCCAGACGCTGGGAAACTTCCGACTGCAACAGAGCACGGTCTTCGTCGGTGTTGGAACCGTTTGCCGCCTGTACCGCCAGCTCACGAATACGCTGGAGGTTGCCAACGGTTTCGTTCAGGCCGCCTTCAGCGGTCTGCACCATGGAGATACCGTCGTTAGCGTTACGCTGTGCAACGTTCAGGCCGCGAATCTGTGTGTCAAAGCGGGTTGAGATTGCCAGACCAGCTGCGTCGTCCTTGGCGGAGTTGATACGCAGACCGGAAGACAGGCGCTGCAAAGCCTGGTCAGAGATACCCTGAGAGCGGTTCAGCTGATTCTGTGCGCTCAATGAAGCGACGTTAGTGTTGATACCGAGAGCCATATTGCTTCTCCTCAAACGATTCATTTTCTTTTGAAAGAGGTCTGGCACCCGCTCAGGTTATTTGGGGTAGCCGCCCTACTGTTATGCTTAACGGCCCCCCACAATCATCCTTTAGGAAAAAAAGCAGATTCTTTGTGAACAAATGTAAAGCCTATGAATCCTCATATTCCAGAAGCTCAGGCTCCGGGAACCGGACCCCGGTCCTGGACCAGGGATTGTCTTCCATGGGTCGGGTATCGAACATAACCCGCTCAAAATGATCCGGTAGCTTTTCCAGCAAATCCAGAACCTGCTCACGCCACGTCCTGATAAACCGATCCCGCTCTTTACCATCGTGACAAGCCAGGCCATGGGAGAGGCCGATATGCACAAGCCGTAGTATCGCCCCCTGTAGCATCTGGTTCATCGCCAGTTGCGCACTGGTAACGCCAACGCTGCCGGGTTTCGGCTTTACCCGCGTAATCAGCGTCTTCAGCTCATTGGCCAGGATCGCCAGGTCCCTGCCCCCGCCCAGCTTGGCCTTCTTGACGATCCTGGCCAGGGAAGCCGCTTCCTGACGGATTTCCGCCAACAGATCGGGCAAGACCCTGTCCATGCTGTCCTTGTCCAGATCCGCCTCAATGGAGTCCAGACGCTCATCCAGGTTGGGCGGCTCTGCCGTGCCCAGTTCCTGAATCCGTTGGGCGAAGGCCTCCTCCGCGAGCCAGGCCGTGCCTTCAATCTCCGCCCCATCGGCACAGTTGAACACCTCGGTCGAAGAGGCAGCGCGTTCCAGCTCCAACAAAAGCTGTTCCACGCTACGCTTGGCACTGTAGTAATCACTGCGGGTGTGTATTTTGCCGCCGCCAACACGGGGGATTTCGAAAGTCTGACGCTTCCGCTTCGCTACCTTTTCGCGGAAGCCACGGGCAAACTCGCTGTCTGCTTTGTCGCCGTGAATGGAGGTGCTGGCGTGGTCCTTATCGACACTTTCAAAACCGTAGTCCGTGCCAAACAGGAAGAGCTTGCGGAAGCCGAGGCTATACCCGATCGACAGGGCGGCGTTGGTACAGGTCGGGTTACAGCTCGGATAGCCATCGCCGGGTAGGCCAAGCAATGCCGGCAGTGCGTTATCAGACTTGAAATAATAACGGGTACGACCAAATAACGCCGGAACGTGGGGGTTAATCTCGTTAACCGCCAGCAGCGGGATATCCGCCAGCGCTTCCCTGCCCTGATCCGCATGAATTTCGTATATGGAATACCCCGGATCCAGCTCCACGTGCAGATCTGGTTTTATACCTGCCATCAAAAGCGGGCGCAGACCAGTGCCGGCACTGACGATCACCACCCGGTCCCGCACGGCTTTCAGGCTGTCGATGCGGTTATCAATGGACGGACCACTGCCGACAACCACTAGCGGATAGTCACTGGCCGGCAGGTTCTTTTTCTTCAGGTAGCGCATGCCGGCGTTGACGTTAAACGCGGTGTTTTTCAGCCGGATAAGATGGTCATCGTAGTTGGACCAGTGAGCGGCAATGGTCGCCACATCCTTGGACACGTCCATCGCCGTCTGCGCCAGCTCAATGTCCGCCAGGTGGTTGTAATAGGTGGTCATAAAGGGGTAGAACGGCACGGCACTCTGGAGATGCCGCGCCAGTATGTCCCGGATACTCTCGCCGCCAGCCCCTAGGCCAATCGCAAAATTAATGGAGTAGCCCCGGCGCTTGAATTTCGCGCAGATGGCCGCCCAGTCGACGGTAAACAGGCTGAGCGCGAATTTCTCCGGCTCGCGCTCGACAATAAAGGCGCTGACAATGTTCGTACGCTCCACCAGGGCCTCAATGTGATAGCCCAGCCCGCAACCGAGAAAGACGATCGAGGGAAAGAAATTATTGCCACGCAGGTAGCCCTGAAAATTCTCGGGCGTGACCGGGCTGGCCTCGAGGATCGTACGCATCTTCCGGAACGCGAACCGGTCCACCGGATAGGAAGAGGGCCACTCGGGCTGGAATGTTTTCAGTGGTTTATCCGGCGGATTGTCCTTCAGGAACTGCAGCGCTTCGTCCTGTGAATATTCCTTCGCCAGCCCCCGGTAACAGGATTGACCATCAATCGTCATGTCCAGGTCTTTGGCCCCAGGCGTCACCACCAGCTCGGCGCGTGTCAGCATCAGGTTCTCAAGAACCTGGTAGATCTTCGGAAGGCTGACCTTGAAGAATTCGAGGTTCTTCTGTTTGCGCCGCAGGTAAACCTGTGCGGCGGTATCCTGGTTGTTGCTCATCGAAACCTCGCCATGTATGGCATTACGTTCATTTCCCGGTTAATCATCCCAGGGCCGGCGGTACGCCCCTAGCCTTTTTCAGCTCTGTCCAGACCGGGGCCGCGTCGGTACAGCCGGGTCATCATCGAGCCCCAGTAAGCGTGATGCACGTCCGGCGGAGAGCCCTGCACCGCTCGCAACCAGTGAAGATCATCATCATCCGACCGATAAACGGATTCCCGGTAAAGATCCACATGATCAATCAGCACAAAACCACGCTCGGCCAGCAACTGGTCAACCAGCGCCGATGTAAAATGCTGAAAATGGCTGGGATAATGATGCTGCACCCAGCGGTCCCGATAGAGATTTGCGACCGTTGACGAAGCATCCGGCGTAGCGGTAATGAAGAAAGCACCATCTTCAGCCACCAGATCGGTCAGCTCTGCAACGACACTCCGGAAATCCAGCAGGTGCTCCAGACCCCCCCTGAGCGTGACCAGCTGCATCGACCTCGGCTCACAAGAGGCCACTGTTTTGCGATAACCCTTCTTCACCAGCTGCTCAACAGCCCCGGGTGACAGGTCGTCGCCGTGTGCGGCACTGGCCGGCACATTTCCGTCGGAAACCAGCGCATCCAGAAAATAGCCGCCAGAGGCGCCATAATCAAATACCGGAGCAGGGAGTGGGTCACCCAGCCGGCCCTCCAGCCAGCGAATCTCCTGCCGGTAAGAAACCGCACGGGCCAGATTTTTGGCTTCAGACTTCTGGTGATTGTTTTCATGGTACTGACTGTAATGCTGATCTATCTCTTCGGGTGTTGGTGCCGGCACCGAACAAATATACAGGCAGTCATTGCAGCGCTGGTATCGCCCGGTCCAGGGCTTAAGATCAGTGCCCCCGCAAAAACGGCATTGCTTCATGGTGTGCTTCCTTCTTGATCAATTGATAGATAAGCACCTCCCAGAAGGACTCATCTATTTCCGCCTCCAGGCCACGACATGCACGCGCCATTTGTGCCCGCTGGCTGCCATTTTCGCAAACGAAGTTGATCGTGCTCTCCAGCTCGGCAGTACTGCTGCCAGCTGACCGCCGGGAACAACCGGACAACTCCAGAAAGCGGTATGCCGGTGTAAAATCGGAACGGCTGCGAATGACCGTCGGGATGCCGAGCAACGCTATTTCAATAGCACTCAACCCACCCTGACAGACAACCAGATCACACTCAGAAAACACGTAATACGGGAACGGATCAGCAGGATGGTCGTATAGTTTGTGCTCGAGAAAGTGTGACAGCGTGGGATGACGGCCGGCATCATTGGCCATCGTCAGGATTTGATGCCCGGCCTGGCTCAAAGCGCGCTCAAGAACCGGGGTAAGGCCTTCAACATCGGCGCCACCCATCGAGATTCCGATCGTCAGCGCGCCACTCTTCCGATCACGCGGGCCAGCTACAGCTTTCGGGCGATTACAGAGAATTGCAGCCAGATCGGTGAGGAAATGACCCGGCACATCCATTCCATTCAGCGCGGGGGCAACCACAAGATCGACCACATCATTGACATCTGACATGTAGGACAAAGATGCTACCGAACCTGCCCGTACCTTCAGGTTCAGCTCCTCACGCAATTCCAGGCCATCAATAAACGCAACATCCGCCCTGACCGGGTCCTGGAGAGCAAACTCCCGTTCCAGCTCCGGATTCGCCCAGCCCTCTCTGTTGACTATTTTCAGTTCCACATCAAAGGAATGCGACAATATGCGTCGCAGAATCAGACAGCGGGACACATGCCCCCAGCCAACACGGTGGCCGATTTCGGCTATGAGCACCACCTTTGGCCGATTGATCATTGAAGATGCTCTTTACAGAGCGGCGTTCGCTTTTCCACGGCTGAATTGAGTGTCTGGCCTACAACGCCCTCAAGCTCTCCAACCGAAAAATCCCGCTCCGGGCGCAAGGGGACAAAATCCTCCACACACAAGACATGCCCGGCAGGAAGATCCCGACTGAAGTAGAGACCACGACGGGCACGGCGGGCAGTGTATTGTTCGGCATCCGTCGGTTCTGTTCGCACCGTTTCCAGCGCCGGCTTCACGCTGCGAACCATCCGGCAGTATTCCGCCAGCCCGGCGGGCGTGACCGAGTGTTTGGCATCAAGCCCACCGTTGTCCGCTGAAAGGGTAAAATGCTTTTCAAACCATTCAACACCCAGCGATGCGGCCAGCATGGCTGCACCATAGCCAACCGAGTGATCCGAATAACCAATCGGAACCTGGTAGCGATTCTGCAACCAGGGAATGGTTCCCAGCATTGACTCATCACAGGTGTGGGGGTAAGCCGCAACGCAGTGCATCAGAACAATATCAGAGGTATGTCTCATCAGGCGCTCAACGGCCTGATCAATTTGTTCCGTCGTGGACATTCCGGTTGAAATAATCACCGTTCGACCGGAACGGCCAACCGCATCCAGCAACTCCATGTAATTGTTATCGCCACTGGCGACTTTGACGAAAGGCGGATCCGTTTCGATCAGTTCATCCAGCGAACGCAGATCAAAGGGGGTTGCTGTCATACACCGATAGCCGGCAAGGCTTGCCGCCCGGTCTGCGGTCTGCCGATACTGCTCATGGGGTATGCGGGAATGACGTCTCAGCCAGCGCACCTCATCGATGTCGTAAGTGCCGTATTCATACTGACCATCCGCATAGATTTCCTCATCACGAATAAGCTGGAACTTCACATAATCTGCCCCCGCCTCAAGCGACGATGCCACGCATCGCCATAGCAAGGGCACGGATCCAAAGTGATTCATGGCGGCTTCGGAAATGATCTTCACGTTATACCTCCAGGAGCTTCAGGAACCGCCGGATACCCGCTTCCTGAGTCTCCCGCAATTGCTGCCAGCGAACGGGGGGCTCAACAGAAACAGGAAATGAGTCCAGGCGTGATTCAATTTTCCCGAGAATTGAATCACGGTCTTCAACAATGTTGAGATCATACTGACTCATCCCCAGGGTTTCGATCAGGCTTTCCGAGCGCTCATCGTATGACAGGTTAAGCGCAGGCCTACCCAGAGACCAAAGGGGCAGACTGGTATGGACCCGAAAAGAAATGGCCTCGCTGACACCATCCAGAATCTGAAAATACTCATAAACATCGCTTGTGTAGAGAATCTCCCTGCCAAAGGACATTGCGTACTCAATATCCCTCTGATCGTTACACAGCACCGTTGCCGGCTTTCCCTGCCTTCGCTCAAGGATCTCGAGACACTGCTCGGAAAGCGCATGTACACGGATCTTCTGTGACAAGGGTACGTTCATCTGCTCTGGATTCCGCACAGCCAGCATCGGGTACCGGGTCTCCGCCGATGGGCTCGCTTCGAACTCCGCCGCTGCCAGTTCCGAGATATACACCGAGGGACAACCTCCCACCTGATGGTCAGGATGCTGTGTCAGGGATTCAATGTGCCTTCTGGTCGCCTCATCCCGGGAGAGAACCACATCGGCCCGCTCAAGCAGCGCCCGCAGGTCCGCATCGCTGATTGCATCGGTGCGACGAACGTAGGACAGATCGGGGCCATAGATACGCCCGTAGGATGAGGAATAAATCAGCATCGGACGGCGCAACGCCTGCAATGCGGTCCGGTCTATCGAAATCTCGCCGTTTTCAAAAAGATTGCCGCCACCAACAATCACACCGTCTGCGGTCTGGTTGATATCGTAAACAATTTGCTTGGTCAGACCGGCCTTGGAGCCAAAACCTGACGCCGGCACAGTGATAAAATTGATGCCACAACCCGACAAACTGGCCACCATCCGCCGGACCGACTGCTGGATCATGAAATTGCCGATATTGAAGCCCGGACCAAACGGACAGATATGGTAGATATTAAGTCGCACCAGAGAGCCTCCTTTTATAGGCATAGTCTACACGCTCCACACTTCCGGGGCGGGTTCTCTGAAAATCTGGGTCGGCCCACAGCGCGCGAAAAAAACCGGCATCTGTCGCATCATCAATGGTTAACCTGACGGAGGGATCAAACCGGGAGAGGCCGAGATCGTTTGCTGTAACCCCGCGGATGGCGCTCGGAAGAAGTTGCTGCGTAACCGGTGTTATATGTTCCAACTGCTCCTGTGTGGCCTGATCCATATTGATGGCGTTGATCATAGCCGCCCGAAACATTTCGAGTGACACCCCGTAAGGAAAGCTACGATCAACAAGATTCGTTATGACTTGCACCTGATCATCCACTCTCGATAACTGCGCCGCAGCGTATTCGATCAGGGGTTGAAGGAGCAGCGGGCTGTCTGCGTTAACACGCCAAAGCCAGCAATGAGGGTTAGTAGCTGCAATAACGCGAAGCCTCTTCAACGGAGCGAAATGATCAGTGATGGCAGTGATACCCTTCAGCCTGGCCCTGTGAACCACAGGCTCGTCAACCGTTCGGGAGGTCGTCGCGATGACCGGCTCAGCAACGCACGGCACTTGTTTAGCAAGCATACCCAGCTGAACCAACAGCTCATCGATGATACATTTTCCGTCCAGCAGCGGCTCAAGAACCTTACCGGGTAGTCGCCGTGAATCAAGCCTCGCAAAGATGACCGGAATAATAACTGCGCTCACATCTGCTTGCCCCCAAATTGCATAGCCGTGCTCACCTCCTGACTCTATTGGTCCGCGCTCAAGTTCAAGACAATACCATGTTACCAATGGGAATTTCATGCAAGTGGAAACTGAAAGCCATCTTTAAATACGATCAGCATAAGTGGCGTTCATATTGAAATGCACCGACCAAAGCTCCCCCCCCTTTCTGCGAGTCGCTCCCCCCTAAAAGAGCGGCAAGTCACTGCCGACAAATGCTGTCACCAATCTGGCAGTTCAGTACCGACATACTCTGCAATTACTAGAAAATGATTATAAATCATAAACCTGCATAGGTATTAAAATATTGGCACAAACTTCGCTTGGACTCTCTCAAATCGGCAACATAACTATTTCTGCCGGCAGAGGCGCAGAGCAACGTGGCCCTCTTACCGGCCTTTCTGCCCAGGGAGACAAAACATGCCTCAGATCATTAACACCAACATTGCGTCGCTGAATGCCCAGCGTAACCTGAACGCGTCACAAACCGACGCCAACACCGCCCTGCAACGGCTTTCTTCTGGTCTGAGAATCAACTCAGCCAAGGACGACGCCGCAGGCCTGGCGATTTCGGAGCGCTTCCAGTCCCAGATCACCGGCCTGAACATGGCTCAGCGTAACGCCAATGACGGCATCTCCCTGTCCCAGACGGCCGAAGGCGCGCTGGATGAAATCACCGCCAACCTTCAGCGCATCCGGGAACTGGCCGTTCAGTCCGCCAACGCGTCCAACAGCAACTCTGACCGCGACGCACTGAACCAGGAAGTGCAGCAACGGGTATCGGAGATCAACCGTATTGCCGGGCAAACCTCCTTTAACGGCCTGCGCGTTCTTGACGGCTCACTGCCAACCCAGACTTTCCAGGTCGGTGCCAACACCGGTGAAACCATCCAGGTCAACGGCCTGGATGCACGGGGAAGCCAGCTGGGATCCGTTATTGGCGACACCTCCGGGCTGTCGAACGCGATGGTCAGTGGCCAGACCGTGGCGGAACTGTTCGAGAATGGCGAAACCGTCGATTTCACTGTGGAACTGCCGCTCCTTGACGGATCAGGCACCACAACCCTGACCATCAACGACGCCAGCTCATTCCAGGACATCCTGGGCCAGGTCAATGCCCAATCCCCACAGACCGGCATTACCGCCAACCTGAACAAGACCAACGATGAGATCATCTTCTCGTCCGAGTTCGGGCAAGCCTTCAATGTGGATGTCACCGTTGCCAGCGGCACCACCTTTAACGTCGCAACGACCGTTCCGGATGACATGGTCACAGTGAACGACACCGACATCTCGACCCAGGCAGGGGCTGACCTGGCAATGATTTCCCTGGATTACGCCATCGACCAGATCAACGGCCTGCGCGCCGAGCTGGGAGCGGTCCAGAACCGATTCGAATCGACGATCGCCAACCTCAGCACCACATCCGAGAACCTGTCCGCGTCCAACAGCCGAATAAGAGACGCGGACTTCGCCAAGGAATCCGCCGAACTGGCCCGTACCCAGGTACTGCAACAGGCCGGCCTCTCGGTTCTGTCCCAGGCCAACGCACGGCCGCAGCAGGTATTGCAGCTGCTGCAGGGGTAACGGGGTAGCAACACGGTTGTCGGATTACGCCTTTGGCTAATCCGACCTACGGCCATCGAGCCCACGATAGATATCGAAACGACTGCCGCGGCAGGTTTTACGAGGTGTCCCATGCACGCACAGCATCACATTCAGGTTTCCGATTCCCGCCAGGCGCAGGTTGCCCGGCTGGTGTTACAGGCAAACCTTGCCTACGGTGAATCCAACAGCGCGGCAGGATCGTTTGTTCAGCGCCTGAAAGCGCGCCAGGAATGCCGGGAATACCTGGCGGAGGCGCTTGACCTGGAGCCGGAGAATGCCGGGGCACTGGGCCTGCTGGGGCGGGTAGAACTGGACGATGGCCAGCTCGAAAAAGCCCACACACTGTTCAATGCCAGCCTGAGCCACCAGCCGGAGCAGGCGCAGCAGTATGCCAACCTCGGCTACTGGGCCATGAAGAGCGAACGCCCGGCCCTGGCGGAGCAGTATTTCCTGGAAGCCCTGGACATTGACCGGCAATCCGCCGCCGCTTTCTGTGGCGTGGCCCATGCCAAACGGCTGCAGGGCCAGTTTGATGTGGCCTACCTGCATTACCGCAAACTGCTGGAAACCGGCGCCCGGTGGGATTCGGTCTACAGTGGCATGCTCACCTGCGCGGAGCACCTGGATGTACAGAAGGCCGACCCCGCCCTGGCGCAGGATGCCATCGCCCTGCTCAGCAAGGACGGCCTGCCCCACCAGGAAATCGGCCGCTTTGTCAGCGCCATCATCCACCAGCAATACGATCTGGATAACCCCCAGGCAGAGATATTCCTGGATGCCGCCAGCGAAGACGAGCTGCTGATCCTGGCCCTGGAAAAAACCCTGATGCCGAACCCCGCCGTGGAAGAGCTGGTCACCCTGCTCCGCCGTGCGATCACCGCCGAGGTGGCGCAAACCGTACAACTGCGGGACGAACTTCAGTCTCTTACCCTGGCCATTGCCCGCTACGTGGACCGCACCGGCTACGCGCTGACCGCCGAAGAGGATGAAGAACGCCTGATCAGCGCCATCAACGACAGCATCAACGCCCAACTGGTTATGGGCGAACCCCAGGACGCCATGACGGCCTCGCTGATGCTCAGCGCCATGTACGGCGCGCTGTTCCACCAGGACTTTGCCGTGCATCTTGGCCAGTGGAACCTGGTGGACTGGCCGCTGGCGCTGCAGCCGGTTCTGGCCGCCAGCTACTACGACCGCGCCTCGGAAGAAGCCATCAAACAGAATTTCGAGGAAAAAGCCGAAGAACTGTGCCTGGCCAAAGCCGACGTGCCCCAGGCCTGGCCGAGCTGGTCCACACTGGCCTACCGCTCCGAAAGCAGCCTGAAAGCACTGATGGCGGAAGACCTGAAACTGCCGGTGGACCATTTGCCCGCCACCATGCGCATCATGGTCTGCGGCGCCCAGTCCGGCCAGCGCGCGATGGAACTGGCCCATTACCTGGATGATGTGGAAGTCATCGCCGTGGACGAATCCCTGGCCAACATCGCCAAGGCCACCCGCATGGCCGACGACATGGGCATCAACAACATCGTCTTCTGGCCCTGGTCCATCGCCCAGCGTTTCGTAGCAGACGGTCACAAAGTCCACTGGCTGGAAGTCGGCCGCCTGCCCTCCACCGCACTGACCGTGGTCTCACTGGCGGCGTTGGTCAGCTCCGCGACAGAGAATGGCGCGGTGGTCCACATGCACACCGCCGTGGAAGAACACACCGAAGGCGATCACCACATCCGCAGCATGATCAGCCACCACAAACTGGCACCCACCCGCACCACCCTGCGCCAACTCCGCCGCATGGTACTGACCAACAAGCAGGATGCCATCTGGCAGTCACTGCTGAAGGAAGACGACTTCTACTCCCTCGGCGGCTGCCGCGACCGCTGGTTCCAGCCGCAGGACGTACACCAGCTCAAGGAACTGATGGGCATGGTCAGCAACGAGGTGGAGTGGAAACTGGTGAAGGCCAGGGACACCGACGGGCACAGCCTTGCCACAGGTCCGGTGCAGCAGCAGATCCAGGCCGAGGCGCTGGGGAGTGAGGTACAGAGTTTGATGGGGCAGGGTTTGAGTGTTTATTTTGTGAGGCGGCGGTGATGATGGTGTCGGATTACGCCTGCGGCTAATCCGACCTACGGGGGAACATGAGAGTAGCCCTGTAGGTCGGATTAGGCGAGGCCGTAATCCGACAACGAAGCCAAATCAAACGTAAGGAATCAACGACTCCCCATACAAATGCAAATCCTCCAGAATCTGCTGCTTCTGCGGCGTTAATCCGGGATCCGCCGCCAGGCGCTGCAGCTCGTGTCCATAAGCCTCCAATGACCGCCACCCCTTCTTGGGCTGCATCAGCCGCTGGCTGCGAAACACTTCCCAGCGCTCCATTTCTTCCCCGATCAGGGTGCTGGGGTAATTCCTGGCGCGGTAGCGGAACAGCATCTCCTGGAGCCGCTCATCTTCAAAGCGAACATCCAGTTCCTCCAGATTCTCCACCGGCTGTTCCAGCACCCAGTTCAGCTTCTCGCGGTCAGTTTTGCTGATAAAGCCGCCGGCGTAGAGCTGTTCGTCCGGGTCGGTCAGGTCGCTGCCTTCGAAATCCCGGTCAAAGGCTTCAGCAATGCGGGCGGGCAGGTCCGGGGCCTGGCGGAGAAGAGCCAGGTTGGCGCGCAACTGCTCGCCATCCAGCGCCAGTTCTTCCAGACGTTCCGGCGAGAGCGTTGACAACATATTGGCCGGCGCCAGCACCGGGCACTTGTTCAGTTGCACCCCTTTGAGCGCAAACCGGCTGACCCCCTCCCCCAGTTCCGCCTGGGAAGTAAATACCCGCTCACGAATCTGGTCAGCGCTGGCGTTGATCAGCTCGCTGGGATCTTCCCGCAGGTCGTAGACAATCACCAGGTTCTTGTTGGTGGGGTGATCCGCCACCGGGGCCACCATGGCACAGCAGCCCCGTGACGCCGGATACTTCGCGGAAATGTGGAACACCGGCTTCATGGAAGCGGTATCCAGCATCGCCCGGGCGGAATGCTTGTCCTTGTTGTTCAACACAAAATCGAACAGTTTGGGCTGCTTTTCCTTGATCAGCTTCGCCACCGCAATGGTCGCTTCCACATCGGACATGGCATCGTGAGCCGCTTCGTGGGCAATGCCGTTAGCAACCGTCAGTTCTTCCAGGCGGAAACTGGGGCTGCCGTCTTCCTTGCGGGGCCAGTTGATGCCCTCCGGGCGTAAGGCGTAGGTCAGCCGCACCATGTCGATGATGTCCCAGCGGGAATTGCCATTCTGCCATTCCCGAGCATAGGGATCGCGCAGGTTGCGGTACAGGGTGTGGCGGGTGACCTCGTCGTCAAAGCGCAGGCTGTTATAGCCGACCACGCAGGTGCCCGGCTGACTGAAGGCTTCATTGATCTGCGCAATAAACTCCGCTTCCGGGAAACCGTCCTGCAGGGCCTTCTGGGGCGTAATACCGGTAATCAGGCAGGCTTCCGGCGAAGGCAGGTAATCGTCCGTCGGCTTGCAGTAAATCACCAGCGGGTCTTCAATGATGTTCAGGTCCGCATCCGTGCGCACACCGGCAAACTGCGATGGCCGGTCATGAACCGGGTCCACACCGAAGGTTTCATAATCGTGCCAGTAGAAAGAACGGATCACCGAAAGGACTCCTGCGTCAGGTTAATAGACCAAGCGCAGTGTAGTGTAATCCGACAATCAAAACATCCCGGTACCGCGATCAATATAATGCGTCTGCTCCCGGGGCACCCCATTCTCAAACACCTGCTGATTCAGCGTCATACTGGTGGGCAGGTTAAGAAACACCCCCTTGGCCGCTTCGATCACATTCCCCCCATCGGGACTTTGCCAGTTCACGCCTTCACGCTGAAACGACAAGAAGAAATCATTGGTAAAGCCAGGAGCCTCCTCACCGCTATCCGTACCAATATCCATGGAGCGCAGGTAGCTTAACGGCGCACACTGCACACCCGCGCTACAGTCGGTGGAATCACCGGCAATACCAAAATGGCTGGCTCGGTATTGGGTGGCATTGGTGTTGGCATCAAACAGGGTCGCGGCGGTGGGGTTGCCATCGGCGTCTTGAATCTGAAGGCCGATGTCGCCGCTGAAGGATTCCATATCCGCCGAAATCGTACCCCTGGCCTGTTTGAAGCCCATGCGGAAACCGGCCAGTTGATCGTCCACCTCCGCCAGCTCGATATACGGCTTCAGACCTTCAAATGGAACCGCCTCGCCAGCGGCGTAGGTTTTACCATTAACCCGCTGAACACCATCTTCACGGGCGATATGACCCAGCGCCACATTCGTGGCCTGGAAATCGGCGCCACCATCAATGCCACCCAGCGTCACGCTGTCCGCGTTGACACGGGTCTCCGCATCAATAGTCAGTGACATGCGGGTAAACTGGTGAGCTCCGTCATCCAGGTTCTCGATTGTCATCAAGCCCTGCCCCTGCACCTCACTCATCTCCTGATCGGAAATGGGCTCAAGCTCCGCCTGGACAACGGGCGCAATACCCAGGCAAACCAGTGCGAGGACAGCGTATCCGTACGCATCCTGTTTCATTGTTGTGTCTCTGATTAGTGTCTATGAGCCTGCTACTGCATTTCCGACGCCCGGCTCACTGCCCGCGGTGTTATTGGAATATTTCCCGCTTTGGACAGACGGCACTTTCTAGTGCTTCGTATTTGTAATGTTATGTATCTTATTGGCCGTGAAAGCACTATAGCCCAGGCGTTCAGGCCAATAGAGTGAGCAGTGTCACATTGGGGGATGACGGAAGGTTAAAGAGGGAGGAGTTTGATGTGGGTCACAGATGGGGTTGCCCCTCTCCCCTGGCGGGAGAGGGGCAGGGAAAACGACTTCAGTCCTGCTGCCAGCTCTGCACAGCTTCCTTACCATGCTTCTCACGCCACTCGTTCAGAGTCTTGTGATTGCCGCCACGGGTCTTGACCACTTCACCGGTGTGCGGGTTCTTGTAAGTCTTCATCGGACGCTTGGGACGGGAACCGCCAGCCGTATCTGCCTTGGCGCCGACAACGGACGGATCAATCGCGCCCAGAATCTGCAGAACGTCTTTCGGGGACTTGTCATAAGACTTCATCAGATCACGAACCTTGTTCTCAAACTCCAGTTCGCGCTTCAGAGCCTGATCCTGCTCCAGCTGAGCAAGTTCAGCGGAGAGCTTTTCCATAAGCTGTTTTTTCTGGTAGTAATCGTTGATCTTGGCCATGAATAAAAACCCTTATGTTTAATGACGAAAAGTCACTGCAAATAATAATTTAAATATCCATTCAAGGCAAAGTTATTTATTTACCAGTCATTAATAAAAAACCAGCCGAATGGCTGGTTTCAAATCACACTGATCCAAACAGGACTTAAAGCCGTAGATCCGCCTCACCCAGTGGAAGCACCCCTTTCAGATCAAACAAAACGCCATTATCTTTCAGGTAAGCACGAAGTTCCGAAGATGAAAGCGATGCATATTCACGGTGGGGCACTGCCAGCAACACCGCATCATAATCGCCGTCATTGGGTTTATCGACCAGTGAAATACCGTATTCATGGCGGGCTTCATCGTTATCTGCCCAGCAATCGGTAATATCCACGTTACAACCGAACTCTCGCAACTCTTTTACCACATCAATCACGCGGGTATTGCGCAAGTCCGGGCAATTTTCCTTGAAAGTGAAACCCATAACCAGAACCCGCGCATGAGCAATCGTATGGCCGGCCTTGATCATGGCTTTAACCAGCTCAGAGGCAGTATAGGGCCCCATATTATCGTTCACACGGCGGCCCGCAAGAATGATTTCCGGGTGGTAGCCAATAGCCTCAGCCTTGTGGGTCAGGTAATACGGATCCACGCCAATGCAGTGGCCGCCTACCAAACCGGGTTTAAAGGGCAGGAAGTTCCATTTGGTTCCCGCCGCGGCCAACACTTCATGGGTATCGATTTTCAGACGGGAGAAAATCATCGACAGCTCATTCATTAACGCGATATTCAAATCACGCTGGGTGTTTTCAATCACCTTGGCGGCTTCCGCTACTTTGATTGAGCTGGCTTTATGAGTGCCTGCGGTAATAATACCGGCATAAAGAGCATCCACTTCATCGGCAATTTCAGGCGTGGAACCGGAAGTAACCTTCATAATAGTGGTTACACGGTGCTCTTTATCGCCAGGGTTAATTCGTTCAGGGCTGTAGCCGGCGTAAAAGTCCTGGTTGAACTTCAAACCGGACACTTTCTCCAGAACCGGAACACAGACTTCTTCTGTCGCCCCCGGGTATACCGTCGATTCATAAATAACAATATCGCCCTGCTTAAGCACCTTACCCACGCTTTCACTGGCTTTAACCAGCGGCGTCAAATCAGGCGACTTATATTCATCAATGGGCGTTGGAACGGTCACAATATAAACCTGACAATCGCGGATTTCATCCACAGAATCGGTGAATGACAAACCACTGGAAGCGGCCAGCTCATCAGAAGACACCTCCCGGGTAAAATCCACGCCGTCTTTCAGTTCTGCAATGCGCTTTGCATTGATATCAAAACCAACCACCTCGCGTTTTTCTCCAAACGCAGCTGCCAGCGGCAAACCGACGTATCCCAGGCCAACAACGGCTATCTTCTTCATCATTAAACGAATCCTATAAAAACAAAATCTTTGGAGCCTATTGGGGGAATCATTATCCCTGTTACGCCCAAACCTTGAAACCTGTTTTTCAGCGCCACCTTCGCGCCCCTGTCGCCATGCACAATCCGAATCTCCGCAGGCGCTTGCGGAGTACCCTCAACAAACCGACCAGATCCGATTGCCCCGCATGGGCCGAATAACCGCCCACCTGATGCACACGAGCGCGAATGTCATAACGTTCCCCATCCAAAGCCACCCAGCCACCACGGGGCCCGTAGGTCAGAATATCCCGCCCTGGCGTGCCCGCAGCCTGATAGCCCACAAACAATACATCGTTGCGCTCATCGCCCAGCATCGCCTTCAGGTAATTCACCACCCTGCCCCCCGGCACACATGCCAGAGCCTGCCAGCACCACACAGGGGCGGTGGGTTTTGGCCAGGTATTCAACGGCCTCCAGGTGATCCTTGTGGTCGTTGATGACCGTTAACTGCTCGAAAGACAAGGGGTGAATTCTGCGGCCAGGGGGAGTCAACGACGATTTCGAGGTTGTTCCAAGTTAGCTGGGTTGTCGGATTACGGCTGCGCCTAATTCGACCTACAGTGTGGGGCGTTCAATTGTAGGTCGGATTAGCGAAGCGTAATCCGACACAAATCAAACAGGCAACCGCCGAACATTCCCTTCAGCCGCCACCTCCTCAACAACGTCAGACCCACTACACCAAACCAAATCCGCCACATCACTATTAGGCGCATACCCGGTCGGCGCAGTGCGAAGAACCTCAACCATGCTCTCGCAATCGAAGCTCTGGCTGGCGCGCATCAGTTTATCCAGCGTCGCCTCCATGTCCTCCCAAGACATGGACACTTCCCGGGCCATCATAATCCGGGGGTTGGCAGTTCCCTGCGGATCGTCCCCGATCAGCAGCTCTTCATACAGTTTCTCACCGGGGCGAAGACCAGAGAACACCACCTCAATATCCCCATCGGGGTTATCCTCGGTTTTCTCATCAAGCCCCATCAGGTGAATCATCTTTCTGGCGAGATCGGCAATCTTGACCGGCTCTCCCATATCCAGAACGAACACCTCACCACCCAGGCCCATACTACCGGCCTGGAGCACCAGCTGGCTGGCTTCGGGGATGGTCATGAAATAGCGGATAATATCCGGGTGCGTGACCGTAACCGGCCCACCATCACGAATCTGATCCCGGAACAACGGCACCACAGAACCGGACGACCCCAGCACGTTTCCGAAACGCACCATGGAAAACACTGTGTCACTCTGCCGCTGTGCCAGCCCCTGCAGCACTAGTTCAGCCAGGCGCTTGCTGGCCCCCATCACATTGGTTGGTCGCACCGCCTTATCCGTGGAAATCAGAACGAATCGCTCAACCCCCGTGGCAATCGCCGCCTCGGCTGCATGCCAGGTGCCGAACACATTATTCTGAACGCCCTCAATCACATTGTGCTCCACCAACGGCACATGCTTATAAGCCGCTGCGTGGTACACCGTCTGGATACCAAACGCCCTCATGACCACTTCACAGCGGCGACGGTGGGTAACACTCCCCAACAGCGGGTGGAGCTCAACATTCAGCCCCTCAACCCGGTTTATGGACTGCAGTTCGCGCTCAATGGCGTAAAGGGAAAACTCGGACTGCTCAAACAGCACCAACAGTCGCGGTTTGTGCCGAAGTATCTGGCGGCACAATTCGGAGCCGATAGAACCACCTGCTCCGGTCACCATCACAGCCTTCTGACAGAGACTGTCCGCCACCAGGGCGGTGTCTGGCCGCACAGGATCACGCCCCAGCAGATCTTCAATTTCCAGATCCCGGATATCATTAATCCGGGCCTGACCGGCCACCAATTCGGACATGGAAGGTACGGTCTGCACAGGTATGGTTAACGGCTCCAACCGTTTGAGCAAATCCTTACGATTTACCTTCGAGTCCGCATCCAGCGCCAGCAAAATTCGGCGCACGCCGTGCTTTTGGGCGTGCTTGGCAATATGCTCAATGCTCACCACCGGCAGGCCGTTAATCATGGCCTTGTGGTTTGCACGCTGGAACGTCACGAACATTACCGGGCGGTATTCTGTGCCCTGGCTCAATGCAGATGCGAGCTGCATGCCGGTTTCACCGGCACCGACAATGGCGACGGCCTCTTTATCACGCTGACGGGGATGATTCACGATCATGCGAACGCCCAACCTTGTACCACTAACAAACAAAAACGCCAGCGCACCGTAAATTACCGGCACAGATCGGGGAATGAAAACCTGGAGCAGATACCCCAGAACAATGAGTGAAAGACTGGAGAGAACAACCCCATAGATGATCGTGAGGAATGCCTTGTCTCCAAGAAAACGAATAACGGCCCTGTAAAGGCCCAAGCGGATAAATACGCCAATGGTGAAAACGACAGTTATGGCCGCAACGACGGCCTGATCCCAATTTGGCACCCACAAATGCTGCTCCAGGCGCAGCGCAAACGCAGCCCAGATGGCAAAAAATAAAACAACCATATCGGACGCGACCGATATGATCCGTTTTTGAAAGCGTGGCAAATTCAGAAACGTTTTGATCATTCTCAATCCTTTAAATGATCACGCTCGTTATCAAGCATCACCTGAGTTAACACTTCACAGGTTTTACTTATCTCAGCGTGCGTGAGCGTAGGATGAACCAGAAACATCAAGCTAGTCTCGCCCAACTCCCGGGCTACGGCCAGACGTTTCTCTGGTCGCCAGCCAGTGCCGTCAAAGGCCGTCTCAAGATACACTTCAGAGCATGAGCCAGAAAAACAAGGCACACCCTGCTCATTAAGTGCCTTCATTACAGCGTCTCGGTTTCCGGTCTCGACGAACAAATAGCACTTGTAAGCGGCATGTTCGATGCTCCCAGGAAGGTCAGGAACCCGCAAACCCGGTAGTTGCCTAGCGGTATCCCAGATCTGCCGAGCATTACTGACTCGTGCGTTGTGCCAGTCGGGCATTCTATTAAGCTGGATTCGACCGATCGCGGCCTGCATTTCCGTCATTCGCCAGTTCGTGCCGAAAGAGTCATGTAGCCATCGGAACCCCGGCGGGTGTTCGCGCTCGTAAACGGCCTCCCAACTCTTGCCATGATCTTTAAATGACCACATTCTGGACCAAAGCGCAGGGTCATTAGTAGTTACCATTCCACCTTCACCCCCGGTGGTCATGATTTTGTCCTGGCAGAAAGACCAACAGCCCACGTCACCGAGCGCCCCAACCGACCGCCCTTTGTACTTCGCCCCGTGGGCCTGCGCACAGTCTTCAATCAGGTACAACCCAAACTCGTCTGCCAGCGCCCGGAAGCCATCCATATCACAGGGCCATCCAGCAAGGTGAACACACACAATCGCCTTGGAACGCGGTGTGAGAACTTCGCGAACGGTCTCAGGTGTGATGTTCTGTGAATCTCGGTCTACCTCAGCAAAAACTGGCGTTGCACCCGCCGTAACAATACTCGACACAGAGGCAAGAAAAGTGCGGGGAGTCACAATCACTTCGTCCCCTTCACTGATCCCCAATCCCTTTAACGCCAAGTCGAGTGCAACAGTTCCATTTGCTACCGCAATGGCGAACGCAGAATCGGCAAACGCTGCGAACTCACGCTCAAATTCCCGACCTTCCTGGCCAGTCCAATAGTTGACCTTGTTGGAGAGGAGGACATCACGCGCGGCACTGGCTTCCTCATCAGTAAAGGAGGGCCAAGGAGAAAACGGTCCATTTAACATTTTTTACTCAGTGGTTCGAGAAATTCAAAAAACATAGATTACAGATATTGATCAGCGAGAAGTAAATACTTTTGCAGGATTACCAGCCACGGTTAACCCGGGTGGCACAGCTTTGGTAACCACAGCTCCCATACCAACCACGGCAGCCTCACCAACCTCAATCAACTGCCTGACTGAGGAACTCGCACCGACCCATGCAAGCTTTCCAAGTGTTACTCCGCCAGCCAAAACCGCGTTCGGGCTGACGTGCGCAAAGTCACCAATCACACAATCATGCTCAATAACCGCACCAGTATTCACAATACAGCCGTCACCAACCACCGCGCAGGCATTCACCACCGCATGCGCAAACACCACGGTGCCGTCTCCGATGGATGCATGGGGACTAACAACCGCAGAAGGATGAACAATCGAAACAAACGACGCTCCTGCAGCCAAAAGCTCCCGCTGCTTTGCCAGACGAATCCGGTTATTTCCAATCGCAACTACCACGCCATCAAACAAGGTGAGGTCATCCAGCAAACCCCTGGTATCACCCGCAACAGCCCAAGGGCCATTCTGCTTAAGACCTGGTCCGGCGTCATCAAAAAATACAACCTCTCGCCAGCCAGCCAGCTCAGCAGCATCCGCCACGACCTTGCCGTGCCCACTGGCTCCAAGAATTGCCAGCCGCATTAATCTTTGCTCCCGGTAAACCGAGACATAGTCGCCTCACCCTGACCACTGATTCCATCCCGAAACAGAACCTTCTTCACTGTCAGAAAAAGAATTTTCAGATCCAACCAAAACGAACGGTTGTCCACATACCAGACATCCAGCCGAAACTTATCTTCCCAGGAAATGGCGTTACGGCCATTCACCTGTGCCCAGCCAGTGATACCCGGCCGTACTTCGTGGCGACGGTACTGCTCTTTGGTGTACAAGGGCAGGTATTCCATCAACAGCGGACGGGGGCCTACCAGACTCATATCGCCCTTTAACACGTTCCACAGCTCTGGGAGTTCATCCAGACTGGTAGATCGGAGAAAGCCACCAAAAGACGTCATTCGCTGATTATCCGGTAGCGCGTTTCCGTACTTGTCAACAGCATCCAGCATGGTTCGAAATTTAACCATCTGAAAAGGCGCTCCACCTTTACCCGGGCGAGTCTGTCGAAAAAATACCGGGGAACCGAGCTTTAATCGAATCAGCAATGCGACGACAAGAATCACCGGTAACAAGAAACCTAACGCAAAAAAAGAAAGAAAAAGGTCAAACATTCGTTTCATAAAAAACAGCTCTCTCAACTAACATCCTCTGGGCCAAACAACAAACATTCGAGGCGTTTTGCAAGCAAAGAGTAATCGTAATGTTCCAGCGCTGCTCTCTTTCCATTGTCCCCCATTTTAGCCAGCTCCTCAGGAGTTTTTTGATAAAGGCTCATTATGGCTTCTGCCAACGCTTCTGGATTTTCTGCAGGCACAGTTACGCCAGCGCCAAATTTCTCCACCGGATCTTCGCCACCCGAGAAAGCATGAATTACCGGTCTTCCGGAGAAGAAATACTCCGGAACCTTATTGGCCCCAATTCCAAAGCGATAGAGCGGCTCGTCTTTCCACCCGATAAAGCATACATCAAACTCCTCTAACACAGACGGAACCTGAGCCTTCGGAACCGCTGGCAAAAACCGAACGTTAGCCAGACGTTCTCGTGCAACCCGTTCCAGCAGTCGCTCTTTTTCTTTACCGTTACCTACAAGAACAAAAATAATTTCTGTTTTATTGCTAAGCAACGCCGCCGCCGATAGCAAACAGTCCAGGGCATTCGCAACGCCGATCGTACCCGCATACCCCACTACAAACTTGTTATCTGGAATCTCGACAGCCACTTCCGGGTCAAGTTTCTCGCATGATTCGATTTCGCTGAGCGAGACACCATTTGGAATCCATGCAAACTTCTCAGGCGCCATTCCTCTCTCGACCATATGATGGACAGACCCAGGAAGATTGGAAATAACACGATCAGAGACCCTGTAAGCCCTGTCTTCGACCCACTGAAGGAAACGGACGAAGGGGTGTCGTTGCGATACGCCACCAATCTCAGTCAAGGTTAAAGGCCAGATATCCCGAACTTCAAAGGTGAGAGGCACTTGGTAGTAGCGGGATAGCCGTTCTGCACTTAATATCCCGACCAATGAGAGCGACGAGTATAAAATCGCATCCGGTTTCTGCTGGATAAATCTTTTAAGTCCTAGCAGCCTGTAGGCAAATATTGACCAATTAAGAATTCGACGGCTATTGTGTGCATCGTTGTACACGGGCACCTTTATCCGGATTACATTGAGGTTGCCCGCCGTGGACATCGTGTATGTCGATTCGGGTTGGATTGGTGAGTGAAGTAAATGGTGAAAACTCGCCATTATCAGGTACACGTTCACACCATTAGCGGCCAGCTCTTTTGCCAATAGGTAGTGTCGTCCGCCCATACCGGTTTCAGGCGTCGAGGCATATTGGTTTATTATCCAGACGGTCTTCGTCATAATTTTTTACTAGAGGTGAATACTGGTCGGACAACACTCAACGATTTACTGTCCAGCGATTAGCTCGTACCAGTCAAAAAGTTTCTTCTCTTCAATCAGCCAATTGTATTTTTGCTCAACCGCAGCCTTACCATTCTTCCCCATGAACTCGGCTTCTTCGGGATGGGTAATGAGATAGTCAATCGCCTGAGCAATGGCTTCCGGGTCAAGCGGGTCTACGCATAAACCGCATTGATTACTTTCAATAATCTGCCTCCAGAGCGGAAAATCAGAGGCAATTACCGGCAAACCTGCCGCCATGTACTCAAACATTTTTACCGGCAACGCATCCAGGTAATTGATAATGGGGTGCAACGTTACCAGACCCGCGACGGAGTCGCTCAGCGTCTTCTTCACCCCCTCCCGGTCGAGCCAACCTACAAAATCGACCTTTCGCCAGCCTGCCTCCGCACGTACTTGCTGTTCGAAATCGGTACTCCGAAAATTACCTGCGAGCGCAAACCTGACATCTCCCTGTATTAAGCCAATTGCCTGAACCATCTCCTGAATACCGCGGACCGGGTCAAGCCCGCCCAAATAACAGACCTGAGCTTTTTTCTGCGACCAATCGGAGCCGTCGTCAGACAGCTCACCAAGCAGCGGATAATTGTTTATATCCACTGCCCCTATTCCCATTTCAAGAAACTTGTCGCGAATGTATGGCGTGGCAGCAATCACTCCATCCAGCTTCCGACAAGCCTGGCGCTCATATAGAGCAAACGCCTTCGAAAGCAGCCATCGAACAGGCCTATTCAGATAAGGTTTGCCAAGCAACTGCTTAGGGACATCCTCATGGGCGTCGAAAATGACCTTTTTGCCACGCTTTTTTAGCTTCAAGCCAATGGGAATTAACTCTGGATCGTGTAGGTGATAAATATCCGCATTGAGTTCACAAGCTTTTTGCAGAACGCGCTTTGGCGCATGGAGGATACGATCGAGACGACCTTTGGACGCACCTACATCGAATATGAAAACACCATTTTTCTCCTCATCGCCCTTGCCGTCGGCCAAAACCAGCGAGGTCGAGAGATCCTTCCTTGAGAGGGAAATGCATTCTTTAAGGAAGATTCGTGTGTCGGAACGAGAATGGGCGGAGGTTAGGTGAGCTATCTTCAAAAGACGATTTCCTCGTTTGTCTGGTGTAATCTTCGTTCGCTGAGAATGCATGCAATATTTAGAAGTACAACCAACGACATCAGCTGGTAACCTGAAAATATGTTATTTGTTACCATAATCAGAATAGACATTAAGGTGAAAACAAAAAGACACACCCCCCAGTGCGAACTTAAATTACGCAATGCAAGCCTTATCAGATAAACTATGTAAACAGAAAAAACTAAAACCCCGACCAAGCCATATCTCTGAATTATTAGCGCATACTCTGAGTCAATTGTGGTATCGAAGGACGACTTTGCTGGCCCAACACCAAACAATGGAGAATCCAAGAATATTTTCGAAGCTAAATAGATATTTTCAAACCTCACATTCAAGCTATTATTTTTACCTTCCAAGGCATGCTGAATTCCGACATAGACATAAGAAAGATCCAAATAAAAAACCAAAAAAATAACCAGAGATATAGAGGCAAAAAAAAGCAAAACCTTTAGCACAAATAAGCCTCTGAAAAAAAACATGTAGTAAAAACCCAAGCCAAATAAAACAGCAATTAACGCAGTTCGACTTTGAGTTAAAAAGCATAGATAGAAAAACAACATGAAAGCCAAAAAATACCAAGCTCGCCTATAAATAGAATATAACGAAAAATAATATACACCAAAAAATGATGCAATTATTCCACCTACATTCGGATCGGATCCTGTAAGTGTTATCCTATGCCCAGACAAAACATGATCAATGTGACTGCTATTACCACCTAAGTACAGATAGGAGATAGAGTGACCGATACCGAATACCTGAACGAAGCCGACAAATGCCGCCAATATCGAACAAAAAACAACAGCTTGATGAAAAGTTTTAAGAGACTTAGGCCCTATAAATGGAACTAGAAGTAGGTACGGCCAAAATTGAATATATTTTACAGCTTCAACGATATCACGCCCGTTCACCGATGAAAGACCACAGACCCAGGAAGCAAGCGCTGATATACACACCATTACGCCCAACACAAGAGGAAAGATAGATGACGGGTGGATTAATGGCACTTTAAACCAGAAAAATAATACACATAAAAAAACGACTGGGCTTAGAAGCGTTACCAAATATAGACCTAGACCTCCCAGCGAAACTGATGGCAGAACTACCGAAGAAAGTAGTCCAAAACCAATAAGTATTGCAGCGAACCCGCCAATATTTTTTGAAAACTCAGTTTTAGCTATACGGTGACTTGAACAATCATTCTTCACAAGAACTTCCTAAATCTGCGCCCGATAGAAGTCTGACCAACCAAGCCTTAACTACCGCATTAAGACAATACGCCACGCTCGTAGCCCAAGCCGCCCCCACAATCCCATACTCCGGCACAAGTAAAATATTCCCGATAACATTAGCGGTCACGACAACAATTGAGGAGTACATATTCCATTCTGGCTTCCCCGCAGCGGCTATACAATTAGCATATATCCGGGAACCAGCACCTGCAATAATACCCGGCAAAAGCCACAAAAACGCCGGCAATGCTTCCACATAGTCCTCACCAAACACAGGACTAATCAGCCAATAAAGCATAATAGCGACGCCAACACTTGCTGCTGTCGTAATTCCTGAAACCACCCAAAAACCCTTATTGGTTAATGCCCACCGGGCTTCGGGGTTCTGGTGCATGGCCGAGAGTTTTGGCAATAGCACGGTGCTAGCGGCTTGCGAGAGCATCCAGAGCTTTTCAGCAATCTGCACGGCAATTACATAAATACCGGTAGCTGAGGGGGTGAGAAAGAAGTTCACTAAGAAGATGTCGGTCCGGTAGTTGACAAAGGCCAGGATATTAGAAAGGTGCGCCTTCCAGCCGTAACTAAAAGTTCGGCGGGCATACACGGAAAGGGAAGTACGACTATCAACCATTTCTCTCGACGATTTACTGCGACTCAACAGCCGGAGAACAACCAGCAGACCGACCAATTGCCCAGTGATGTACGCCACCATCGCTCCAGTCACCCCAAACGGTAGAAGGTAAAGGGCGATCACCACGCCGGTCAGATTTACATAGGGAGGCAAGAGTACGGTAAGGTTGAAGGATTTGAAGTCCTCCACACCTTGAAGAATCGTATTAAGGTACGCAAGGGACAATGTCAGTGGAAAGCTCGCAAGGCCGAGGTAAAGCAGGCTTTTGGGCACCCCTGGAAACAACTCCCCCCCCCAAATAAACAGAACAGGTAACGCACATGTCACCCCAGCTGTTGCGACAACCAGTGCCAACCACAAGTTGCCTGTAACTGCTTGATTAATATTAAAGTCGCCACGGCTGACATAATAAACTGTTGCCGCCCCCACCCCAAGATTCAGAAAATTGGCTAGCATTGTGGGGATAAGGATGGCCATAGCGTAGAATCCATTACCTTCTGGCCCGAGCTCTCTTGCGATCAAAACCACCAGCAGAAGCTGCGCAAATGCTGCCAGCAATTGCCGACCGAGTGTCATACCAATGTTTCGCCTTAGTGGAGACGCCAAGGCAAGGCTCCTCAGCCGAGAAACCAATGTGCTCATCCGAGCGCTTCCGCTGGAACGTTGTCAGAGAGCACGCGCCCATACTCTTCAGTTAACCTCGCAGCAACAGCTGGCCCAGAAAAGCGTTTTTTCGCCCGCTCGGCAATGTCTTTTCGGTTATACTTGGAGAGTTCCACTCCAACGCGTTGCATCGCTTGGC
The DNA here is from genome assembly GCF_045449795.1 of Marinobacter alkalisoli. Classification (NCBI taxonomy): domain Bacteria; kingdom Pseudomonadati; phylum Pseudomonadota; class Gammaproteobacteria; order Pseudomonadales; family Marinobacteraceae; genus Marinobacter; species Marinobacter alkalisoli. The sequence goes on from NZ_JBJJLB010000004.1 coordinate 51,727, forward strand.
ACAGTTCTGCGGGGCATTTCGGAGGCACCAATGCACCATCCCCATCACCAACAATGCATTCAGGGCCACCGCAACGGGTGGCAATAACGGGAACACCCGCCATCAACGCCTCTGCTGCGACAACACCGAACGTTTCGTAATGGCTTGACACCACCATAATGTCTATCTCGGATAACAAATTTGGCACTTTTTCCGGCGCTATCAACCCTAAAAATTTAACTTTTTTTGCAATACCTAATCCGGCAGCTTGCTCTTCTAAGGCTTCCCGAATTGGTCCATCACCAGCAAGCCACAGCTCCGCAGACAAGCCACTCTCGACAACGGAGTAAAAGGCTTCAACCAAGTCGAACTGACCTTTTTTTGTTGTCATCAAAGCGAGATTCATAAACCTCACCGGGCGATCTTCCCGGACAAAATTCTTTGGCGTTTTGAAACGATCAGCCACTACATTGGGAATCCATTTCCATAGCTCTTTAGTGAATGCAAACTGATTACCTAAAAGCTCAGCAAGAGAGGGGCTTACTGCAATTCGTGAGCGGCTACCGGTGATGGCTTTTTCTGCGAGCTTCATCTGCCATGGCATATAAACGCCTCTAGCGAAACCTGTACTGTGTTCGGTTAGCACGACCGGGATTCCGAACTTCTCACCGAGATCCACAGCAACCGCCCCACCAAAAATGGCAGCGTGCGCGTGAATAATGTCTGGCTTACCATGGTGTTTAATATAATTGCGGAATAGCCTTTTAGCCGCGCTCTTGAAAAGCCAGTAGTTGCCATAGGGTACCCTTGGCAAGATTGCGTATACTTCTTTTCGGTAGATTATTAGTCCTTCGTCTATCTCGAAGTGACGCAAAGATTTTTCTTTGACCTTACTAAATAAGGTACGCACCGATTTCATATGTGGTGCTATTACACCGACTTTATGCCCGTGATTGAGAAGAGCAAGCGCTTGGTCACGGAAAAAAACACCACTAACATCGTGAGGGGTTGTTGGGTACCACGAGGGAAGAATGAGTAGATGCATTCAACCTCCTCTAGCAACGCGTTTTTTTAAGACCAAGCTCATCAATGCATCCACGTCATTATCGCTTACATAATCTCTGTTAGAAATTTTTTCTCTAAGGCTTTGATCAAGAGAATCAAAAGCAGTGCCCGACAAAACCGAGTCGAAACTTTCGACTATCGTATTTGAAGTTTGAGCATTCAGCACATCTCGTACTTTAGGTTGATATTCTACTGCAAAGACACGGACACCAGAAATATACGAAACAATACCCGCATGTAGTCGAGTAACTAATGAAAATCTTGCTCTAGAGCAAACAGCCAATAGTCGTGATACAGTATTTCTACCTCTAAGAAGACTTATATCAACCGGGAAATTACTGGTGCTTTTATACTGATGAAGAAAATCTTCAGAAGAAAACTCATCTAAAGGGTAGTTGGTATTAAAGATGACCACCTTCTCTATGCCTAGACTCTCGACCAACCTGTCAACTATACGCACCATATTTGACAAATAATCACTATATTTCTTTAAATCCTCAACGGGCCATCGTTCACTATATACGGCAGCCACATTTAACATAAGAACATTATCTTTAACAACTCGAGTTAGATCGTGACACTTAATCCCAAATGCTAGATCCGGCCCAACCAATGAATCACCGAATCCCAAGCGCTCCTCACAATATTTCTTTGACGAAGCGTCCCGAAAGTAAACCCCCGCAGCGGACTTCAGGCAGTACAACAAATCGTTCTCACCTTGCAAGGTATTTATTGGTGCAGAACCAACACCAACAAAGTAGTATGGAACCTTTTCATCCCTCGACAAATCACAAACTGTTCTTAAAATTTTCGGCCAATTCTTGTAAAGATCCATGACAAGATTGCCGCCACCAACTAGCAGAACATCCGTTGCCCTTAAAACTTTTCGAGCACGGCATTTATTTATCGGAGATTGTTTGCGAAGCCTTTTAAAGAATCTCCATATTTTGTTTAAAAACTCCCCGCCACCGTAAAGCGAATCATCAAATGCCTTATAGACCGCAACTTCTTTTACCCTTCGATCTAGCCCTAACTCCTTAAGCTCTCCATTGATTCCTAACTCTCCCAATGCAAGAACGGTGATTTCTACATCATCACCCAAGACCCTATAAATTGACGAAATCAATCCAAGAAGTATTGCCGTATCACCAATGGAGCCACCGTTATAGCTTCCAAAAATTGCAACTTTCATAATTTAAACTCAGAGATCAAAATGGAGGAGTGTAACCCTCTGGAGCGTTACTTTACCTTTTGGACTACGTACCAACATTCATTTTCTGAGAGATAGGGATGCATCGGCAAACTCAACACTTTCTCCGCCATTTTATCCCCCACCGGCAAAGCTGTGCTTTCATCTGCCACCGCAGGCTGCTTGTTCAGAGGTATAGGATAATGCACTGCGCTAGGAATGCCCGCTTCCTGCAGTACGGCCTGAGCAGCTTCGCGATTGTCTACCCGGATGGTGTACTGCGCCCAAGCTGAAACATTATGCTCTTCAATGAAGGGAGTAGTTAAAATGCCAGCGTCATTCAGTAACAAGGTATAGCGCTCTGCAACCTGATTACGAAGCTCAATTTCTTCCGCCAGGATTTCTAGTTTTGGCAGCAGAATAGCCGCCTGTAGCGTATCCAGGCGGCTGTTAACACCAACCCGAATATGGTGGTACCTGCGGTCCTGCCCGTGTCGGGCAATCTGACGTAATACTACGGCTAGCTCGTCATCGTTGGTGAATATGGCACCGCCATCCCCGTAACAACCCAAGGGTTTAGATGGGAAGAAGCTGGTGCAACCAATGGTGCTCAGATTGCAGGATTTTTGGCCCTTGTAGCTGGCGCCGAAGCTCTGGGCTCCATCTTCAATCACCGGCAGGCTGTGCCTGGCAGCGATTTCATTAATAGCGTCGAAGTCGGCACATTGCCCATAAAGTGAAACCGGAATAATTGCCTTGGTGCGCGGAGTGATGGACGCCTCCAGCTTCGCAGGGTCCATATTGTATGTTTTCGAGTTAATGTCCACATAGACTGGCTTTGCGCCCAATACAGCAGGAGTTTCCGCAGTGGCTATGTAGCTGAATCCTGGAACAATCACTTCATCACCAGGTCCAACCCCAAGTGCCATCTGCGCAATTTGGAGTGCGTCTGTGCCGTTGGCTACTGAAATACAGTGCTTGGCGCCAGCAAACTCTCCCAACTTTTCTTCCAGTTCCCGCACTTCCGGACCAAGTATGTATTTTCCATGCGCCAACACTTTCTGAATGTTAGCATCGATCTTGTCTTTAATTCTGGCTTGCTGCGCTGCCAAGTCTACAAACTGCATACGGAATTAACCTTTAAAAGAATCAACTGACACACTGGAACCATCAGCTTGTTGAAAGCTGCCCACCACTAAGCAGGTACTTGGCACCGGTATGGGTGCAAACTGCCTCCCCATCACCTGAAACTGGCAAATCCAGTTGCTCGCCAAATTCACTCATCCAGCCAATCTGCCGGGCGGGCACACCCACCATCAATGCATACGCTGGCACATTTTTATTCACCACGGCACCGGCACCCACAAAGGCAAACTCACCAATGGTCACACCGCAAACAATGGTGCAGTTTGCACCGAGCGTGGCACCACGCTTAACCAACGTATCCCGGAATTCATCCTTTCGCTCAATTAGCGAGCGGGGGTTGTACACATTGGTAAAGACCATGCTAGGCCCGCAAAAAACGCCCTCTTCCAGATGCACGTTATCGTATACAGATACATTGTTCTGAATCTTGCAGTTGTCACCCACGGTGACCTTGTTGCCCACAAACACGTTCTGCCCCATGGAAACATTCTTGCCGATTTTGGCGCCTCCGCATACGTGTACAAAGTGCCAGACCCGGGAGCCTTCACCAATCTGGGCGCCTTCATCTACTATGGCGCTGGGGTGGATAGTTACGGACATAGGTGCTCCTTTGCGCTTGGGAGGGTTTGCTTCCCCCTCTCCCTCCAGGGGAGAGGGGGTCTTTCGGGTTATACAGTTTTTAGGAAGGGGTGATAGTTGCCGGTCAGGCCTGCAGGGGTCGCATTGCGGATGTTAGTTACTGTTTCAATTGCAACCCGGTTATCCTCCAGACCAAAACCTCGGCCTTTCAGGATCTCTTCGTAGCTGCGAGTATGAAGATCAGTGAATCCCCCGGAGAACTCGATTTCTTCTCCGTCGACAGTAATAGAACGATAGGTTCGTTGCCCTTGGGCTTTTGCACTTACAGGAACGTATTTGTAATCAACCGAGAGGAACCAGCGAACGCGGGCTTTTTCATATTCGAGATAACCGGCGGCCATGGTTTCGTCGCTGTGATGAACCACGTTTTCCTGCAACTCACCAAAAATGAAGTGAAGCATGTCGTAAAAATGCACACCAATGTTAGTCGCAATACCACCAGACTTTTTATCGTCTCCTTTCCAAGACTGAAGGTACCAATGACCGCGGGAGGTAATGTACGTCAGGTCTACCTCATGCTTGGTACTTTTCTGCTCACTCTGCACCTTTTCACGTAACGCAATTATTGATGGGTGCACTCGTAGCTGCAGAATTGTGTTTACTTTTTGCCCTGTATCCTTCTCAATTTGCTGAAGGCCATCGATGTTCCAGGGATTCAAAACGAGAGGTTTTTCGCATATAGCATCTGCGCCTGAGCGCAATGAAAATCTCATATGCGAATCATGAAGGTAGTTAGGAGAGCAAATGGAGATGTAATCCACGGCCTTTCCGCCGTTTTCACGGCGCAACTTGTCGATATGACGGTCAAACCGCTCGAACTCCGTGAAGAAATCAGCATCAGGGAAATAGCTGTCAATGATTCCAACGGAATCATTTTTGTCCAAAGCCGCAACTAACTCGTTATCGGTGTCTTTTACGGCTTTCATGTGCCGAGGCGCTATGTATCCTGCGGCTCCAATCAATGCGAATTTTTTACTCACAGATTCTTTCCCTCTATCTAGATCAAAAATTAAACGTCAGGTCTTAGGGCGGCCCGGACCGAGCTCCCAAATTCTGTTAAGAAAGCAGTAATAATTCCGAGTATTCCAGCCAGCATGAGAGTAAGAACCATGATAAGTGCTCTGGCGGGACCAGTTTTATCGGCGCTCTCTCTCGCCACGACCAAAACTTCAATACCCTTTAGGGCCTCAAGGTCGCTTTCAAGTTCTACCTTGCGCTCGAATGCCTCGGCTATTGCTGACCCCGTATCCTGGCCTCCCCGAAGGGTCTCAATCGCACGTTCAGTTGACTCAATTCGACTTTGCAAGCTTCTTTTTTCGCGTTCGATCAGCGCGTTTTGTCGCGCCAGAATTTTTTCAACCAGATTCTGGTGAACGCTCTCAACAAACTCTTTGTTCTCTTTTGAGGTTTCTGAGAGGAATCTAATTAACCCCGTATTTTCAGGATTCGAAAATGAAACGTTAAACGGGAGTTTTCTGTCGGTTTCTGCACGGAATACGGTTTCTTGTTCCGGCAACCATCTGTTCTCGAGTGTCGCTATAGTCGTTTCAGGCTCTTCTACGTACTTGCCAGAGCCTTTTTCAGCAACCTGAAGCAGACTAGTGTACTGGTACGTTTCTTGTGCAAGCAGCGCATAGGCTAGGCCACCAAGCGTGATCGCCAAAAACACCACATAAAAAACCCGACGACGTCTTATAAAGGTGGCAGCCAGGTCCACAAGGCTAATCTCATCATCATAATGCGGTCGCTGATCTGAAGTACTGTTCATCGATTCAAGTCCGAGTCATGCTTAAGTTATTGATTAAGGCACGCTACCGCCCCACCGGCCCTATTCAGTGCGTCAGGCGCGGCCCGTTTTCACAAGAAGAACTGCCTGCGTGCTATGTGCATTTGTAAAGATGCGCGAATTCTACGGGAACTGGCACAGTTTTTCAGTTAATCCTTGTTAGAAACTAGTTAGGATCTGGCAACCGTTACTCTCAAGGTGAAAGACGATAACTCAGAAATTCCGTTCCTCGACAGGCCTATAAAAACAGGAGAAAGGCCCAAAGGGAGGGGCAAAATATGTCTTACGAGTGCCGGATAGAAGAAACCGGCACCTTCACACTCTGCTGCTTCTGCATAAAGCCAATCAAAACAATCGCCCGCTCTTCCCCATCATAAGCCTGAAAAATCGCCTCCAGCCCCTGAAACGGCCCGTCGCTGAGCTCAACAGACTGCCCTGGCTTGATACCACCCTGCTCTGCCACGGTATGCAAGCTATCCCTGACATGCTCAATAACATCATCCGCGATTGGGGCTGGCTTGTTGGCAAACCCCACTACCCGCAACACACCCCGAGTAGAGCGGAGTTTGGACCACATGGGGTCGGTCTTCTCCAGGTTCACAAACAGGTAGCCGGGGAACAGCGGCTCGAGTTTGCGGGTGCGCTTGCCTGCCTTGATTTTTTCCACGGTGATCTTGGGGTAGAAGCAGGCGATGTCCTGGTTCTGGAGGTTTTCCAGGGCCCGGTCACCCTGGGCAGGTTTGTGTTGAAGTGCGTACCAGGTCATGGGCTTACTTTCCGGACGCAATGAAATGGGGGTTGAGTACGTCTTCCTTGCCGTATTTTAGCGGCAGGCCTTCCAGCGTTTCCACTTTACCGCCGGCGGCGATCAGCACTGCGTGGGCTGCACCGGTATCCCATTCGCAGGTGGGGCCCAGGCGCGGGTAGATATCCGCCAGTCCTTCCGCCAGGCGGCAGAACTTCAGGGAGCTGCCGGCCTGCACCAGTTCATGCTCGCCAAGCTTATCTATAAAGCTGCGGGTTGCGTCATTCATATGGTTCTTGCTGGCGACGACCCTTTTGGCGGCTGTCGGCGCAACAACCTGAATGGGGCTGACCTCGCCTGCGTGATCCCGCTTGTAGGCACCCTCGCCTTTTATGCCCCAGAAAGCTTCCTTCAGCGCCGGCGCGGTGACCACGCCCATTACCGGTTCGCCGTCTTCGATCAGGGCGATATTGACGGTGAACTCGCCTGTGCGCTGGGTGAACTCCTTGGTGCCGTCGATGGGATCGATCAGCCAGAATCGGCGCCAGTGTTTGCGCTCGTCCCAGGGGATGCTGGCGCCCTCTTCAGACAGGATGGGGATGTCCGGGGTGAGGCTTTCCAGGCCTTTTACAATGACATCGTGGCTGGCCATGTCCGCAGCGGTGATGGGGGATTGATCTTCCTTGTAGTGAACCTCGAAATCGGATTCGTAAATAGGAAGTATCCGCTCTCCGGCTTCATCGGCAATCCTGATGATGTCGGGGAGGATGGCGCTGTATTGCATGAAGGGACGTCCTGCTGGTGGGTTTTGGGGTAGTTTAACGGAGTGGCGGGGGGTGGTGTTAGTGCTGTGGCGATTGATGAACACCAACCCGACACAAATCAAATCCGCATTCCTAGCTTTGCGCTAAGCTGACTATCAGCACTCACTGAATGGAGTCAGCCCATGAAACTGCGCTTCCTCGGCGGCGCCGGCACCGTAACCGGTTCCCGTTACCTTCTATCAGATAACAAGCACCGGTTGCTGGTGGATTGCGGCATGTACCAGGGTGTAAAAACCCTTCGTAGACGAAACTGGGCGCCCTTCCCGGTAGAGCCTTCCACTATTAACGCCGTGGTACTGACCCACGCCCATATCGACCACAGCGGCTACCTGCCGGCACTGGTGAAGAACGGCTTCAAGGGAAAGATATACTGCACCAAGGCCACCCACGATCTGTGCAAAGTTTTGCTGCCGGATGCCGGCTTTCTCCAGGAAGAGGACGCCAAATACGCTTTCCGCAAGAAGTTCTCCAAACATGAAAAGCCAGAACCGCTGTTCACCGAGAAGGACGCCTGGGAAGCACTGAAGCATTTCGAATCGCTGCATTACCATGAAGCCTTTGAACCGGTAAAAGGCATGGAAGTGACCTTCACGCCTGCCGGCCACATACTGGGTTCATCCTGCGTGCACGTCCGCCACAAGGCGAGTGACCGCACGGTGGTGTTCTCTGGCGATGTCGGTCGGCAGGAGGATGTGATCATGCGACCGCCGGAGCCCCTCCAGAAAGCGGACATCCTGGTGTGTGAATCCACCTACGGTGATCGGCGCCACGCGGAGACGGATCCCGAGGAAGAGCTGGCGCAAATCATCACCAGAACCGCCGGCCGCGGCGGTATTGTGCTGATGCCGGCATTTGCCGTGGGCCGGGCCCAAATGCTGCTGTACCTGATTCACGAGATCATGGGCCAACAGCGTATCCCCAAATTGCCGGTGTACCTGAACAGCCCGATGGCCATAAAAGCCACAGAGATCTTCTGCCGACACAACAAGGAACACCGGCTAAGCGCCGCGCAATGCGAAATGATGGATGACCAGACAGAGTTCGTGCGCACCGTTGAAGAATCTATCAAGCTGGATGCCGCGCGCTATCCCTGCGTGATTATCTCCGCCAGCGGCATGGCCAGCGGCGGGCGGGTGCTGCACCATTTGAAGACCCTGCTGCCCAACCCACGCAACAGCGTGGTGTTTGCCGGGTTCCAGGCCCCGGGAACCCGGGGAGACGCGCTGGTGCACGGCGCGGAGTCAGTAAAAATCCACGGCGAATACTGGCCAGTGAAAGCGGACATCCATAACCTGGATTCACTGTCTGCCCATGGTGACTACCAGGAGATTTTGACATGGTTGGGACAGGGACAACTGAAGCCAGAGAAGGTGTATGTCACCCACGGAGAGATGGTGGCCAGTGATGTGATGCGCAAGCGTATTGTGGAGGAGCTAGGGTGGGAGGCTGAGGTGCCGGAGTTGTTTGATGAGGTGGAGGTTTAGGTACGTTGTCGGATTACGGCTTCGCCTAATCCGACCTACGCGGGATGAATCTGGCTTTTGTAGGTCGGAATAGCGCAGCGTAATCCGACAAACCTCAGACCACCCCCGGCAATAACCCACCCTGAAGACGAGTCACCCGATGACTCAACCGCGCCATCCCCAGGTTAAGCGGAAACAACACCAGGCTTTTAACCGTGTCCCGAACCACCAGGCTGCGGGGCAAACCATCATAAATATTGATGTACGCGCCAGCCATTGCCACCAGGGAGCGGGACAGGTGCAGGTAATCGCTGTGAATCACAATGCCCAGCTGATAGGTATTGGACAGCAACTGCAGCGCGGTCTGCATACGCCGATGCAAACCTGCCGCACCCTCCCGCCACAGGGTGCGTAAAGCATCCTCGGTCAGCGGCGAGACTTCCCGGCGCGCAAGTGTGTCGCTCAGGCGCTCGATGATTTCCTCCCGGCGCAGTCGGTTCTTGTCGGGGTGGGTACTCATTTCAATCAGCATATCGCCCAGGCGCTCAGTATCCGCCATCAGTACGCTGATGATGTAATCCCGCACAAAGCTCCACTTACCGGCCATATGCACCGCATTGCCCCAGTCGATCAGATAAGGCTCCGCATCGGGCGAGACCATGATATTGCCCGGGTGCAGGTCACCATGGAGCTCGTTGTACACAAAGATGTGTTCAAACAGGGTGAACAGGAAGTTCTCCCCCAGGGTGCGCTGGAACTGCTTTCGCTCCGATCCCTGCAGGCTGCCAATGGCATTTTTGATGGAAACGGCGTCGTCCACGTACTCCATTTCCAGGATACGGCTGGTAGCCACAAACACATCCGGCACATGCCAGGCCCGGGTTATCCGGGCACGTGCCGCAAAACGACGTTGGATGACCGCTTCTTCTTCAAAGTTCAGTTCCTGCTCAAAGCCCCGGGTAAACTCCTTCACCTGGTCCGACAGCGCGTGGAGGAATGGCAACAGTTTGGAGTGCGGCGCCCAGAACTGGCTGCTCACCAGCATCAGCTCAATAGCCAGGTTGCCCATCTGGAACTCCCGCTCCAGGTTATGACGGGCCACCTTGACGATCACCGGCTGCAGGCGCTCCAGCCCGCCGTCATCCTGTACGACCTTCTTGGTGAGGTACACCGAGCCGATCGACCCGGACTTCAAGGGTTTATTCACATCGAACTGGACGTACATCTCGCCTGGCAACTTGCCAAAGCAGTCCATAAAGGCATCGTTGACTTCATCCGGTGTCATCGGATCGACGTCCTCCTGGAACACCGCCAACTCTGCGGCAATTTCCTCCGGCAGGAAATCGGCATTGGCGGCTGCGACCTGGGCCATCTTGATAAACAGTGGGCCGAACTCCCGAACCATGCGGGCAACAATCTGTGCCTGGGCGGCAAAATCCTTCGGATCGGTTTGCAGGAAGGGCTTGATATGACGAATAGCCTTGATCTGCCGCCGCAAAATCACAAGATCCCGACGCAGGACACTGACCTTACGACCCACATCCGCCAGACCTTCCTGATTGGCCTTGCGGATATCCTTGAGACGGTTCACCAGTTCAACAATCAACGGTTCGTAGGAACGCAGGACCAAACGGACGATGTCGAGGTTGAGTTCAATCAGCCCCTTCAGCTCTGGCGCGTCAAGCAGCTCATGAAAGAAGTTCCAGAATTCATCGACGACGCTCTCCGGCACCTCGATCGGACTGCGGGTAACCACCTGCCCCACCAGGAAGCGGATCAGCCCCTCGGTGGTTTCCTCATTGGGAATCAGGCGATACTTGCGCAACACCCGCGTCAGCGAGCGAGACTGCACATTCAGCGGATGCTCATACAGCGTGTCAAACAACTCGTCCAGCGCCGAACTAAGCTGTGTCTGGTCAATCGGCTCCAAGTTGCCCACTAACCGAGCCACCGGCCAGAACGCGCGGGGCACTTTCAGTGTCATCGACGTGAAATTACCCACACCCCGGATCGCGGACCCGGTGCGCTCCCTCAGGACAGGAATGTTGATCTGAATGATTTTCTGCTGGTCTTGCTCGCCCATGTAACCTCGTAACCCGGCACAGTGCTGGATGGGGTGGTACTATGCCAGATTGTTGAGGGGAAGTTTGGGTGTTTTTGGGCCGAAATTCTTGAGTAAAATCGCAATGGAGCGGAGCAACTGCCCTAGCCGTTACTTTAAAGTATATAAGCAAGCGCAAATTTAAGTAAGAGTCCGGCCATCACACCTTGTCAGGTATAGCCGACTTCCAGTTGTTGCCGGAGTTGTGTGATGAGGTTGGGGTGTAGGGATTGGGCAAATAGAGCGAACTCCCGCATTCATTTTACGCTGATTTAACTCCAAGAGAGCCTTATTAGCGCGGAAAGTTGCCATGCATCCAAAACCGAGGGTATGTGGCCTTACCCACCTCTTCAGCATAGCTTTTGCTGTCGCTCCTCATATCCATGTAATAATTTGACACTCCTTGCACCCAAAGCAGCCAACTAAAACATAAGGCAACAGACAGAATCAAAACAATTGTCGAGTGCAGCCCCATGCGTTTTCGCACTCCCGTGCTCGACAATGCATTGGGCTCAATTGGAACAATAAGCGCCCAGAACATTATCAATACAAACAACCCAACAAGCATTGAGCCCGGGGCTAAAAAAACGGCAGATACCCCCGCATGAAACAAAGCAGCAGAAACTGATCCAGTGAGAGCAGCAAGTGAGAACGATATTTCACCAAGCGTTTGCGTTGCAGGGCCACTCATACTGACGGTCCGGGCTTGCCAAAAATAACGAATCGCCTGCAGCACCAACAACCCCATAAACATAACCAAAAGCCAACCATACTCCGCTGCCCAAAGGAGGTACATGTTATGTGGGTGGCCAAACTTCAAACTAGAAGCGTAGACGATGGTCAACGGCTCCACGGTCAGCCACGACTGAGGCCCCATGCCAAACGGAAAGTTCTCCAGACTTCTGTGCCAGGCTTCCATAAAAAGTGGCAAGCGCCCTGCGGCTCCAGTATGAAAAGTCCGGAGTTGGCTTTCTCCGTCATATAGCACAAAAGGAATAAGCACTGACAAGAGGAGCCATATGAGTATTCCTACCGCCAGCTGGATCAGAAAGACTTTAAACCACGGCAATGCTCTTTTTCCGAATAGCGAGATTGCCAATAACACACCAAACGCAATCCCTAGCAGGGACCCCCTCCCCATACTCTGTATGAGAATCCACCACCACATCCCCGCACCAGCTAACACGAATAGACGCCATGCTCGCTTGTGTTTTAGCGGCCCCATCAAGACCGCAAGGGGAAAGAGGGGAAGACACCAAGTGGCAATATGGCTCCAATACCGAATACTGCCAAAGCCATACGGTATATGACTCCCGAAATTGGGGTTGCCGTCAAGAAGCGCAAACAAATAAATATTGATACAACTCAAACCGTAGAGAGCACAAGCAGCAGCCATACCGACAGAGAAAAGCCTAACGCAAACCATAGTCATGCCTGTGCCTTTCAACAACAGGCCAACCAGATTCATGGTTAGGAAGAAAAGCGCATACATTCCGGGCTCAGCCCATACATACTCATTCTCACTAAAAGGGAGGGAAAATAGCAGGAACGCAGAACAGAGCAGAATGGTAGGCAGGGAGAGCTTTGCAAGCCAGAAAGCGTCTGAAGGACCTTTTAGGGCAAACATGGTGAGAGAAAAAACACTTAGCAGACCCATTACGAGCACAAGCATGAATCGCTGACTGGCATATGACCCTATACTCCCTGGAACCAGGTACTCACCGAAAAGGACGAGAATCAGCGATAAAACACCTGCTCCGCAAACTGCATAAGCTATAAAAGGCAAAGCCTTTACTCTCCAATCGCGGGAGCCGTCATATACTCGTCGTTGCTCCAAAAGCTTTCTCCCCTAAAAAGCCAGGACATTGCGCACAGTTAAGCGCCAGCAAACGCAAAACGGCCCGAGGCGATATACCATCGGGCCGTTTGATCAAAGTCAGACTACGTTACGCCTAACCTTGCGTCTTCATTATTACGATCTTTCGAAACCAGTGTTAGAGGCGCCACAGGTAGTCGGGCTTGAGCTATCAACCACAATATCCCAAGTGATGGCCTGCACACTTGCGCTGGGAACCATAATGACGTCGCACCCGCCAACTTCAGCCGAACCACTAATGTTGATAGCAGCAGTGTTCGCGGTAATAGTGGGGGTTGCATCCATGAACTTACCTTGCTGCAGGGAGTAGGTCTGAGGCAGGTCACCCGTAGCCTGAAGCTCACCAATGGTGTCACAGGAATCCAGAGCCTGCATTCTGTTCACGCATGAGGCAACTGCAACTTGGACAGGGCGAACAGACGAAATACTATCGGTCCACTTAGTCCGGGATACGTAATCTTGATACTGCGGGATCGCTACAGCGGCGAGAATACCGATGATGGCCACAACGATCATCAGTTCGATCAGGGTGAAACCTTTTTGAGCGTGATTCATTTGAATGTTCTTCATTATTAAACCTCTGCGTTAGTCGGTTTTTGAACTCGGAATGGCTCCGGGGCCGGTGGAGCTGTGCCCCGCAACCGGTTTGAGCCTGAGAGGTTTGTAAGCAGGGGGCATGCCAACATCCTGATTAAGTTAATAAATGCCCTGATAACAGCGCGATGCTGGGTCCATGTGAACTAGATCACACAGGATACGAATGTGAAATAATGTCAACCAGCGTCAGTGTGTGACAACTTTGGTCACCCTCCCGCTAAATTTCACTACTCCTCTACATCCCCCAATTCTTGAGCAGGATCATGCTTTACAGTTCGTGACTTTCCAAAGCATCCCCAGCCATCTAAACTCTTGTACATTCGCTCTTGGCAGAGTTTCAGCAACTTAGGCAGCACTCTTTATACCCTTTATGGCTACCAACAAATCCAACGTAACGCTTACCGGCCTTGCACGTCGCTTTGTGGAGGACGGGCTACTTGATGAAGCAACCGCGAAGGATGCCTTTATTCAGGCCTCCCAGAACCGGATCCCCCTGATCACCTATCTAGTTCAAAACAAACTGGCAGACAGTAGCGGGCTGGCCTTTTCTGCCGCCATGGAATTTGGCGTATCCGTTCTGGATCTCAGCGCTTTTCTTCCGGAGATGCTCCCGGAGAAGGTGGTTGATGAGAAGCTGATTCGGAAACACAACGCGCTACCCTTGTACAAGCGTGGCAATCGACTGTTTATCGCAGTTTCCGACCCCACCAACATCCAGGCGCTGGATGAGATCAAATTCAACACTGGCCTTAGTACCGACGCCATACTGGTTGATGATGCCAAACTGCATGACGCCATCGACAAGTACCTGGAATCCCAGGACTCCACCATGGGGGATCTTGAGGACGCCGATCTGGAAGGCGTGGAAACTGAAGGCGGAGAGAAGGACGACGATGGTGCAGTTAGTTCCAGCGAAGTTGATGATGCTCCGATCGTAAAGTATGTGAACAAGATGCTTCTCGACGCCATTCGAGGCGGCGCATCGGACGTCCACTTTGAGCCCTATGAAAAGGTGTACCGGGTACGCTACCGGACAGACGGCATTCTGAAGGAGATGTCCCGGCCCTCTATCAAGCTGGCCCCCAAGATCTCGGCCCGGGTAAAAATCATGGCGCAGCTGGATATTTCCGAGCGGCGGGTTCCCCAGGATGGCCGGATCAAGATGAAGCTGTCCAAGACGAAAGCCATCGATTTCCGGGTGAATACCTTGCCTACCTTATGGGGCGAGAAGATTGTTCTGCGGATTCTGGACCCCAGCCAGGCCAAGCTGGGGATTGATGTATTGGGGTACGAAGAAGACCAGAAGAAGCTGTACATGGATGCCCTGCAGCAGCCGCAGGGCATGATTCTGGTAACCGGCCCCACGGGGTCGGGCAAAACCGTTTCTCTCTATACCGGCCTCAACATTCTGAACACGCCGGAACTGAACATTTCCACTGCGGAAGACCCGGCGGAGATCAACCTGGAAGGCATTAACCAGGTCAATGTGAATACCAGGGTCGGCCTTGGGTTTGCCGAAGCCCTGCGGGCTTTCCTGCGGCAGGATCCGGACGTGATCATGGTGGGTGAGATCCGGGATCTGGAAACGGCCAATATCGCCATCAAGGCCGCTCAGACCGGCCACCTTGTACTTTCAACTCTGCACACTAACAGCGCGGCGGAAACGCTGACGCGGATGATGAACATGGGCGTGCCCGCTTTCAACATCGCCACCTCCGTGAGCCTAATCATTGCCCAGCGACTGGGCCGGAGGCTGTGTAACAGCTGCAAGAAACCCGCGGACATTCCCCACGACGTGCTTATAGCCGAAGGGTTCACACAGGAACAAATTGATACAGGCTTCACGTTGTACCGCCCCAAGGGCTGTGATAAATGCAATGGTGGATATAAAGGCCGCGTCGGTATTTACGAGGTGGTCAAGATTACCGACGAGCTGGCGAACATGATTATGGAAGAGGCCAGCTCCATTAAAATTGCAAAGCAGGCTCAGGCCGAAGGCTTCCAGAATCTTCGCCAGTCCGCCCTCAAGAAAGTGATTGAAGGTGTGACCAGCCTTGAGGAAGCCAACCGCGTGACGAAGGATTAACCATGGCAGAAAAAGCGCAAAAGCTTCAGGCATTTGTCTGGGAAGGTAAGGACCGAAAAGGTAATAAAACCAAAGGGGAAGTGTCTGGTACGAATTTGGCACTGGTAAAAGCCCAGTTGCGTAAACAGGGCATTAACCCGGACAAAGTCAAGAAAAAGCCCAAGCCTCTGTTTGGGGGTAGCAAAAAAATTACGCCGTTCGATATCGCCATGTTCACCCGACAGATGGCGACAATGATGAAAGCCGGGGTGCCACTGGTTCAGAGTTTCGATATTGTGACGGACGGGCTGGAAAACCAGGGGCTGAAGGAACTGGTTGGTGCTATCAGGAATGACGTTGCCTCCGGTACCAGTTTTGCCGGCGCGCTCCGCAGGCATCCCAGGCATTTTGATGACCTTTACTGCAACTTGGTGGACTCGGGTGAAAAAGCCGGTGCGCTTGAGCAGATGCTTGATCGCATAGCGACCTATCTTGAGAAAACCGAGACGCTGAAAAAGAAGGTCAAAAAGGCGATGACCTATCCGATTGCAGTCGTTGTTGTTGCCATTATTGTGACCGCCATTCTTCTTGTGAAAGTGGTGCCGCAGTTTGAAAGCCTTTTCCAGGGCTTTGGCGCCGACCTTCCGGTCTTTACACAATTCATAGTCAATCTCTCGGAGTGGATGCAGCAATGGTGGTTTATTGTACTGCTGAGTATCGTTGGCTTCATCTTCCTGTTCAAGGAGGCTAAACGACGCTCCCAGAAATTCTCGGATCTGGTCGATAAATATCTGCTCAAACTGCCGGTGATGGGGGAGATTCTCGATAAATCCGCGGTGGCCAAGTTTGGCCGGGTACTTTCAACCACCTTCGCTGCGGGCGTCCCCCTTGTGGATGCGCTTGAATCGGTATCCGGTGCAACCGGTAATGCCGTTTATCGGGATGCCGTTAGCAAGATCAAAGATGAGGTATCCAGCGGTACGCAACTTCAGGCGTCTATGAAGCAAACCGGCGTGTTCCCTGTTATGGCCGTGCAGCTGACTGCCATTGGCGAGGAATCCGGTAACCTGGACGAAATGCTGGAGAAAGTCGCAGACCATTACGAAGCCGTAGTTGACGACATGGTTGATAATCTAACGGCGCTGATGGAGCCGATGATTATGTCGGTTCTGGGTGTGCTGGTTGGTGGTTTGATTATTGGTATGTATCTGCCGATCTTCCAGATGGGTAAGGTTGTAGGTTAAAGCCTTGTTGTGTCGGGTTACGCTTTGCTAACCCGACCTACGTTTCTTTCCGCTCCTGCTTTTCGGATATTTCATGCAAATTCTTGATTCCCTGCTGGCCACGCCGTGGCTGCTTTATTTGTCGGTTGTTCTGTTTTCCCTGTGTATTGGCAGTTTCCTGAATGTGGTAATTCTTCGCCTGCCGAAGATGATGCATCAGGACTGGCGTTGCCAGTGTGAGGAATTCCTGGAGCTGCCGGAAGGGCAGCGCAAGCCTGAAACGCCTATTACTCTGGCCTCCCCTGCGTCCACCTGCCCAGCCTGCGATCACAAAATCCGCGCCTGGGAGAATATCCCGGTGGTCAGTTACCTGGTGTTGGGCGGTAAGTGTTCTTCCTGCAAGGCGCGGATTTCTCCCCGTTACCCGATCATCGAGGCGCTGACGGCGATTTTCTCGGTGGTGACTGTTGCCACCCTCGGGCCGACGGAATCCTCGCTGTGGGCGCTGCTGCTGGTGTGGACACTGGTCGCGCTGACGATGATCGATTTTGACACACAGCTGCTGCCGGACAGCATGACCCTTCCGCTGATGTGGTTGGGGTTGGTACTCAATTACTTTGGTGTACTGACGGATTTTCATAGTGCATTCTGGGGTGCTGTGGCGGGTTACTTGTCGCTGTGGTCGGTTTATTGGCTGTTCAAGCTGGTGACTGGCAAGGAAGGCATGGGCCATGGGGATTTCAAGTTGCTGGCTGCCCTGGGGGCCTGGCTGGGCTGGCAGTTGTTGCCGGCGGTGATTTTGTTGTCGTCCGTGGTTGGGGCCGTTGTGGGAATTTGTTTGATTGTATTCCGCAAGCAGGGGCGTGAGGTGCCGATTCCGTTTGGGCCGTATCTGGCGGCAGCCGGGTTGCTTTGTTTGTGGTTCGGCTCCGAGATTCAGAGTTGGTGGTTTGGGTTTTTGGGGGGCTGATGGCAGTTATCGGGTTAACCGGGGGCATTGGCTCTGGCAAATCTACCGTGGCGCGGATGTTTGGGGCGCTGGGGGTGCATTGGGTGGATGCGGATGATGTGGCCCGTGAGGTGGTGGAGCCGGGCACGCCTGCGCTGGCCCGGATTGCCGAGCATTTTGGTGCAGAGATTCTGCAGGCGGACGGTTCGCTGGACCGGGCCCGGTTGCGGACGATTGTGTTTGAGAACCCGGATGAGCGGGCCTGGCTTGAGGGGTTGCTGCACCCGGTAATCCGTGAGGAGCTGATGCGCCAGCTTCAACCGGCGGACAATGCCCTGCCCTATGTATTGCTGGTGTCTCCGCTTCTGCTGGAGACCGACCAGCACCAGTTGGCGGAAAAAGTGGTGGTGGTGGATGTGCCGGTGGAGATCCAGCTGGCCCGCACCATGGCCCGTGATGACAATGATCAGGCGCAGGTTGAGCGTATCATTGCCGCCCAGATACCCCGCGAGAAGCGCCTGCAAAAAGCCGATGAAGTGGTCGATAATAATACGATGTTGAGTGACGTGGAACGCCAGGTCAGTGAGCTGCACAAGAAGTTTATGGTGGCCTTTGGGTAATAACCGTCTGGCGGCGCCGGCATTGCTCTGTGGTGTACTGTTGGCGGCTACGGCGGCCCATGCCGCTGACCCTGTTTTCATTATCCGGGAACCAGCCGTTCGCGATGTGCTCTCCCCCGAATCGCTGCCACCGGATTTCTATGATTTTTCCCCCGATGACTACTGGCTGGAGTCCAGGGATTCCTATTGGCTGCATTTCAGCAACTGGGTATTGCGCCAGGAGCGCACCCAGGGTTCCCGCGTACAGGCGTTGGGCGAGTGGGCGGACCGCACGTTTTCCGGCGCTGCCGCCGGCATGCCCAACAACCAGAGCTACCTGCGGCTGGGCTTTGCGACCGAGTCAGAATACGGGGATCCCGCCCAGTTGGACCCGGAAGCGCGGTTCCGCCTGGATATTCCCACCGTGGAGGAGAAACTGCGGCTGGTTATCGAGAGTGAAAGCGACGAGCTGATTCCCCTCGCGGAGCGGCGGCGCAACCGCCAGTTGACCGAGGAAGAGCGCTCGGACACCGAGGCGACCGGCGCCCTGCGTTACCTGTCGGAAGTCGGCGATGCGATCAACCTGAGTAACGATGTGGGTGTACGCCTGCGCTTCCCCACGGATGCGTTCTGGCGGGTGACAGCCGACAAGCGCTGGCGTCTGGATGACGACTGGGGCCTGAAAGTGGAACAGCGGCTGTACTATTTCCACCAGGACGGCTGGGGTGCACGGAGCTCGTTCGGGGCCGGACGGAGTCTGGGCAACGGCTGGAAATTCCTGTCCGCCAGTGAGATGGAATGGGTGCATGTGAAGCGTAAGTTCGAGATGGCACAAACCTTTAACTTCCACAAACGTCTGAACAACCGCGCCACAATCAGTCCACGCCTCGGCATACTGGGCGAAAGCCAGCCAAACTGGCGGCAAACCTCTATTTTTGCGGACCTGACCTACCGCTACCGGCTGCACAGCGATTGGCTGTATGGCGAAATTATTCCCGCGATGGAGTTCCCCCGGGATGAGAGCTTCAAGGACCGGGGTTCCCTGGTGTTGCGGATCGAACTGTATTTCTCGGGTACCATTGACCGATCATGACCTACACACCTGAAGACGCATTGACGTTAACGCCCATCGCCCACGCTCGCTCCTGTTTCCGGGACAAGTTCGGAGTGCCCCGCCAGCCGGGGCTGACTCGCCACGCCCACGCCGATCTGGTGATTGCCCCGCCCTTCGACCGGGAAGACGCGTTCCGGGGCCTGGAAACCGCCAGCCACCTTTGGCTGACCTTCCAGTTCCATGAGGCGGTGCGGGAAGAATGGCGGCCGGTGGTGCGCCCTCCCCGCCTTGGGGGAAACCGTAAGATGGGCGTATTCGCCAGCCGCTCGCCGTTCCGCCCCAACAGCCTGGGGCTGTCGGTCGTGCGCAACGAAGGGTTGCGACGGGAAAACGGCCGGCTGATCCTGCAAATCAGCGATCATGACCTGATTGAGGGCACGCCGATTCTGGACATCAAACCTTACCTTCCCTTTGCAGACTCGATACCCGACGCCACCCTGGGCTGGGCGGATTCGCCACCCACGGAGCGACTGCCGGTGGTGTTCCTGGAGGAAGCGGACACGCAACTGTCGGCCTTGCCCATGGAACCCTATCGCGACCTGCGGCGTCTGATTGAGGATGTGGTGAGTTACGACCCCCGGCCATCGTTTCGCCGCGGGCGTGAGGAGGACCGGATTTACGGCGCTCACCTGTATGATCTGAATGTGCGTTTCCGGTTTATCCATGATCATTCCGGGGAACGTGTCGAAGTGCTGACGGTCTGTTAAACTCGCATCAGTTGAAGGCGGTTTCCGGTTTATAACGTTTTACAAGAAGGAATCGCCAGTTCATTAGTCACAGGGAATACGTGTCTTGCCCTTGATCCGGTTATTCAAACGAATAGGTGTACGGCCACTGGCGGCGAGGCTGCTGGTATATGTGCTGCTGTTCAGCCTGGTACTGTCTCTCGCTGCCACCGGCCTGCAGATGATCGGTGAGTATGAACGCCGTACCGATGAACTGCGCAGCACCCAGGAAAAGGCAGCCGAGCTGATTTCGGGCAGTATGAGCAATAATATCTGGCTGATGAATTTCAGCGAGGTTGCCAACAGCCTGGATGACATGCGCGCGATGCCGGTGATTCAGCACGCCCGCGTGGTCACCGCCAGCGGCGAGGAATTCAGCACCGGCACCTACCCCGAAGGCCGGGTGATCTCCCAGTCCTTCCCGCTGATTTTCAATCGCTCATCATTCCGCGGCACCCAGAACATGGGCACGCTGACCATTACCTCGTCTGCGGAGCAGGTACACAACGAACTGGTGGACCGGGCACTGGTTACCCTCGGGTTCCAGTCGCTGATTGTGCTGCTGGGCACCCTGGGGCTGTTGCTGATCGTCAGGATGATGTTGTCCCGCCATCTGGAAACCATGGCGGACTACGCCACGCGCCTGAACCTGGACGCCCTGATCGAACCCCTGCACCTGCGACGCAAGCCCCCCAAAAATCCGGATGAACTCAGTGAGGTTGAGCAGGCGCTGAACAAGATGCGGCTGCAGTTGCTGGAAGACACCCGCTCACTGAGACAGACCACCCTGCAATCCCAGGGGGAAAGGGATGAGGCCGTTCGCGCCAATCACGCCAAAAACCAGTTCCTGGCGAATGTCAGCCATGAATTGCGCATTCCGCTGCAGTCGGTACTGGGCTACGCCAACCTGCTGACCGACACACCGCTGGACCAGGAACAGCAGGAATACGTCCAGACCCTGCTGAGCGCTTCCGAAAGCCTGTCGTCGATCATCAATGACCTGCTCGATATCTCCAGCATGGAAGCCGGCAAGCTGGTGCTGGAGGATTTGCCATTTGATATGCGGGAAACCCTGAACGACCTG
This sequence comes from Marinobacter alkalisoli, assembly GCF_045449795.1. NCBI lineage: Bacteria > Pseudomonadati > Pseudomonadota > Gammaproteobacteria > Pseudomonadales > Marinobacteraceae > Marinobacter > Marinobacter alkalisoli. The sequence goes on from NZ_JBJJLB010000004.1 coordinate 72,896, forward strand.
GTACACATGCTTGGCACCCGCGCCCGCGAGAAAGGTCTTGCACTGGAACTGAGGGTGGACGAAAACCTGCCCTGGGCGCTGCGCGGCGACCCGGTCCGGGTACGGCAGATTCTGCTGAACCTGACTTCCAACGGTATCAAGTTCACCGATTCCGGCCATGTGCTGATCAGCGTGGAAGTGCTTGGTCGCAAGGACAATATGGTGCGCCTGCGGCTGGCCGTGGAAGATACCGGGGTCGGTATCAACCCCGAGGACATCCCGCTGGTGTACGAACCCTATGTCCAGCTGGGCCAGAGTTTCCAGCGCCAGCTTCCCGGGGCCGGCCTGGGCCTGACCATTTGCCGCCAGTTGGTCCGGCTGATGGACGGCACCCTGGAAGTGGAAAGCCGACCCGGGGAAGGCACCACCTTCTGGGCGGAACTGTCACTGCCGGTAGCGCCAGAAAGCTCGACCCGCATTCGCCCAGACACCCGGATGATTCAGGGCCGGCGGATTCTGGTGGTGGATTCCTACGAGCTGTCCCGCAAGATTACCCTGGAGATGCTGTCTCGCCATGAGCTGCACATTGAAGCGGTGAAGTCGGCGGGCGAGGCCCTGACCTCAGTCCGTCTCGCTGCGGACAATCAGCAGCCCTATGACGCCATTGTGCTGGACGGCTTTGTGCCGGATATGGACAGTGATCTGCTGTGCCGGCAGATTCGCAGCAACCCGCAGTGGAGCGACATCCGCCTGTTGTTGCTGTCTTCCAACCCGCAGCGGGGGGATGCCGAGCATTTCCGGCAGGCCGGGGCCGATGCGTTTCTCAGCAAGTCCCTGCGGGAATCCTGCCTGACGGCGATTCTGCACCAGCTGTTTGCCGACCGTGCCGCGGGCGAGCGTCGCTTCCTTACCCGGTTCTCGCTCCAGACGGTCAGTGACACATCCCGCCGCAAGGAATTGCCCTGCAGTCGCATGAAAGTGCTGCTGGTAGAGGACAACCCCGTCAACCGTACCCTGACCCGGCGCCTGCTGGAAAAGCTGGGCTGCGATGTGATGACCGCAAATGACGGCGAGGTTGCCGCCACACTCTGGCAATGGCACCCGTTTGACCTGGTGTTCATGGACTGCATCATGCCCCGCGTGGACGGGTTTGAGGCCACCCGGCGTCTGCGCCAGTGGGAAATCGACAACGGCCGCGACCGGGTGCCGGTGGTCGCCCTGACCGCCAGTGCCATGGAAAAGGACGAAGAACGGTGCCGCGAAGCCGGGATGGATTCCTTTGTTGCCAAGCCTGTCAATATTGAAATGTTGCGTGCAGTACTGGAACAATACTGTAAGGCATCCGCGCCCTCCTGATTCACCGGCTTAAGACACCGTAGGTTTCGCTCTAAAATGATGAAAGTAGAATGCCCCAACTGCAAGAAATCCGTCGAATGGAGCGAGAGCAATCCATTTCGCCCCTTCTGCTGTGAACGCTGCAAGCTGATTGACCTTGGCGCCTGGGCCAATGAGGAATACCGGGTTCCGGCACAGAATGTATCGCCCGAGGACCTGGACCAGTTGGACGAGAATACCCGGCACTGACGCCGGGTTGCTGGTCCATAATCCCGTATTAACAGGCCCTTACCCCGTTTTAAGTTGAGCAGCCCACGGCGTCCCGTTACCATGCGCTCATCTGAACAATCGTCGGCGCCGGCTGATTCCGGCGCCGGACTCCGTTCATTGACCCATGAAAGGTAGAAGAATGAAAGCAACCCGTATTTCCGTTCTTGCTCTGTCACTGGCCGCGGCTCCTGCTCTGGCAGCTGATCTGGACCTGAGCCTGACCAACGATTCCGTCAAGGGCCAGGTGAACTTCTTCGGCAACACGTCCGATCTGCAGCTGGGCACCGGTTACACCTACCACGAAGGTAGTCGCCACATCGGTAACGTGGATTTCCACGCCCAGGGCCAGACGGCTCTGGGCAACCTGCCGACCACCGCGGGTATCGGCCTGCGTGCCATCGGCTGGGATGACGACCACGTCGACGGCGGCGCGGTCGGCCTTGGCGGCTTTGCCACGGTCAACATCCCCGAAGTACCGGGCCTGTCGGTGACTGGCGGCCTGCACTACGCGCCGAGCATCCTGTCTTTTGGTGATTCCGAGGACATGACCAGCTTTGAGCTGCGCGGCAGCTACCGGGTTATCCGTAACGCCGAGGTGTTCGCCGGCTATCGCTACCTGAACACCGACCTGGATTCGCCCCTGCGCGGCGACATCAACCTGGACGAGGGCGTGATGGCCGGCATGAAGATCTTCTTCTGATCCTGCCAGGCACCTGAGTCTGATAGCGGGCGCCCTTCGAGGCGCCCGTTTTCGTTTCGTGCCCTGCCTCACTCTTTGCGTTCACCGCTCTTGCTAGACTGCCGGCTCATGTTCCGATAATGGATTGTCCCAGGCATGTCACTCAGCACACGTTTACCTGCATTCTTTCCCCGTTCCGGCAAACCACGCCTGCTCCCCTGCCTGTCACTGGCGGTGGCCGTTGTAGTGGCCGGTTGCGGCGGCGACAGCGCCGTTGATGAGGCGGGCTCCCGGGGTAACAGCTTTCCTCCGTCGAAGAACCCCCAGAATGACTTCAACCCGGGCAGCACCGGTGATTCCAACAACTCGACCGGTCTGGAGGCCAACGAGGTCCGGGTCACACTCGAGGTGCCGGCGGCGCTGGCGCCGGATGGGGAACTGACGCGCCGCAACCTGCGGATCGTGGCCCCGGACCGGGTCGACGTCTACCGCACCGACCAGAGCCTGCGCAACCTCGGCTCTGTTGACGTCACCCGTCGGACTGAAGACAGTGGCCGGGAAGTCATCGCCTTCAGCAATGGCCTGCCCCTGGGGCCGGATGTGGTGATCGAAGCAACCTATGGCAACATCCGGATGCGCGCCCTGGCGGCGGATGCGGACCGCGATGTAAAGGTCAATCCCTTCTCTGAATACCTGGTCAGCAACACCATCAGTGGTTATTCCCCGGGCCAGTTCAGTCAGATCATGGACTGTGTCAACGATGCCTCCGGTGAACTGTGTCTGAACAAGTATGTGTGGTCCACCCTGGCGGATCAGGTTCACGATTTCGAGATCGACATTCCCGATCAGGCCGATCTTGGAGGCGCGCTTGATCACCTCGACAACCGCGGTGACTTCGCCCGTTATGTGGAAGAGATGGCCCGCTACGCGCTGCTGGACGAAGAATCCTCCGGCAAGATCAGCGCCAGCTCCGCTGACTACAACACCGTGTTCCTCGGGATCGAACTGGGGCAGACCTTCCGCGAAACCAGCCTGGCCGGTTCCGGGCAATGGGGGGTACGCACCGCCCAGGAAGAGAGCGTGACCGACAGCAACGGCGGCACCGGCTACGTCTACCCGGCCCTGACCCTGACCAGCTTTGATGCGTTCAATATTCGTGTTACCTCCCTGGCGTCGGATGTGCCCTATGATCGCGAAGCCCTGATCCATCAAGCAGGCAACGAGTTTTATCCCCGGGGGACGGACCACTGGGATCTCAATACCCACGCTTCCTCGCCGGGCGCCGCCACGCTGCTCGAAGACACCCGGCTGCTTGCCGGACGGGCGCTTTACCAGAGTGTGACAGGCCGTGGCAGCTCCCAAATCCTCGGCTGGACACGCAACCCCTATTTCCTGGATGGTTTTGTCAGCACCACAGAAGAGGCCAGCGAAGCGCCTGATCGCATGCTGGCCGGATATTTCAGCGCCGGCAAGGCCATCGAACTGGAGGCGACCGCAGACACCTTGCAACGCAAGTCAGTGCAGGAAGACCACTACCTGTCCGTACTGGAAATGAATCTGTTGCGGGAGGAAGGTTTCAGCCTGAGTGTGCTCAACGGCCGCCAGTACAACGTGGTCTTCCTGGCAACCCGGTTCGCGGATGGCGCCGAGCCGCTGGCCATTGAGTCCGGGGTGGGTGACTGGACCATCAGCGGGGAAGATATCGCCCAGGTGATGGCCACCACCTCCATCGGTCGGGACGGCGGTTCCGGCGCTGTCACCGGGCCTGTGGCGGGCAACCGGGACGCCAGCTGGACGATCAGTTCCCGCCCCTCGCGACTCAGTGTGGGTGACCGGGAGATTGGCCGCCTCAATCTGGACATCAGCAATCCGTCCGGGCAATTTGCCACGCCGGATCTGGGCATTGGCGCCAGCACTCCTGACGGCTCCCTGCTGGCGTTCAACCTGGACAACGCCAACACCGGTGACGGCCTGCTCCTCGCCGCCGAGCAGACCACCACGCTTCCCCAGAGCGGCCGATACCGCCTGCAGGGTTTTGCCATGGGCCTGGCGAATGGTGAGAACCGCCTGCGACATTTCGACAACGCCGTGCTGACCCTCGACTCAGCCACTCAGGCGACGCTGGACAGACGCACCCTTGATATCGTGCATTCGGTGGATGCGGAGAGCATCTCCGGGCCTGCGCCTCTCGACGGCGGCGAGTTGTCTCTGGCTTACTCCCAGGGCGCCAACGGTGAGGTGGCTTTCGTGGCGGGGGATCTGACCCTCACCGGCTTCGTGACGGCGGACCAGAATCAGATTTTTCTGCAATTGCAAAACACCGAAGGCGGCGAGCAGCGCCTGGGGCTGTTGATTGCAACGCGACTGCCGGAGTGATTGTCGGATTACGCTGACGCTAACCCGACATGGGTAACCCGGCCAGGATACAGACACGTATAACCTGTTATAATTCAAGTCATATCGATTGTAACGAGAGGTTTTATGTCTGTAGGTATCCGGGCTATTTCGCTGGTTTTCCCGTTGGTGGTTTTCGCATTCTGGGGCAGTATCCACACACCGGATCCCGACGGCTTGTTTGGTGACGGCAGCGGATCGGATCTCGTTTTGTCTTCCTTGCCCCCACTCCCCGCCTGGGCAGGCGATGAGCTGCCGGATTTCTCCAGTTACCGCGATACCACGGAACGCAAAGCCGCGTTTTTCTCGTTTCTCTATCCGCGGATTGTGCTGGCCAATTCACGCATCCTGATCGAACGGGATTACCTGGATGCCCTGGCGCAAAAAGACGAACTGAGCAAATCCGAACGCAGCTGGCTGACCGGCCAGGCGAAGCGCCTGCGGGTTGAGGAAGAGCCGACCAGCCCGGAGCTATTCAAGCAGTTGCGCCAACGCCTGGACGTTATCTCCCCTTCCCTCATCCTGGCACAGGCGGCCAACGAGTCAGCCTGGGGCACCTCGCGCTTTGCCACCAAGGGCAACAACCTGTTCGGCCAGTGGTGTTTCTCGAAAGGCTGTGGCCTGGTGCCCCGGGGACGCGTGGAAGGCGCCACCCACGAAGTGGCCCGGTTTGCCTCCCCCTATCGGTCCATCCGGGGGTATATCCAGAATCTGAACCGTCACCCTACCTACCAGGCTTTGCGTGACGTGCGGCAGACCGCGCGCGATAACGGAAAGCTGGCTTCGGGGATAGCACTGGCCGCCGGCCTGATTGGCTATTCAGAACGGGGCGAGGATTATGTAAAAGAGATTCGTAGCATGATCCGGTACAACAACCTTGCGTATTTCGACAAGGCTTTCACCGCTACGGTCGATGGCAGCAATACCAAAAAGCTACAAACCCTGGCTTCTGCCAGCAAAGAACGTGTTCTCCTGCCCAACGCCGGAGACAATGACGATTCCGGGGACATCCACTGATGCTCGATTTTTTGCCTGCGCCGCTCAAGGGTACCCTGGCGGCCCTGCTGATATTGCTCAACACCCTGATTCTATATCCGGTGCTGATGGTCTTCTCACTGGTCAAGCTCATTATTCCGCTGACTCCGGTGCGAAAGTTTTGCACCGTGGCGCTGAACAACATTGCGTTTATCTGGATCGGGTTCAATAACCGCTTCCTGGATCTGCTCCACCGGATTGAATGGGATGTGCGGGGAGCGGACAACCTGAGCCGGGAACACTGGTATTTCGTGACCTGCAATCACCAGAGCTGGGCTGATATCCCGGCCATTCAGTATGTGCTGAACAGCCGTATTCCCCTGCTGAAGTTCTTCCTCAAGAAAGAGCTGATCTGGGTACCGCTGCTGGGCGTCGCCTGGTGGGCGCTGGATTTCCCGTTCATGCATCGCCATACCAAGGAACAGATCTCCAAACGCCCGGAGCTGAAAGGCAAGGACATCGCCGCCACCCAGGCAGCCTGCGAGAAGTTCCGCTACACGCCGGTGACCATTTTCAATTTCATGGAAGGCACACGCCTGACTCCGGCCAAGCACGCGGCCCAGAAGTCCCCCTACAAGCATTTGCTGAAGCCCCGGGCGGGCGGCACGGCCTTTGTGCTAAGCGCCATGGGGGAGATGATTCATACCATGCTGGACGTCAGCATTGTCTATCCCGATGGTCGCTCCGGATTCTGGGATTTCCTCTGCGGCCGCACGCGCCGGCTTATCATCGACATTCGCGTTCGTGAGATTCCTGAGCGTTTCCTGGGCATGGACTACGAGGGGAGCCGTGAATCCCGAGTGGACTTCCAGAGGTGGATCAGCGAGATCTGGGCGGAGAAAGACGCCCGCATAGAAGCCCTCAAAGCCCCTGCGCCGCACCCCAGCAAAGAAGTAGGTCAGGTTAGCGAAGCGTAACCCTTGCCCCACGTAGGTCGGGTTAGCGAAAGCGTAACCCGACACCGATGCATCTACAGTAAACCAAGCTCCCGCGCGCGGACGATGGCCTGGGTGCGGGATCTGACTTCGAGCTTGGCGTTGATGCGACGGGCGTGGGTTTTTACGGTGTGCAGGGAAATGTGCAACCGGTCGGCAATTTCCTGATTGGACAGGCCGTTGGCGATCAGCTCCAGCACTCCCTGCTCCCTTTCGCTGATGGGCTCCGCCAGTGGCACAGCGTTCACCTTGGCCACCGACAGCCCGAAAAGCTGTCCCAGTGACCGGGTAAATTCCCCTTCCGGCAGGTGCGGATAGGCCTTCTCCATTAGTTCGCCCATCTCGGTGTAAAGTTCGGCAAAGGGGCTGATAAAGTGCTCCGGCGCCGCGATATTGACCGCCCGGGTCAACAGTTTCTGGGCAGCCGCCACGCCCTTCTCGCGGAACGCCAGCAGGCTTTCCAACAATATAAGGTGCAAATCCACGGCAAACGGCATCACCCGACCATTGTCCAGGCGAATGGAGCGCAGGGTATCCGCCGCCTTGACGTCGTCTCCCCTGGCCAGCTCAATCCTCACCTGCAGCGAATCCAGCAAGCCCGGCATCATCGGAATCAACTCCGGCACACACCCGGTGTCCCGGTAGGGTTGCAGGCGCTCCATGGCCTGAGCGGCGCTTTCAATGTTGCCGGACGCCAGCCAGCAGCTCGCTTTCAGAGCCTCCAGCACCGGCACGAAAACGGACTCGTCCACCTCCCAGGCATGCATGGTCCGCTCGGCGCGTCCAATCCACACGAAGGCATCTTCCAGCCGGCCCTGGGTACGGCAAATCAATACCCGCAAGGCCATAGCCAGCAACAGCCCCAAATCCCGGGTCTGCTCGGCGTGGCGACTACAGGTCACCAGCAGCCGATCGGCCTCCGCCTGCCGGCCCTGATGCCACAACACCAGCACCAGGTTCAGTTGTAGCCGGGTTTCGCCAACCCGCGTCGGGCGTGCGGTTTCGTTCATGGCGGTATCAAGACCGGTCCGTAGCAACTGCTCGGCGTGTTTCAGCGCTCCCTTGCCCAGTTCAATGCGGGCATGGGTATAAACCGCCAGAGCTTCCGATCCGGAATCCCCGGCTTCACGGGCAAGCCTGGCGGTTGCCCGGTTGGCTTCTCTGGCATCCGCGAATCGCCCAGCTGCGCAAAAAGCGCTGGAACGGACCATCTGAGTCACCAGCTGGCCCTGGGTGGACAGCTTCTCGGCTTCCAGGGCCCGATCGGCAACCTCCAGGGCTTGTTCAACATAACCCTCGCCTCTCAGGATGAAGGCTTCCAGGGCATCAATCCGGCCGGCCAGCGCCTCGCGCTCGGCATCCGGAAGGCCATCCAACAGGGCCCTGGCCTGGGAGAACTGGCCACCAATAGCGTGAACCCAACTGTACACCAACTGCAGCCGTGCGCTGTGTTCCAGCAGACCGAGCGGCAGTGAGCGGCGCAAACGCAACAGTGAGGCGGTATCCTGGCCGATCAGCAGCGCCTCGGACCCCTCGGAGGCGATCCTGACGGCTTCATCTGCGTTTTCCGACAGCAACGCGTATCGCAGGGCTTCCGGAAGCTGGTGATGCTGACAGAACCAGCGACTGGCCGCCAACGCGCGATCCTTTGCGCCATCAAGAGCGGAACTTCTCAGCCACTCGTGAAAAAGTGGATTAAGGCGGAACCATCGCCCCCGTCCGGGGAGCGGGCGCAGGGGCAGCCCGGCCTCCGCCGCCACGGACGGCCGAAACCCGGTGTCACAGGCCTGATCCCTCAGGCTGCCAAACAGGTCGTCGGAGACAATGTCCATTTCGGCCATGATTCGCAGGGCCCGCTGCTGGGGCGGAGTCAGGCGGGCCAGCACGGAATCCCGCAGGAAACGTTCCACGCTGACGGTTTCCTGGATCGGCAACCGGGATTCTGCCAATGCGGCCAGCTCCCGCTGATACAACGCCAGTGGGGTAATCCAGCCTTCCGTCAGGGAGTACAGGTGGTCAATCGCGACGGTGGTGAGCTGGCTATTAGCCTGCGCCGAGGCATAGAACTCAAAGGTTTCCTGCCGGGTCAATTCCAGCGTTTCAGGACCAATTCGTGTAAAGCGCCCTTCCAGTTCCGATTTGTGGGTTTCAAACGGCAGAGGTTTGCGGGAAACCAGGGCCAGGGCCAGGCCGTTGGGCAGCTCGGTAATCAGCTGCTCCAGCAACTCAATCAGCATCGGGTGGGTGGCGGAGGCCAGGTTATCCAGCACCAGCACGGCCTTGCGCTCAGGCCGTTGCCAGTAGTCCTGGGCCAGGAGCAATGACAGGGCCTCACTGTGATTAGCAGTGGCGTGGGCCAGGGTGCTGTCCTGGGTCGCCTGCAGGTTGAGCGCAAGACCCAGAAACATCATCAGCCGGTCGGGGTCATTATCCTGCGCGGTGAGGGATATCCATTTGATGGCTTCCTGCGGCCGGCCTGATTCATGCAGAGCCGACAGCAAAGCGTGGGATTTACCGTATCCACACGGCGCTTCCAGATAGAGCACACGCCCGGGCTCCAGTGACGACTGGATTCGCCCGGTTAATGCAGGTCGCTTCAGATCACCGGAAGGTGGTGACGGAATACGGACCCGTTGTTGCAAAAGATCTCTGACCAGCTCGCCCCGATGCGCGCCAGACGAAACCGACTGGAACTCATCATTGGCGGCACTGCCATCATCAAATGGTTTCACACTTCGCCCCGCTCAAGTCCGGCTCACGGGCAACCGCGAGTTGCACTGGCGTGCGTCCGGAATATGCAATGTTTGCACAATGTATCTGGGTACCATCATCGGGTACGCCTTTAGTATGAAAGAGAGGTTAAACCAAATGCCGGGCGGGCTGCAAAACTTTGACGTAGCAGTGTGTAAAATGGCGGCGAAATTTCAACATTTTCGCAAAAAAGAAGTCCGGACATAAAAAAACGGCGGGCCCGAAAGCCCGCCGTTTTTGTCGTACGGATAGACGCGTGCGTTATCGTACGCCGGCCCGACGCAGGGCTGCCGGAGTGTACTCACGGGAGCTGCGCTCCACACCGAAGGTGTAGGGGTCGTTTTCCTCATTGGTCAGACCAAGGGCCAGATAACGACCGGACAGCAGGTCATACAGCACTTCAATCGCGTACCAGGGAACCTGCTGGTCGTAGAACTGCATGGCATGGGCTTCAGCAACACGCCACAGTTCGCCACGGCCGTCGTAGTGGTCAATCACACTGGCCTGCCAGGAGTCTTCGTCCAGGTAGAAATCCCGCTGGGCGTAGATGTGACGCTCACCTTCTTTCAGGGTCGCACGAACGTGCCACACACGGTGGAGCTCATAGCGGGTCAGGTCCTGATTGATATGCCCGGCCTTGATGATTTCGTCGTAGCTCAAATCACGGTCAACCAGCTTGTAGGAGTTGTACGGGATGTACATTTCCTTCTTGCCCACCAGCTCCCAGTTGTAGCGGTCTGGCGCGCCGTTGAACATATCGAAGTTGTCCGAGGTACGCATGCCGTCCGAGGCAGTACCCGGACCATCATAGGCCACCTGGGGCGCGCGACGAACGCGGCGCTGACCGGCGTTGTACACCCAGGCACGGCGTGGCTCTTTAACCTGATCCAGGGTCTCATGGACCAGAAGAACGTTACCCGCGAGACGGGCCGGTGCGGTAATAGCCTGCTTGAAGTAGAACAGGACGTTGGGATCCTGATCCGGCTCATAGTCCTTCAGGTAGGCACGCCAGGTCAGCTCGTCCTGGAATTTGACCACACTGAAATCACCATTTTCGGTTGGCGTAACCTGACCCACGTTACGCTGAACAGAGCCACCACGATAGCGGGTGATGTGGTTCCAGATAGCTTCAACACCGTTGTTCGGAATCGGGAACGGCGTCGCATCCTGGTAGTTCGCAATGCCGTTTCCGTCCTTGATCAGCTCAGCGTCGGTCGCATTCTTGACGGTTTCATCCATCACTGACTGAGGGTAAGTGGCGGTACGACGCGTCTGATAGACCGGAATCTTGTAGTCATCGTACTTTTTGATCATCGCCACCTGCCCCGGGGACAGGTTGTCGGAGTACTGATCGACATTGCTCTGATCAATGGTAAACAGCACCTCGTCGTCCGGGAACGGATTCACGTAGATGCCGTCATCGTTGTAGCCGGCCGGCGCTTCCTTGAGGCCGCCGTCCCAGGCCGGAATTTCATCCCCGTTGCCGGCTTTCTCGGCGCCGATGGGCGTTAAGCTGTCACCCAGCTTGGCGGCTTCTTCGGCGGATACCGCACCGAAGGCATTGCCGGCAAACATGGATGCTGCCAATACGCCGGAGGCCAGTAGTTTCTTGTTCAGTTTCATTTAGATTACCTCGTTAAACGAATTCGCACCGATTCAGAAGGAGTAAGACACACTCGCGCTGACAAAATCACGATCGGTTAACTCGTTATACGGTTTACCGCCGAAAAAGTTCGTATAACCGATTTCACCGGTGATTTTGTTCTGATATACGCCTTCCAGAGAGACACCAATGGCCTTCTGGCCTTCATTAAATGCGCCACCTGGTTGCGGACCGTAACCCTGGACATCATGACTCCAGGCCAGCTTCGGTGACAGGTTGATCCCCGCAATCGCGTTCGGGTAGCTCCAGACAAGACGGGTACGATAACCCCAGGAGAAATCCGTCACGAAACCGTCGTTGGTGCAGTAGCTGGCATTGATGTTCAGCGCGGCTCCAGTGGCGCCGCTGCCATCACAGGCGCCGCCCGGCAACTCACCGATACCAAAGGTACCTGAACGGCCGTAACGGGCTTCATCCTGGTCCGGTAGATCGTGAACGTAGGTTGCACCGAATTCGGTAATCAGCGACAACCGGCTTGCACCCATAACCTGGTCAAAGAACTTGATCAGGGTGAACTGTGCCTGGGAAACGTTGAAGCGGTCATAACCATCCACTTCCTGCCCTCGGAGATCAGCGCCACCAGCTTCAGCTTCACGCTGAACCTGCAGCAAACTGGCCGGCTCGCCGGTTTCCGGGTTCACCTGCTGGAGGCCGCCGTAGATCAGTTCAAACGCGTTCCACTGGATCGGCATGTTGTCACGGAAGGAGTATTCCGCACCCAGCGACCAGCCGCCCGGCGTGGTGGTGTTGATACTGATACCGTAGAGGTTGATGTTTTCCGGGTACTCAATGAAGTAGGACGGGAAACGCTCGCCTTCGCGATCATCACGCACGGTACCGCTGACGTATGGCAGCCGGCTGTTGTACTTGATGTAGTAGAAACCAAGTTCCGAGTCATTCAGCGCGGGAACGTACCAGCGCAATGCCACGCCGAACTGGTCTTTGGAATCTGCTTCCTTGTCACCCAGACGCGGAGCAATGAAGCCCTGGGCGAGTGCCTGGGAATCCGGTAACTGACCGGCCAACAGAACCGGGCCGCAGCCATCGGGAGCAAAGTCGTTGGTGGAGAAAAAGGTGCCGCAATCGTCGGGACGAACCGGTTCCCAGTCGGCCTGGACAAAGGTTTCAACGGTCACGTTCTCTGTTACACCGGCGGACATGTAGAACATCTCCACCGGCAGCAGCGCGTCTTTCAGCTCAGAACCCGGCGCGCGGAAGGCCGGCACGTCAACCGGGTTAATGACGTTAATGCCGCCCTGAATAAAGGTACTCTCACCCCAGCTCACCACCTGCTTGCCGTAGCGAAGACTGACCGGCACATTGCCGAAAAACCAGTCGGAGAAGACGTAGGCATCCAGGAACTCGCCGCCTGAGGCGTTGTCCTTGGCTTCATCGTTGAGCTCACGCTGCTGACCAACGTCATCAACGGCGCGATCACCGTCCTTCAGTTCGAAGTCGTACCAGTAACGGCCCCGGACCAGTGCGCCAACACGATCCAGATAGTCGCCCATCACGTTGTAGTTCAGGAACAACTCACTGTTGCCCTTAGCAACATGAGAGACCACATCGCCCTTTTCGAAGTTGAGGTTGCCGTCGTCGTAGTTGTTGGTGGAAGCACCAACTGTGGTGTTCGCAAATTCGGGCCCGAGGTTACCCTGGGCGATCAGGCGCCGGTCACGTTCCTGGGTTCGCCAGGTAGCGCCGTATGACAGCGTGGTGTTGAACTGGGCTTCCACGTCCCCCATGTAAAAAGAATAGGCAGCTGCCTGCCCGGACATACCGGCTGCAACTGCCACGGCCAGCGGCAATTTGGCCCACTGATGCCATTGTTGAGTTTTTCTTGTCATTGGAAGGCTACTCCATTGTTGTTCTGAGTCGCTGCTCTGATTATTGGTGTTCACGATGTTTGGAGGCTTCATGCACAGTGCTCGTGATGCTGGCACTATAGCTAACGCCCTCGGGCGCTTTGATCAGTCAAAAGTATGATTTTGCGGTCACACCCTGTTTTACCGCCGGGTTCCCTCGCACTGAATCACTATAGACAACAATAGTGGATGCAACCACCTTGTTTAGATGTCCATTTCCAGCGAAGGAGATAGGCTGAATGAGGTGCAAGCACGGAGGGACGTTTCTCTCTCCGGGAAACGCCCCTCCGTGCCCAGACAAAGAATTCGCCTGCAGGTAACTCCGCAATTTCGGTGGGGAGGGGGATGTCCCTTTCCAAAACTGTGCGGAGCCATGGATGGCGGAGCCCAAGCGTCACATGGATGTGCCGCAGGAGCGTGTTTTGGAAAGGGACATCCCCCTCCCCAAACTCCCAGGCCAGAGCTTTATAGCATTTCGATAGCCATGGCCGTAGCCTCACCGCCACCGATACACAGCGCTGCGACGCCTTTCTTCTTGCCGTAACGCTGCAGGGCGTACATCAGGGTGACCAGCAGACGGGAGCCGGTGGAGCCGACAGGATGGCCCTGGGCGCACGCGCCGCCGTGGATGTTGACCTTCTCCGGGTCCAGACCCAGCTCGCGGATCGGCATCATTGCGACCATGGCGAAGGCTTCGTTGATCTCGAACAGATCGACGTCTTCCTTGCTCCAACCTGTTTTGGAGAACAGTGTTTCGATCGCCCCCACCGGCGCACAGGTAAACTCGGACGGGTGTTGAGACTGAGTGCTATGACCAACGATGCGGGCCAGCGGCTTAAGGCCGCGCTTCTCGGCTTCGGACTCACGCATCAGAACCAGCGCAGATGCGCCGTCGGAAATAGAAGACGCGTTGGCGGCAGTGACGGTGCCATCTTTGGCAAACGCGGGGCGCAGACTCGGGATCTTCTCGATATTGGCGTTATGGGGCTGCTCATCGTCTTTTACAACCACGTCGCCTTTACGGGTCTTGACGGTAACCGGAACGATTTCGTCCTTCAGCAGGCCTTCATCGATGGCTTTCTTGGCCCGCGTCAGAGAAGTGATGGCGTATTCATCCATCTCTTCCCGGGTGTAGCCTTTCTTGTCCGCCATTTCCTGAGCAAAGGCGCCCATCAGCCGGCCGGTTTCAGCGTCTTCCAGACCGTCCAGGAACATATGATCCTGCGGCGCCTGGCCTGGCCCCATGCGGTAACCTTTGCGAACACCCTGGAGAACGTAAGGGGCGTTGGACATGCTTTCCATGCCGCCGGCAACCAGAATGTCGTTGCTGCCAGCCTTGATGATGTCGTGGGCAAACATGGCGGCTTTCATACCGGAACCGCACAGCTTGTTGATGGTGGTGGCACCAGTGTTGTCCGGCAGGCCGGCCTTGCGCATGGCCTGACGGGCCGGCCCCTGCTTGAGGCCAGCGGGCAGTACGTTGCCCATGACCACTTCCTGTACGTCTGCCGGCTGCAGGCCGGCGCGCTTCACGGCTTCGGCGATGGTGATGGCGCCCAGGTCCGGGGCGCTGACGTCAGCCAGGCTGCCCTGGAAACCGCCCATGGGGGTGCGGACGCCGCTGACGATCACTACGTTATCTGTGCTCATAACTGAATCTCTCTGTTGGTTGTTTGGTAGGTTTGTCGGATTAGGCGCAGCCGTAATCCGACACCACTTATGGTTTATGCGCCGCTTCCAGGTACTCCCTGGACTGCATCTCCAGCAACCGGGATTCGGTTCGCTCAAACTCGAAGCCCAGGCGACCGCCGGCGTACAATTCGGTGATGACGGCAGCGGCGGAGATGATGACCTTGACGTTACGGTCGTAAAACTCATCAATCATGTTAATAAAACGACGAGCCTGGTCGTCCTTTTCACCACCCAGCACCGGTACGTTGCTGATGATGATGGCGTGGAACTGACGCGCCAGTTCGATGTAGTCGTTCTGACTGCGGGGGCCGTCGCACACGTCTTTGAAATCGAACCAGACCACGTCATCGGCGTGGGCGATGGCGGGGATCTTGCGGCCGTTGATTTCCATGGATCTGCTGTGTTTGGCCGCTTCCACCGCCAGGGCATCGTAACTCTTGCGGAGACTGACGTCGGCTTCGTCGTCCAGCGGGAAGTGGTAGAGCTCGGCCTGTTCGAGCGTACGCAGGCGATAATCCACGCCGCCGTCGACATTCACCACTTCGGTGTGTTTTTTCACAAGGTCAATGGCTGGCAGGAAGCGGGCGCGCTGCAGGCCGTCCTTGTAGAGTCCGTCGGGAACGATGTTGGACGTACAAACCAGGGTCACGCCGCGGCTGAACAGGCCGTCCATCAGGGTAGCCAGGATCATGGCGTCACCGATGTCGGAAACAAAGAATTCGTCGAAGCAGATCACCCGGGTTTCATCGGCGAACTTTTTTGACACCAGTTCCAGCGGGTTTTTCTCCCCTTTCAGGGATTTGAGTTCGTTGTGGACACGCTGCATAAAGCGGTGGAAGTGAACCCGCATTTTGCGATCAAACGGTAGTGATTCGTAGAAGGTGTCCATCAGGTAGGTCTTGCCACGACCCACCCCGCCCCAGAAATACAGTCCTTTGACCGGCTCTTCCTTACCCTTTTTCAGTTTTCTTCGCAGTTTTGCCAATCCTTTATGGCGTTCGCTTTCGGCTTCCACGAGTTTGTCGTACAGTGACTGCAAACGCTGGACGGCATCTTCCTGTGCCGGATCCCGAAGAAAATCCGGGCGTTCGAGATCCTGCTGGTAGCGTTGCCAAGGGGTCATGTGGTCGGTCATCAAGCCTGTTCCCGAAGTGTGGTCGTTCATTTACGGCGGCGTATTGTGGCCGATTTTGGGATTTTTCGCCACGTTAGTGCTGGCGCAGGGCCTCTGATCCGGCGGCCAGGGCGCTCCTGGCTGAAGCAATACGACGATTGGCTCAGGCTGTATGGATGGGCGCAGGCGGCCTGGAACGTTATACTCCATTAACGGGCTGAGCTCTTAATACGTAAAAGGACGACACATCTTATGACGAACCTGATTCTGGCAGCGATTGCCGCATTGGTTGTTGGCATTGTCATTGGCGTACTGGTCGGTCGCTCGGGGCAGACTACGAATCTGCGTCAGCGCCGTGTCGAGCAACAGATTGAGGAGCTGCGTAGCGAATATACCCGCTACCAGGCCCAGGTGAATGAGCACTTTATGGAGTCGGCCCATCTGCTGCGCCGTTTCAATGATTCGTATCGCGATGTGAATCAGCACATGGCGCGGGGGGCGAACCGGCTGTGTAATGATGAGGACTGGATGAATGAGCTTGAGCGGGAGACGTCCCGTGCTCGTCTTGAGGATGTTCGCGAGGATGGCGTGGAGCCGCCTCGGGATTATGCGCCGAAGGCCGGGCCAGAGGAGAAGGGCACGCTGGCTGAGGACTTTGGGCTTAAGAAGGGCGACAAGCCTTCAACCTCTAAGGCCTGAATCTTTCGGTGAAGTGACTGGTTGGGCCTATCTTTCCAAAACACGCTCAAGCACATCCATGTGACGCTTGGGCTCCGCCATCCATGGCTCCGCACAGTTTTGGAAAGGGCCCCTCAACCAGTCACCCTGACTTTCGAGGTGCCTTCCCCACTACCTTTTAAACCGGGTTGTCGCAATCGATAAACTGGTGAGCCACACCAAATTCTTTCTCCAACGCCTTACCCAGAGCCTGAACCCCATAACGTTCCGTTGCATGATGTCCGGCTGCGTAGTAGTGAATTCCACATTCCCGGGCGGTGTGGGTCGTCGGTTCTGAGATTTCACCACTGATATACGCATCCAGGCCGGCGTCCAGTGCCGCGTTGATGAAGCCTTGCGCCGCGCCGGTGCACCACCCTACCCGTCTGATTTCCGGTTTTCCTTCGCCCACCCACAGCGGTTCCCGGTGGAGTTTTTCGGCGATGAGCTGGCCAAACTCTTCGGGGCTGATGGCTTGTGGCAGTTCGCCTTCCCAGACCAGGCCGCCGAGGGGGCGCGGGTTTTCGATGCCCAGCACGTCGGCCAACTGTCGGTTGTTGCCGTATTCGGGATGGTCGTCCAGTGGCAGGTGGTAGGCGACGAGGCTGATGTCGTGGTCCAGGAGTTGTTTGATCCGCTGGCGTTTCATGCCTTGGATGCGCTGATCTTCACCTTTCCAGAAGTAGCCGTGGTGGACGAGGATCATTTCGGCGTTGGCTTCGATGGCGGCGTCGATGAGGGCTTTTGAGGCGGTAACGCCGGTGACGATGGTGTTAACGTCGTCTTTGCCTTCGACCTGGAGGCCGTTTGGGCAGTAGTCCTGGAAGTTTTCGGGCTGGAGCCATTGTTCGATTGTTTTGAGAATCTCGTTGCGGTTTGCCATAGAACTCTCCGTCTGTCTGTAGACTTTGGAGTTATCGGCCAACAGGGAGGGGTGTGCCGGGAAACGCTACAAGCACATCCATGTGCGCTTGATCTCCGGCCATCCATGGCCTCCGACATTCCCGGAACACCCCTCCCTGTCGGCCTTGATCCAGCATGGGTGCTTTACAGGGCTTTAATGCCTTCAATCAGGGCATCGTTCTGCTGAGCGGTGCCAATTGTGATTCGGAGGAAGTCACTGATTCTGGGCTTGTTAAAGTGACGGACGATGATGCCCTGCTCTCTCAGGCCTTTTGCCAATGCTTCGCCGGCCTGAGTTTTGTGGCGGACGAAGATGAAGTTGGCTTTTGACGGTAGCACCTCAAAACCCAGATCTTCCAGCGCGCTGGTGACTCGTTCGCGTTCCGAGATAACGCCATCGCAGCATTTCCGGAACCAGGCTTCGTCTCCGTAGGCGGCTTTTGCGCCGGCGAGGGCCAAGCGGTCCAGGGGGTAGCTGTTGAAGCTGTTTTTGACGCGATTGAGAGCTTCGATGAGGTCCGGGTGCCCTACTGCAAAGCCGACACGCAAGCCGGCCAGTGAGCGGGCCTTGGACAGGGTCTGGGTGACCAGCAGGTTCGGGTATTTATCGACGAGTGTAATTGCGCTTTCGCCGCCGAAATCGATGTAGGCCTCGTCTACTACGACTACGCGGTCAGGGTTAGCCTGCAGGATAGCTTCTACATGCTCCAAACCGAGGTAACGCCCGGTCGGCGCATTCGGGTTCGGGAAGATGACGCCGCCGTTGGGTTGTTTGTAGTCGGCCGGGTTGATTTCAAAGGTGTCGGTCAGGGGAACGGTTTTGCCTTCGATGTTGTAGAGGCCGCAGTACACCGGGTAGAAGCTGTAGGTGACGTCCGGAAACAGGACCGGTTCGCCGTGCTGGAACAGGCCGTAGAAGATGTGCGCCAGGACTTCGTCGGAGCCGTTGCCGAGGAAGACTTGCTCGGGTTTGACGTTGTGGTAGCCGGCGATGGTCTGGCGCAGGCTTTCGCCTTCCGGATCCGGGTACAGGCGCAGGCTGTCGTTCAGTTCGGCCTGGATGGCGTCGATGACTTTGGGTGACGGGCCGAAGGGGTTTTCGTTGGTGTTCAGTTTCACCAGGTTGGCCATTTTCGGCTGCTCGCCCGGTACATAAGGCACCAGGTCGTTGACCAGTGGGCTCCAGAATTTACTCATTTGGGAATTATGCTCCTGAGCATATTGGTGCAGGAGCCCGGCAGGCAGGTCGTCCCAAAAACCGCTACGAGCACATCCATGTGCGCTTCTCTCAGGCCATCCTTGGCCTTCGAAATTTTTGGGACGACCTGCCTGCCGCGCTCTCAAACTTGGGTGATAGCATATTGTCGGATTAGCGAAGCGTAACCCGACAAACCAACTCAATCTTTAACCCGATATTCCGCCGACCGGGCGTGGGCCGTTAACCCCTCACCCCGTGCCAACACCGACGCCACGCGCCCCATTCGATCCGCCCCTTCGGCGCTGAAACCAATGATGGACGAGCGCTTCTGGAAGTCATAAACCCCCAGCGGCGAGGAGAACCGTGCCGTGCCGCTGGTCGGCAGCACGTGGTTCGGGCCGGCGCAGTAGTCGCCGAGGGCTTCGGCGGTGTAGCGGCCCATGAAGATGGCGCCGGCGTGGCGGATTTCTTCCACCAGGGCTTCGGGGTTCTCCACTGAGAGCTCCAGGTGTTCCGGAGCGATCCGGTTGGAGACCCTGGCGGCTTCGCTGAGGTCGGCGACCTGGATCAGCGCGGCGCGGTCGGTCATGGAGGTACGGATGATGTCTGCGCGCTCCATGGTCGGCAGCAGTTTGTTGATGCTGGCTTCGACCGCGTCGAGAAATGCTGCATCCGGGCTGATCAGGATGGACTGTGCCTGTTCGTCGTGTTCGGCCTGGGAGAACAGGTCCATGGCGATCCAGTCAGGGTCGGTTTTGCCGTCACAGATCACGAGGATTTCGGACGGACCGGCGATCATGTCGATGCCGACAGTACCGAAGACTTCGCGTTTGGCAGTGGCAACAAAGATATTACCGGGCCCGACGATCTTATCGACGGCAGGAATGGTTTCAGTGCCGTAGGCCAACGCAGCAACCGCCTGCGCCCCACCAACGGTGAATACGCGATCAACGCCAGCAATGGCCGCGGAAGCCAGCACCATATCGTTCACCACACCGTCCGGTGTAGGAACAACCATGACAACTTCGCCCACACCCGCGACTTTCGCAGGAATGGCGTTCATCAATACGGAAGACGGATAGGCGGCCTTGCCACCGGGAACGTAAAGCCCTGCCCTATCCAATGGTGTGACTTTCTGGCCAAGCACGGTGCCGTCTTCGTCCTCGTACTGCCAGGAATTCTGATTCTGGTGTTCGTGATAACTGCGAACCCGCTCGGCAGCCTTTTCCAGGGCCACACGCTGGTCATCCGGAATGGCACCCAACGCCTTTTGCAGTCTGCTCTGGTCCATTTCCAGCTCGGAAACGCTGCCGACCTTCAGACGATCAAACTTCTCGGTAAACTCCAGAACCGCCTGGTCACCGCGGGTTTTCACTTCATGCAGGATATGACGCACCGACTCATTCACCTGATGATCCACGCTGTCGTCCCAGGCCAGCAGTTTGGCCAGTGCGCTGTCAAAGTCACTTTGGGAGGCGTTTAGTCGTTTGATGGTGATATCGGTCATCTTAGGTTCCTGAGTTGACTTGGTTGAGCCCGATAATTGTGTGCTCAAGCGGGTGAGGCCAGCACTGTCCAGAAGCAGAGCTTGGCGGGCTGGCGGGATCGGGTAAGGCTTTCCAAAACACGCTCAAGCACATCCATGTGGCGCTTGGGCTCCGCCATCCATGGCTCCGCACAGTTTTGGAAAGCCTTACCCGATCCCTCCGTCCAACAATAGTGGACTGGACAGCGCAGGCCTCCCCCGCTTTCTTAGCTTTCTCTACGCTTTTCGACAGCGAGGGACATCTTCTCGATTATGGGGTTAATCCGCTCGTGTTTCATCTTCATGGACGCGCGATTGACCACCAACCGGCTGCTGATGGGTTCGATCAAATCTCTCGGCTCCAGGCCATTGGCCTTCAGAGTGTTGCCGGTATCGACGATATCGACAATTTCGTCCGCCAGGTTCAGGATCGGAGCCAATTCCATCGCGCCATACAGTTTGATGATATCCGCCTGCCGGCCCTGGGCCGAGTAGTAACGGCGTGCCAAGTTAACGAACTTGGTAGCGACACGAATGCGCCCCGCCGGGGCCGGCTTATCCTTGGGGCCGGCGGTCATCAGACGGCAGCGGGAAATATTCAGATCCAGCGGCTCGTAGAGACCATCCCCGCCGTGCTCCATCAGCACATCTTTACCCGTTACACCGAGATCCGCCCCGCCGTACTGCACATAGGTCGGAACATCGGTGGCGCGGATAATCAGCACCCGCACATTGGGATCGGTGGTGGGAAACACCAGCTTGCGGGATTTCTTGATGTCGTCAACCAGCTCAATGCCTGCTTCCGCAAGCAATGGCAGGGTTTCATCGAGGATTCGCCCCTTCGACAATGCGATGGTGATGGAGTCGGTCATGTGTCCTTCCGGTTTCTGATCCGTGTCGATCATGCTGGCAGACGGCGGATACTGGCGCCCAGCAGCTGCAGTTTCTCTTCAATACACTCGTAGCCACGGTCAATGTGGTAGATGCGATCCACAATGGTGTCGCCATCCGCCATCAGACCGGCAATAACCAGGCTGGCAGAGGCGCGCAGGTCGGTCGCCATCACCGGTGCTCCGGTCAGGTACTCAACGCCCTTGATGATCGCCGCGTTGCCCTCGAGGGTGATGTCCGCGCCCATTCGGCTCAGTTCATCCAGGTGCATGAAGCGGTTTTCAAACACCGTTTCCACGATGGTGCCGGTGCCTTCCGCGACGGCATTCATTGCCGCGAACTGGGCCTGCATGTCTGTCGGAAATGCAGGATACGGCGCTGTGCGCAGGCTCACCGCTTTCGGGCGGTTGCCTTTCATATCCAGCTCGATCCAGTCCTTACCGGTGGAAATGTGCGCCCCGGCCTCTTCCAGTTTGAGCAGTACCGCTTCCAGCAGGTCTTCACGGGTGTCTTTCAGTTTCACCCGGCCACCGGTCGCGGCTGCGGCCACCAGATAGGTGCCGGTTTCCACGCGGTCAGGCAGTACGTCGTAGTGGCAGCCGTGCAGGCGCTCCACGCCGTTGATTTCGATGGTCGCGGTGCCATGGCCCTTGATGTCTGCGCCCATGGCGATCAGGCATTCAGCCAGATCCACCACTTCCGGTTCGCGCGCGGCGTTTTCCAGGATGGTTTTGCCGTCCGCCAGGGCCGCGGCCATCATCAGGTTTTCGGTACCGGTGACGGTCACGGTGTCCAGGAAGATGTGGGCGCCCTTCAGGCGACCATTGGTCTTGGCCTTGATGTAACCGTTTTCCACCTTCACTTCCGCGCCCATCATTTCCAGGCCGTGGATGTGCAGGTTCACCGGCCGGCTGCCGATGGCACAACCGCCCGGCAGCGATACTTCCGCCTCACCGAAATGTGCCACCAGCGGACCCAGCACCAGGATGGACGCCCGCATGGTCTTGACCAGTTCGTAGGGCGCATGGAAATGCTTGATGGTGTTGGCGTGGACTTCCACGCTCATTTTTTCATCAATCAGCAATTCCACGCCCATGCGGCCCAGCAGCTCGATCATGGTGGTGATGTCATTCAGGTGCGGCAGGTTACCCACGGTGACCGGCTCGTCCGCCAGCAGGGTAGCAGCCAGTATGGGCAGTGCGGCGTTCTTGGCGCCGGAAATCCGGATTTCACCATTCAGGGGCTTACGGCCCCTGATCAGAAGTTTGTCCACAATAGTCTTCCTGTTATTGGCGGGCAGCTATCAGCCCTGGCGCGCGGCCCACTCAGCCGGGGTAAATGCTTTCGGATGCAGGGCGTGTATGGTGCCATCCATGATGTGCTGGAAAAGCACCTTGTTGATCATTTGCTGCCGCTTGATGGTTGGCAGGCCTTCAAAAACCTCCCCTACCACGACAACCATATAATGGGTGCCATCGACCTGAACCTGCACGTCGCAATCCGGCAGGGCCTGCTTTACCAGTTCAGTAACTTCGGCGGCTTCCATAGAAAATCCTCGGGTGTTTATAAATCAGGGGCGAGATTGTAACCAATTACGCGGCCCGGGTCAGCCAGCAACGAATGACAGAATGGAGAGAGTCAACGGTAGGGGGCAACAGAGACAGGTATCAGGCGACGCCCGATCGAAAACCCGGCAATTGTTCTTCCAGGTTGCTCAGGGCTGCCAGTGAGTTCAACCGGTCACTGACGCCACTGAACGACAGGGCAAGCCCCTGGCTCCCGGCGAGCCGCTGCCAGCAAAGCAACAGGGACAACACCACGCTGTGTGCCGTTTCCATGGCGCTCAGGTTCACGGTCAGATCGCCGGTGGCGGACCGGATCAGCGTCTCACCCTGCTTTCTGGTTGCCAGCACGGTGAGCGGGTCAATCGTCCCGCTCACCGCCAGGGTATCGCCGCGGAGTTCTACCCGGGCGGCTGAACTCATGAATTATCCACTTCGTCTTCGAGGTTGAGAGCTTCCACTGCACTGTCCCAGCCATTGATCACAGCCTGGACTTTCCCCGCATTCTTTTCCATTTCCTGGGCGAAACGGTCACGGAAAGCCAGCCCGATATTGATACCCTCAACGATGATGTTTTCCATCATCCAACGCCCGTCGCCGTTCATGTACATGGAGTAGGTCACCGGATAACGGTTGCCGCCGGAGGTCTGTACTTCCATCTGGACAGAAGCACGCTCACTGTTATTGGCATTGATTTCGGCGCCCAGGACTTCGATAGAGAAGTCATCTGCACTCACCAACGCCTGGGCGTAACTGTCGAACAGGCTGCGCTTGAATTTCTCAACGAACTCATCCCGCTGCTCAGGAGAAGTCTGGCGTGCGTACCGGCCCATCACCCGGGCCGCGATGCGGCGAAAGTCCACGAACTCCCGCAGTTCCTGATCCATACTGCTATAAAAGGCTTCGGGGTCTGTGTCATACAGCCCCTTTTCTGCGTTCAGCTTGTCTACCAGGCGCTGAGTGTTTTCGTCCACATACTTTGCCAGGTCTTCCTCCTGACCGGCGTGAGCGGGAAGCACCAGGGCCGCCATTACGAAAGCAACAAAGAGCATGCTGCGTCTGATCAATACCATGTCTTTCTCCTGTAACGTTTCAGATCCTTGTATCCCCACCCCTTCATCACTCGTACTATTTGCCGGAGGCAAAATTGGTGATCAGGCGCTCAAGATTCATGGCTGACTGGGTTGAATAAAAGCTGTCGCCGGGTTTCAGGGAGTCCATGTCGCCACCGATCGAAATATCAATGTACTGATCCCCGAGTAACCCGGATGTACGTATTACTGCGGAACTGTCCGCCGGAATATTGTCCACGTCTGCATCTATTGCCAGCTCCACCCTGGCCTGGAAAGTCTCCCTGTCCAGGGTCACGCTGCGCACCGAGCCCACCGTGACCCCCGCCATGGCGACCTTACCCCTGCGCGAAATCCCGCCAACATCATTGAAGCTGGCGTACAGGGTGTACGTATCGCCCGTGCTTTTGGTTGACAGCCCGCTCACCTGCAACGCCAGGACCAATATCGCGGCGAGCCCCGCTATGATGAACAGGCCGGTGATGATTTCCGTGGTTCTCTGCGCCATTTCCGGCTCCCGATTAAGTTCTGGTCAATTCTGCTGTACTCGCACCAACAATCCGGGTCAGAAATCCCCGAACATGACGGCAGTAAGCACAAAATCCAGGCCAAGCACGGCCAACGATGAATACACAACGGTTTTGGTGGTGGCCGAACTGATCCCCGCGGAGGTCGGCACGCAATCGTAACCCTGGTAGACCGCAATCCAGGTACAGACGAATCCGAAAACCACCGTTTTCACCACGCCGTTCAGCACGTCATCCACAAAGCTGACCGATGACTGCATATTACCCCAGAACGCACCCTCGAAAACGCCTAGCCATTCGACGCTCACCAGCATACCGCCCCAGATACCCACCACTGAAAAGATCACAGCCAGGATCGGCATCGCGATAAAGCCGGCCCACAGCCTGGGGGCAATCACCCGCCTGAGGGGATCCACCCCCATCATTTCCATACTGGACAGCTGCTCTGTGGCCTTCATCAGGCCGATTTCAGCGGTCAATGCCGAGCCGGCCCGACCGGCGAACAGCAGCGCCGTCACGACCGGACCCAGCTCACGCACCAGTGTCAGCGCGATCATCTGGCCCACAGCAGCTTCGGAGCCGTAGTCACTGAGGATGGTATAACCCTGCAGCCCCAGCACCATGCCGATAAACAGCCCCGACACCACAACAATCGCCAGGGACAATACCCCCACGGCATATAGCTGACGCACCAGTAACGGGAACCCCACCGAGGGCCTCGGCACTCCGGCCAGGGCGCCACCCAGGAAACGGCCGGCGCGGCCCACTGCGGCAACGGTATCAAGCCCCAGGCGGCCAAGCGCGGCAATCCGATCCATCATCTGGAGCCTCCGGAAATTCCCCAGTCGGTCGCGGCATCCGCAGCCGGATAGTGAAACGGCACGGGGCCATCCGGTTGGCCCTGCAGGAACTGCTGCACCTGTTCGGACGGGTGCTGCCTGAGCTCATCGGGAGTCCCCTCGCCGATCACCTGGCCGTCGGCGATGATACAGGCGTAGTGGCAGATGCTGAGGGATTCCGGCACGTCGTGGGAGACCAGCACGCTGGTCAGGCCCATGGAGCTGTTGAGATCGCGAATCAGCTTGACCAGCACGCCCATGGCGATCGGATCCTGCCCGGCAAAGGGCTCGTCATACATGATCAGTTCCGGATCCAGGGCGATACTGCGGGCGAGCGCCACCCGGCGTGTCATGCCTCCGGACAGCTCTGCCGGCATCAGATTCCTCGCCCCCCGAAGACCGACGGCTTCCAGCTTCATCAGTACGATATCCCGGATCATGTCTTCCGGCAGCGAGGTGTGTACCCGCAGGGGAAAGGCGACGTTTTCGAACACGCTCAGGTCGGTGAACAGGGCGCCGCTCTGGAACAGCATGCCCATCTTTTCCCGCAGGGTGTACAGGGCCTTGCGCTTGAGCCCGGGCACATTCTCACCGGCCACGGTAATGGCGCCGGAGTCGGGTTTGAGCTGGCCGCCGATCAGCCGCAGCAACGTGGTCTTGCCGGTTCCGCTCGGCCCCATGATGGCGGTGATCCTGCCACGGGGAATGTCGAGGGTAACGCCATCGAAAATGCGCCGCCCCGAGCGGGTGAACACCACGTCCCTCAATGTTATGTATGCGTCCGAAGCCATAACCCATCCCTATCAAACTGGGGCCTACATTATGCGAACCCGGTTGGAAGCTCAATCCGTCCTTCACAAAATGTCCTGATCGCAATGATCAGTTTCCTTCAACAAGGCCCTGCAGCCTCGTGAAGTGATATACTCTCGCCAATTCATTCAGTGTCCCCAATGACGACAAGGTGCGAGCCGAAAACATCATGAGCGACAGCAACAAGTCCACAGCCGACATCAATCAGACCTTCCGGGACTCGGCGCTCCGGGCCATTGAAATCGAGAAGGACGCCATTGCCGCCCTTTCGGACCGCATCGATGATCACTTCATCCGCGCCTGCGAGGTCATCATGGCGTGCAAGGGGCGCGTGGTGGTTACCGGCATGGGAAAATCCGGCCATATCGGCAACAAGATTGCCGCCACCCTGGCCAGCACCGGCACCCCGTCTTTTTTCGTGCATCCCGGTGAGGCCAGCCATGGCGACCTGGGCATGATTACCGGCCAGGATGTCGTGCTCGCCATCTCCAACAGCGGTAATACCAGCGAGGTGGTCACGATTCTGCCGCTGCTGCGCCGCATGGGAGCCCCCTTGATCAGCATGACGGGCAACGCGGACTCCACCCTGGCAAAGGAAGCGGTGGCGAATCTGGACGTCAGCGTGACCCTGGAGGCCTGCCCCCTGGGGCTGGCACCCACGTCCAGCACCACCGCCACCCTGGTGATGGGGGATGCCCTGGCGGTCGCACTGCTGGAAGCCCGAGGCTTCAGCGCCGAAGATTTTGCGTTTTCCCACCCGGGTGGCAGCCTGGGACGCCGCCTGCTGCTGCGGGTTTCCGACATCATGCACACCGGTGACCGCATTCCCCGGGTAACCGGCGACACCCCCCTGAGCGGTGCACTGCTTGAAATGTCCCGCAAGGGCCTGGGCATGACCACCGTAGTGGATGCGGACGGCAACATGACAGGCGTGTTCACCGACGGCGACTTGCGCCGCACGCTGGACAAATCCTTTGACGTTCACACCACCCCCATTCACCAGGTGATGACCCACAACGGCAAGACCATCCAGGCCGACCATCTGGCCGCGGAGGCGCTGAATATCATGGAAGAGATGAAGATCAACGCCCTGCCTGTCACCGATGAGAACGGTCAACTGGTCGGCGCGATCAACATGCACGACCTGCTCCGCGCCGGCGTAATCTGAGGAGCCAACGGATGACAGACACCCTGCGCCCGCAGTGGCCCGCACGCATTCTCGACAAGGCCGCCGGCATTCACCTGCTGGCCCTGGATGTCGATGGCATCATGACCGATGGCAAGCTGTTTTTCAGTGCCACCGGCGATGAAATGAAGGGCTTCAATATTCTGGACGGACTTGGCCTCAAACAGGTCATGGCCGCGGGCATGACCGTTGCCGTAATTACCGGGCGCACGTCGCCGCTGACCGAGAAGCGTATGAAGGATCTTGGCATTCCGCACCTGATGCAGGGCCGCGAAGACAAGAAAGTGGCGCTGCAAGAGCTGGTGGACACGCTGGGGGTAGCTGCGGAAAGCATCGCCTATATGGGAGACGACCTGCCGGATCTGCCGGCCATCCGTTTCGCCGGCCTCGGGATCACAGTACCTAATGGCTATTGGCTGGTCCGCGAACACGCGGACGTATGCACATCGGTTGCCGGCGGCAGTGGCGCGGTGCGCGAGGTGTGCGATCTGCTGCTGACCGCGCGCGGCAAGCTTGACTCCACCCTGGCAAGCTACACCCAGGCCGACTGAAGGATCCCGTCACTATGAGAGGCAACCTGCTTTCGACCCTGCTGCTGGCTGACCGCCCCGTGCTGAGAACCCTGGCGCTGGGCTGTACCGTTGTGGCTCTGGTGATGATGATGTGGCAGAGTGACGAGCCTCAGGAACCGGTGGAGGCAGCAGCCCTGAGGGGACAGTCCGAACCCGATGGTTTTGTGGTCAACGGTCGATACCGCTCGTTTGATGACACCGGAAGACTGACCGTGTGGTTTGAAAGCCCACGCATTGAACAGTTTGAATCCGACAACAAGGCGCTGATGGCGTCCCCCAGGGCACGATTGTACAGCGAGGGCGAAGATGAGCCCTGGCGCCTGAGCTCGGATAGCGGAACCTTCCTGCAGGCGGAGGGCCTGCTACTCCTGGAGGACAATGTCAAAGTGATTCGCCATACCAGCGATAACCGGCAGGGCATACTGACGACTTCCAGACTGACGCTGGACAACAGTAGTCGTACAGTCTATACCGACGCACCGGTGAAACTGACCGACTCCTTCAGCGTAACCCGGGCCATCGGCATGAAGGCGTGGATTGATGACCGCATACTCGAACTCAACTCACAGGTGGAAGGACGCTATGAGCCTGGCCAACAAGCCAATCCGTAAATTGACTGCCGCACTGGCCGCCTTGCTGGTTGCCGGATCCGCTGCTGCTTTCAATCTGGATTCCGACATCCCGATCACAGTCAACGCGGACAACGCGCGGCTGGACGACAGCAAGGGCGTTGCCACCTACACCGGTGATGTCATCCTGACCCAGGGCGCCACCGAGCTTACCGCCGACAAGGTGATCCTGTACCGGGACGAGAACGGCCTCCGGCGTATCGAGGCAACCGGCCGGCCCGCCCATTACCGGCAACCCGCCCGGGATGGTCAGGGTGAAACCGATGCCCGCGCCCTCAATATCACCTATTCCGCTCCGGAGAGCCGGCTGACGTTCGAACGCGAAGCGGAAATCGAACAGAACGGCAACCTGTTCCGTGGCGACATCATTCATTATGATAGCGTCGATCGGGTAGTTACCGCCGAAGGTGCTGCCGAAGAAACCAACGGCAGTGGCCGTGTTGAAATGGTTATCCAGCCACGCAACAGCCAAAACAGACAGGATTCGGATGGCAGTTCTCAGGGCCAGTAATCTGGCGAAAAGCTACAAGCAAAAGAAAGTGGTCCTTGACGTCTCCCTGGAGATCCGCAGCGGCGAAATCGTTGGCCTTCTGGGTCCCAACGGGGCCGGCAAGACCACCTGCTTCTACATGATCGTGGGTCTGGTGCCGGCGGATAATGGCCGCATCACCATCGACAGCCAGGACATCACTCCGCTGCCCATGCATGGCCGGGCGCGCAGAGGCATTGGTTACCTGCCCCAGGAAGCGTCGGTGTTCCGCAAGCTGACGGTGCGGGACAACATCATGGCCATCCTGGAAACCCGCAAGGAACTCAAGCGGACCGATCGCGAGAGCAAGGTGGAAGAGTTGCTGGAGGAGTTTCACATTACCCACATCCGTGACAGCGTTGGTATGGCGCTGTCCGGCGGTGAGCGGCGGCGGGTGGAAATTGCCCGGGCACTGGCCATGGAGCCGGCGTTTATCCTGCTGGACGAACCGTTTGCCGGTGTTGATCCGATTTCAGTCAGCGATATCAAGCAGATAATCCGCCACCTGCGGGACAAGGGCATCGGCGTTCTGATTACCGATCACAACGTGCGTGAAACCCTGGATATCTGTGAGAACGCCTACATTGTGTCGGGCGGCCACATCATTGCCTCCGGCAATTCCGAGGAAATCCTGGCCAACCAGCAGGTGAAAGAGGTTTACCTTGGCAATGAATTCCGACTTTGACGTAACGCATATTCCGGCACCGCCGTCTTCATGACCCAATTGTCATGTTGGTGACAAGCAAGTACACTCGGCAAAGAACTTGCTTGGTCTGGCAAGTAGCCAGCATACAACGAATTTTTTTGCAATCACCCGTTAAGACGGTGCTATTGAGTCACGGATCCTGAACCATGGTTATGAAAGCGTCATTACAGTTAAAACTGGGTCAGAGCCTGACCATGACGCCCCAGTTGCAGCAGGCGATCAAGCTTCTGCAACTCTCCACACTGGACCTGCAGCAGGAAATCCAGCAGGCGCTGGACTCGAACCCCATGCTGGAAACGTCGGAAGATGACGACGCGCCCGACGCCAACGAATCCGGGCAGGACAACGAGGAGTCGGCCAAGGCCGAGGAAACCGCTTCAGCGGCGGAATCCGCCACCGATTGGGATGAATCCGAGAACGGCCCCGACTGGTCGTCGGAGAACGACATTCCCGACAACATCCCCGATGACCTGCCGGTAGACACCGCCTGGGATGACATCTACCAGTCCGCGCCAGCACCGGCGGCCCGCAACGACGACGAAAACGACAGCGACTTCGAAACCCGCAACTCCCCGACGGAAACCCTTCAGGACCATCTCGAGTGGCAGCTGAACCTGACCCCCCTCAGCGAACGGGACCAGGCCATCGCCCACGCCCTGATGGACGCGGTAGACGAACGCGGATACCTGACCACCTCCATTGAGGAAATCCATTCCGGACTGCTTGACGACACGGAAGACGACCCGCTGGAACTGGATGAAGTGGAAGCTGTGCTGCACCGCCTGCAACACTTTGATCCTCCCGGCGTCTTTGCCTGTGACCTGCAGGGGTGCCTGCTGATCCAGCTGAACCAACTGCCCCCGGACACCCCCTGGCTGGCCCAGGCGCGACTGGTTATCACCCATTACATCAACCTTCTGGGCAACCGGGATTACGCGCAACTGCTGCGCCGCAGCCGCCTGAAGGAAGACCAGCTGCGGGAAGTGCTGGCGCTGATCACCAGCCTCAACCCGCGCCCGGGCGATTCGGTGGACCGGGCGGAGCCGGACTATGTCATTCCCGACGTGATGGTTCGCAAGCATAACGGGCGCTGGCGTGTTGAACTCAACCCGGACATTGCGCCGCGGATCCGGGTCAATGCCAGCTACGCTTCCCTGATCAAGCGCGCGGACAGCAGTGCCGACAACACCTACCTGAGAGATCAGTTGCAGGAAGCCAAATGGTTCATCAAGAGCCTGCAGAGCCGGAACGAAACCCTGCTCAAGGTGGCAACCCGCATTGTCGAGCACCAGCAGGGATTCCTGGATCATGGCGAGGAAGCCATGAAGCCGCTGATCCTCTCGGACATAGCCCAGGCCGTGGAAATGCATGAGTCCACCATTTCCCGGGTGACCACACAGAAATACATGCACACCCCCCGTGGCATCTTCGAACTAAAGTACTTTTTCTCCAGCCATGTCAGCACCGATGAAGGCGGAGAGTGTTCCTCAACCGCGATCCGTGCCATGATCAAGAAACTGATTGCGTCAGAAACTCCGAAAAAGCCATTGAGCGATAGCAAAATTGCAGCCATGCTAGGAGAACAGGGCATCAAGGTAGCCAGGCGGACCGTAGCCAAATATCGGGAGGCTATGCACATTCCGCCATCCAACGAACGAAAACGGCTGGTTTGACCCGACAGGATCCGCCGGCGTGAACAGCGCTGGCACACCGTCAGCCCTTAACAGGGGCCGGCAAGATGACGACAGGAGACGCCTATGCAACTCAATATTTCAGGCCACCATGTAGAATTGACCCCCGCACTGAAAGATTACGTATCAGGCAAGTTTGAAAAGCTCGAGCGCCATTTTGACCACATCAGCAACTGCCAGGTAACGCTTGAGGTGGAGAAGGTACGGCAGATGGCGGAGGCGACACTCCATGTGATTGGCGGTGAGATTCACGCAAAGGCGGAAAACGATGACATGTACGCAGCGATTGATTCGCTGATTGACAAGCTGGACCGTCAGATTCTCAAGCACAAGGAAAAGAACGTCGATCGTATGCATGGTAACGGCGCCCGTTAAGGCGCTGTTTTCCAGGCATTCAAAACAATCGAGCTGCGGCATGGGTTAACATGCCGCAGCCTTTTTTTTACGGAATTGCAGTCGATCCATGAGCGACACATCCCTGACTATCGAAAACATACTTGCACCGGAGCTGACCCTTTGCCGGGTAGCTGCGTCCAGCAAGAAACGCGTTCTGGAATTCATTGCCGAGGAGGTAAATCAGCAGGACGCCTCCCTCAGTGAGACCCAGATCTTCAACAACCTGATCTCACGGGAGCGGTTGGGAAGTACCGGCATCGGCCAGGGGATCGCTATCCCTCATTGCCGCCTGGACGGCCTGGACCGAGTGGTAGGCGTGCTGTTTACGCTGGAAGAAGGCGTGGGCTTTGACGCCATTGACAATCAGCCGGTGGACCTGGTGTTTGCCCTGATTGTTCCCAAGGAAGCCACCAGCGAACACCTGGAACTGCTCAGCCAGCTGGCGGAGAAGTTCAACGATCGCGGATTTTGCGATCAACTGCGGCAGTGTACCGATGCCCAGTCTCTTTACAGCCGCATGCTGGACAGTAACGGCTGATATTTTACTGACCGGAGGCAAACAGGCGATGAAACTGATTATTGTCAGTGGCAGGTCGGGCTCAGGGAAAAGTACGGCGCTGCATGTACTGGAAGACCTTGGTTTTTACTGTATTGATAACCTGCCCATTGGCCTGCTCTTCCCCCTGACCAAGGAAGCCGCCAGCCACAGCGACACTCCCGGTCGCCTGAAGAAGATGGCGGTCAGCATTGATGCCCGCAACCTGGCGGGTGAACTGACCAATTTCGAAGCCATTTACCGCCAACTCCAGAATACCGGCGTGACCGTCGAGATCATTTACCTGGACGCGGACGAACAATCCCTGCTTCAGCGTTTCCATGCCACCCGGCGCAAGCACCCGCTGAGCGACGACAAGACCTCGCTCCGTGAGGCCATCAGCAACGAGAAAAAACTGCTGGAACCGCTGTCCAAACTGGCCGACCTTTACGTCAACACCACCGGCATGTCCATGTATGAGTTACGTGACATGGTCAAACAACGGATCGTCGGTCGCAAGGAGCAGGAACTGGCGCTGCTGTTCCAGTCGTTCGGGTTCAAGCACGGCGTGCCACTGGACTCTGACTACGTCTTCGACGTGCGCTGCCTGCCCAACCCTTACTGGGACACAAGCCTGCGACAGTTTGTCGGCACTGAGCAACCGGTCATCGATTTCCTGGAAAAGGAACCACTGACCCGCAAGATGGTCGAGGACCTGACCACGTTCCTGGAAAGCTGGCTTCCTACCTTCGCTGACAGCAACCGAAGCTATATGACCATCTCCATCGGCTGCACCGGCGGCCAGCATCGCTCCGTCTACGTCTGCGAACAACTTGGCCAGCATTTCCGCCAGAAGTACAGCAACGTTCAGGTGCGCCACACGGAACTGCCGCACCTGCAACCCCGGGACCCAGCGTAACCTGCTTATGATTCGCCGAAACATCACCATTATCAACAAGCTGGGGTTGCACGCACGGGCAACCGCCAAGCTGGTTGCAACGGCGTCCGCTTACCAAAGTACCGTGAGAATCTGCGGCAAGGGCCGTGAGGTTGATGCCAAGAATATCATGCAGGTCATGATGTTGGCGGCCAGCAAGGGAACGGAAGTAGAGCTGATTGCAGACGGCGAGGACGAACAACAGGCCATTGAAGCCCTGGCCGAGCTAATCAATGACTATTTTGGCGAAGGCGAGTAAGGCCCCGTCTCGCTCGCCGGGCGGTTTTCTTCGACATTCACCTACAACTCTTTCTCACCTGTACCGCCTAACTCCGCTATAATACGGGGGTTTTCTGACTGTGGGTGATTCATGACCGATATTCTGGAAAAAAGCCAGGCCCGCCAGCGCCTTCGCTCCCTCAGCGAAGCGTTGGACAGTGGTGCGCTGAAACAGGTTGCACGCATCCTGAATGGCGGCCTGAGCCCCAGTGATATTGCTCACCTGCTGGAATCGTCACCGCCCCGCCAGCGGGCTCTGCTGTGGAACCTGGTCGATAAGCAGCTTGAAGGGGAGGTTCTCCAGTACCTCAGCGATGACATCCGGGGCTACTTCCTCAGCCAGCTTAATGCCCAGGAACTGGCGGACATCCTGGAAGATTTCGAGTCGGATGACCTGGCCGACTTGCTGCAACAGCTGCCGGATACCGTCATCCAGGAAGTCCTGGATACCATGGACGAGCAGGACCGGCAGCGGGTAGAGGAAGTTCTGTCCTACCCGGAGGACACCGCCGGCGGCCTGATGAACACGGACACCATCACGGTGCGCCCGGACATCAGCATCGATGTGGTATTACGCTACCTGCGCAGGCACCGCAACCTGCCGCCAATGACCGACAGCCTGATCGTGGTGAGCCGGCGGGATGAGTTCATTGGTATGCTCCCGATCACCAAGATGCTGGTCTCCAATCCGGCGGCGACGGTGCGGGAAGTGATGGACACTGACATTGAACCCATTCCGGTGCTGTTGTCGGACACCAAGGTTGCCACCCTGTTTGAGCGCTACGACCTGATTTCCGCGCCGGTAGTGAATGAGGATGGTCGCCTGCTGGGCCGTATCACCATCGATGACGTGGTAGACGTTATCCGCGAGGACGCAGACCATTCGCTGATGAGCATGGCCGGTCTGGATGAGGACGAGGATACGTTCGCGCCAATCCTTAAAACGACCCGGCGCCGGGCCATCTGGCTGGGCATCAACCTGATTACCGCGTTCATTGCGTCCGGCGTTATCGGCATTTTTGAGGACACCATCGCCAAGGTGGTTGCACTGGCGGTGTTGATGCCCATTGTCGCCAGCATGGGCGGCATTGCCGGCAGCCAGACCCTGACCCTGGTGATCCGCGGCATGGCCGTGGGCCAGATCAGCGGCGTTAACGTCCGCTGGCTGCTGAACCGGGAGTTTGTGGTGGGCATGCTCAACGGCGTGCTCTGGGCCGTGGTGGTTGCCACGGCCGCAACGCTCTGGTTCAAGGATGTGTTGATTGGGGGTATCATTGCCGCGGCGTTGATTATCAATCTGGTAGCCGCCGCCCTGGTGGGTACGGTCCTGCCGCTGTTTCTCAAATCCCGTAATATTGACCCGGCGCTGGCCGGCAGCGTGATTCTGACTACGGTTACGGATGTGGTGGGTTTCATGGCCTTTCTTGGGCTGGCTACCATATTCTATGCATAAATCCCTGTCGGATGAGCGAAGCGTAATCCGACGAACAGGCAACATTATGAACGATCACCAAGACAACGACGCGCCGGAATACTCTGGCCCCAGCAAATCCCAGCTGAAGCGGGAAATGCACGCCCTTCAGGATCTCGGCAAACGCATGCTGGAGCTGAGCAATGACCAGCTCGAAACCCTGACCATCAGCGACACCCTGAGGGCTGCGATCGAGGAATCCCGCCGCATTCGCCAGAATGAGGCCAAGCGCCGGCACCTGCAGTTCATCGGCAAGGTGATCCGCCAGGAAGACGATCCGGATGCCCTGAAGCGGGCGATTGATGCATTCGACGCCGGCAGCGAGGAACACACCCGCCGCCACCACCTGGCGGAACGCTGGCGTGACCGCATGATCAGCGAGGGCGATTCAGCGGTGGGCGAATTCGTGAACTATTGCCCCGGCGCCGATATCCAGCACCTGCGCAACCTCGCGCGTAATGCCCGCAAGGACGCGGAAAAGCAGAAGAATACCGGACAGGCGAGAAAGCTGTTCCGGTATTTGCGGGAAGCGATTGACGACGTGGAGTAGTTTTTTATAATCGCCGATGTTCCCAGACTGGCATGCGGGTGCGGACGTTGGCCAGGTGGTCGGCGTCCAGGGCTGCGGTCACCACTCCGGGGCCTTCTTCTGTAATCTCCGACACCACCTTGCCCCAGGGGTCGCAAATCAGGCTGTGGCCGTAGGTACGGCGGCGCTCGCTATTCTGACCGCCCTGCCCGGCAGCCACCACCCAAACCTGGTTCTCGATAGCCCTGGCGCGGATCAGCGCGTGCCAGTGGGCGTCCCCGGTCTGCCAGGTGAACGCACTGGGCAGGCAGATCCAGTCCGCCTCTTTGTCCCGCAGTGCGCGAAAGAGTTCGGGGAATCGCAGGTCATAGCAGATCGCCATCCCCAACCGGCCAAAAGGCGTTTCAATAGTCACCACGGCATCGCCGGGTTCGAACGTATCGGATTCCCGGTATTGGCCGTGGGCGTCTTCCACCATGGCGTCGAACAGGTGAATCTTGTCATACCGGCCAACCTCTTTGCCCTGATCATCGTAAACCAGGGCGGTGGCGCGGACCCGACCGTCGATCGCTGATCCGTCCGGGCGAGTGCCCATGGGTAATGAGCCCCCCACAATCCAGATCCCCAACCGGCGCGCCTGGTCAGCAAGGAATTGGCGGATGACCGGCGCGTCTGATGCCTCCTGCTGGCCACAAGTGACCATCTGGGAGGTGGCCAGCACCGCAAAGTTTTCCGGCAACACAGCCACACGGGCTCCTGCCCGCGCCGCTTCAGTCAGTAACCGGCCGGCTTCGCGCAGGTTGGCATCAATATCGTGGGTACTCACCATCTGGATGGCGGCGACGGTGGGTGCAGAAATATTGGTCATGGTCAGGCTCCGTTATCGTGCCGGGTTACGGGAATCACTCGCCGGTGTCGAATACCCGCCGCAGGTCTACCTCCGGCTCATCCCAGCTTCCGGTTACACTATAGGACGCACTGGTCAGTTTGCTCAATGGGTCTCCAAGAATCTTGTCCAGTACGAACAGGGCCCCGCCAATGGGCGCCCCGGCTCCCATCAGCAGTGCAGCCAGCGGCAGATTCTGGGTCAACGGCAAGACCACCACCAACCGCATGTCCAGGGTTTCTTCCTCCATGTCGGTTGTACCGGACAGCTTGAAGGCGCCGGATGGCCCCACCACCTGTAACTCCGGATCCCAGCTAAGCAACCCATCGGTAATCACGGCTTTGCCGGAAATGGCGTCGAAGGCAACGCCCGCCTCGTACAGATCGGAGAAGTCCAGCTTCAGGCGACGCCAGAGGGTATCGGCGTTCAGCAGGTTGAACACGCGGAACACCTGGGCGGTATTATTGCGTTCCAGAATAACACCGTCATCCAGTCGCAGGCTGACCGACCCGCTCAGGGCCTCGAACCCGAATTCATTGGGGCGGCCCGGCCAGTCAAGGTCCAGCTGGATAGCGGTTTCTTCGTTACGCAGCGGTATATCGGCATCAAACAGGTTGCCCAGGTCTCCCAGGGTGCCGCCCTCGATATTGCCCGCAAAGCGAGTCATCTCCCTGTCGCCGGCAATACTCCAGGTCATGTCACCGGCCAGTTTCAGCGAGTTGAGCTGGCCCTCAATCGCCTCCACCTTCAGGCGAAGGGGTTCCGGTCTGAGGCGAAAGGCCCAGCGGCCCAGCTCATCGTCGTTCAGCCTGAGTCGGGCGATACTCACGTTGATATCCGGCCACTCCCCTATTTCCAGCGCACGAAATGCTTCCAGCTGCTCATCAACCGTCAACAATTCGCTCTGATCCGGCTCTGTTCCGCCTTCACGAGTCAGATGAAGACTCTCGAAATCAGCAGTAATGGGATCATCGCCATCCGGCAGCACCACTCGCCCGACTGCCCGGTCCGAGCGGGTGTTGACGACCCACTGATCCCCCAGGTCACTGGCCGCGACGTCAATGTTCGTCAGTAGCTGGCGCCCCAGCCACAGCCGCTCGATATCCAGATCAAAACCACCGGATTTCCGTAGAAGATCAAATGACAGCCGGTTCTCCCAGGTCACGGCAATGCCAAGGCCACCTTCACGGGCCGGATCAATGGTCACGCTCAGGGGGGCCCCCTCATCCGTGGTCTTGGCCAGCGGTTCGGGCCAGTCAACGGACACGCCTTCCAGGTTGGAACGGATGGTCACCGTCGAGGCGGTTTCCGGCGACACATTCAGGGTGGCGGTGTAATCCGTTTCGCCCTCCAGACCCAGGCCCACATCGCTCCCAAGGCCCGCACGGGTAAACGCCTGCGGCAGGCTGATCCGCCCCCGCTGCTGGATGGTCATGGCGCCGCTGCCGTCATTCCGAGACAACGTGACAGTAACCGGATCACCCAGGAACACCGCTTTCAGCGGCTCACCAGAAAATCCGGAGGTATTACTGAACCCAAGCTCCCCCGACAACTGCTCCCAGACCAAATCCGCTTCCGGGTAGGCGACCTGTCCGTTCTGTGTCGCCACCCTGGCTTCCACGTCCGGCTCGCCACTACCATCCAGGGGCATCTGCAGCCCCAGATCCAGTTGATAGTCACCACCAACCGATATGCTCCGCCCGGCAGCCCCCGCCATTTCGCCCAGCGGGCTGTTCTCCATCCAGTACGACACCGCCGCCCCTGGAACCGCCGCAGATGCGTCCACGAAGAGCCGCAGGCGATTGTCCACCGGCTCCACCCGCACCTGCCCCCGCTCGAGTTGCAGTTGTCCGGTGGTGCCCTGCTCCAGCTCAACCCGGGTCTGTCCGTTGTGAATGAACACTTCGCCCCGGCCGTTTTCCACGGCCGGCCAGCGCTCGTCGTAACGCACGCTGGCGTTATCGAAGCGATACCGCATGGATGACACGAAGGACCCCGGTGGCGCGTCCCGGTTGATCAGCCCGTGACCGTAATAGACGCCCTCGGTGATATCCGCATCGGTAATGGCTGTGGTCAGCCACTCATACAGCCCGGGATCAACCACATGCACCGGCACAAACTCGGCCAGCATGTCAGCCTCACCATTCCTGACGCCCACCTGCAGGCTGAGGTTATCCTCACCCTCACGATCCATGCGCAGATCAAACGCCCCGGTCAGTTCGGTGTTCTCGCCATATTCCATGCGGATGTCGTCGGACCAGACCCGGGTAATGGGCCCCTCCATCTGCCACGCCACCCTCGCACCGAGCGAGGTCATTATCCAGTTATCGCGAAACAACAGGGGAAAACCCAGCGTCGCGTTTTCGCTATCGGCCACCACATAGCCGCGACGGTGATCCATCACGATACGACCATTCAGCCCCCGCACTTCCGGAGCCCCGCGATAGGCTTCGACACTGACGTCGTCCAGCATCCCGAAGAGCTCAAACCCTTCGCCGTCCTGACCGGGCACCTGCACACGCAAATCGTCAAGCCGGCCCCCCGGGCGGTAATTATCCAGCGCCTGACTCGCGACCGGGGGCAACAGACCAATGCTGGAGACCACCCTCCGCAACGGTCTGAGCGGCACCTCATCAGCGATGATATCCAGCCCTTCTTGGCGCCGGATCACCCGCAGGTTGAAGGGAGACACCTGATCGCCATCCCAGGTCCACTCCAGGTCATTGAGATGAAGCTCGCCATCACCGGCCAGGGTTTCAAGGTCGACCGGTTCATCTTCCGTCAGCCCGGTCTCGCTGCGACGCCAGCCAAACCTGGCACGAATGTCCTCCAGTGGCGCCAGGGACTCACGATCCACTCCAAGCTGAAGATAGGGTGTTTCCACCGTGCCGGTCACCTGTTCCAGACGCCCTTCGCGGAAGGTCAGCCAGGCATGGCCGCCCAGGTCGAAACCCTCCACGCGGATGTTCCGCCAGCTATATTCGTCAACCAGACCGTCGAACAGCCGTCCCGAGTTCACATCGACATAAAGCTGGCCGGTGAAATCGCCCCGGAAAAAGTGCTGTCCCAGCAGGCTGAAGCTGGCCAGTTGCTCGGTGGTTCCCGCCTGCATGGCCCGGCCCGACGCCTTGAATAGCCCACGGTGGTATACCAGGTCCAACTGCGGAATATCGAGGTGGCGGATCTTGTCGTTATTGTCCCGGACTCCGAGACTGACGCGGGTAATCTTCACGCGGGGGTCCGACAGCCAGTCTCCGGCCCGGTCCAGCCACAGTTTAAGGTCGTTGGTGACCGGTTCCGGCAGATCCGCCCCTTCGACGGAAACCGCCCCACGGGGTGTCTGATTGAGGGTCAGCGCCAGACCATCGGCTTCGAACTCGCCAAATACAATGCGGAAACGGAACAGGGAGGAGAGGGTGTCCAGGCGGATACGAAGGTGCTGCAGGGACGCCGCGATCTCGCTGCCGTCCTCGCTTCTGACGACAAGGTCGCGAGCCTCAAGGGAAGGATCCAGCCAGGTCCAGCCGGATCTCAGGGACCCTATCGAGATCTCGTGCCCGAGCTCCTGCGACAGGCGTGCTTCAATGTCATTCCGGAAGCTGTCGATGTTCTGGGTCAGTTGCCGTCCGATTCCGGCAAACAGCGCCAGCAGGACCAATGCGACCAGCAGCGACCACCACACCAGGCTGGCCAGTCTGGAGGCCAGCCGGACCGGTGTGCTCTCCGGATCCTGGTCGTCGATCATGGATGACATCGCTTATCTATGATTACAGCAGGACTACGTCGTACTGTTCCTGGCTGTAGAATGGCTCTACCTGAAACCGGATGGTTTTCTCTATGAAGGTTTCCAGGTCGGCAACGTTATCGGATTCCTCATCCAGCAGCCGATCCACCACGCTCTGGGAAGCCATCACCAGGTAGCTTTCCGTGTCGTAGGCCCGGTTCACCCGGAGAATTTCCCGGAATATCTCATAGCATACCGTTTCGCTGGTCTTCAGGAAGCCACGGCCATCACAGATCGGGCAAGGCTCACAGAGGATCTGTCCCAGGCTTTCCGTGGTCCGCTTGCGGGTCATTTCCACCAGCCCCAGTTCCGATACCCCGGTTATCTTGGTCTTGGCGTGGTCACGCTCCAGCATCTTTTCCAGCATACGGTGGACCTGGCGCTGGTGCTCGGAATCTTCCATGTCGATGAAATCAATGATGATAATGCCGCCCAGGTTCCGCAAGCGCAGTTGCCGGCTGATGGCCCGGGCCGCCTCGAGGTTGGTCTTGAAGATGGTTTCTTCCAGGTTCCGGTGCCCGACAAACGCCCCGGTGTTGATGTCGATGGTGGTCATCGCTTCGGTCTGGTCGATGATCACGTACCCGCCGGACTTCAACTGAACCTTGCGGCTGAGGGCTTTCTGGATCTCATCTTCCACGGAATACAGGTCAAAGATGGGCCGCTCGCCGGGGTAATATTCCACCTTGTCGGAAAACTCCGTGACGAATTCCTCAACGAATTCCATCACTCGCTGGTGGCTTTCCCGGCTGTCGATGCGGACCTTTTCGGTCTGGGGGCGGATCAGGTCGCGAATGGTGCGAATAAACAGCGGCAGGTCCTGATACACCACCGTCGGCGCCTGAACCCGGGCAATGCGTTCATGGATGGACTGGCTGAGCCGGTGCAAATAGGCCATATCACCGATCAGGTCGTCCGGAGCGGCAGCCTCCGCCGCAGTGCGGATAATATAACCGCCCTCCGCGTCGGTCTGCTTCGCAGCGGATTCCTCTACCAGGGTTTTCAACCTCGCGCGTTCGTTATCATCCTCAATACGCTGGGAGATGCCAACGTGAGAGGTACCCGGCATAAACACCAGGTAGCGGGAAGGGATCGACAGTTGGGTGGTCAGGCGGGCGCCCTTGGTACCAATCGGGTCCTTGGTCACCTGTACCACCAGGGACTGACCTTCCCGCAGAAGGGTGCGGATATCGGGCACTACCTTTGGAGCTTCGTTGGTTTCCTGTGCCGTTGACTGGCTGGCGACCACGTCGGAGGCGTGAATAAAGGCGGCACGCTCCAGCCCGATATCGACAAACGCCGCTTCCATACCCGGCAATACCCGAACGACCTTGCCCTTGTAGATATTACCAACAATACCCTTGCGGCTGGTCCGTTCAATATAGGCTTCCTGCAGCATGCCGTTTTCGACAAGAGCCACCCTTGTCTCGACCGGGGTAACGTTGATCAGAATTTCTTCACTCATTGTGGCTCTCCAGACTACGTTGCCAGACTTTCCAGACCGGGTAACCGGCTTGCGCCAGCAGTGTGGCGGTCTCCTGCAGCGGCAAACCCACCACCGCGCTGTAACTGCCCCGTATTTCCTTTACAAAAATACCACCAAGTCCCTGAATTCCATAACTTCCTGCTTTGTCCATCGGCTCCCCGCTTGCGACATAGGCGCGTATCTCTTCACTGGACAGATTCCGGAAGGTCACATCGGTAGTGACCAGACAGGTCGAGCAACGCCCCCGGGACGCCAGCGCCACGGCGGTCATTACCTGATGAGTGTGGCCGGACAGCCGGCTCAGGGTTGCCTCGGCCTCGGCAGCATCGGCTGGCTTGCCAAGAATGTGGCCGCCCAGCACCACCGAGGTATCGGAACCGAGAACCAGCCATTCCGGATCCACCGCGCCTGCCAGGGCTTTTTCCCGCGCCAGGCGCTCGACGTAGGCCGAGGGGAGCTCCCCCGCTTCAGGCGTCTCGTCGATATCCACGGGCCGGGTATGAAAAGACAGACCAATCTGCGTCAGCAGTTCGGCGCGTCTGGGAGAGGCCGAAGCCAGAATGATGGACTGCATGGGAACATCCTATCCCAGTTTGCGGTTAAGGTTATCCAGCAGCACACACACAAAGGGCCAGGCAATGGCGCTGGTCAGTGCCGGCCAGAGGTAACTGAAACCGGCATCCTCACCGCCCAGCATCTGCTTTATGAAGTGCACCAGCATCTGGTTGATGCCGAGCAACAGGAATACCATCAGGCACTGCTGGGGCATTGGGTACATACGCAACCGCTGGTGAATGGTCAGCACCAGGAAGGCAATCAGCCCCATCGCCAGGCCATTGACGCCCAGCGGCGTGGCTTCCAGTACATCCAGCAGCAATCCCAGGCACCAGGCCAGCAGGATGCCAAACTGTGCCGGGGCCCGAAACGTCCAGTAGAACACCATCAACCCCAGCCATTCGGGCCGGAATTCAAACCAGCCCACCGGAAACAGGGAAATACTCAGCACCAAAGCAAGGACCACACTGAGGGCGAAGACCGGATAACTGATCACGGATAACATCAGCGCACCTCTTCCCCGCCGGCTTCAACGCCGACGTTCACTGCGGCGCCGTCCTGGCCCGGCACGTTGCCGTCCTCGTCTCCCTCACCATCGGGCGGGAAGACCACCAGAACCAGACTGCTCTGGTTAAGACGGGCTTTGGGGGTTGCATCAATATTCACGAAGGGTTCACCCGGCTCCTTGGTAATACTGGCCACCTCGGCTACCGGATAGCCTTTGGGGAAACGCCCACCCAGGCCTGAACTGACCAGCAGGTCCCCCTCGCGGATATCAGCGGTGTCCGGCACATGCACCAGCTCCAGTGAATTAATATCGCCGTTGCCCAACAGGATGGCTCGCAGGCCGTTGCGCACCACTTCCACCGGTACCGCGTGGCTGCTGTCGGACACCAGCAGGACCCGTGAGGTGAAACTGCTGGTTTGTTGCACCTGTCCCAGCAGGCCGTTGGCGTCGAGGATGGCCTGACCGACGGTGACACCGTCCCGACTGCCTTTGTTAATGATAACTTCATGGGAAAACGGATCCGGCGACACGCCCACGATTTCGCCCACAATGACGCGGTCATCCAGCACTTCCGATGAGTTCATCAGGCGACGCAGTTCGTTGTTCTCGGATGCCAGGGCCGCGTATTTCAGGGCGCGACGTTCAAGAATCAGCAGGCGGGCCCTGAGGTCTTCGTTCTCGGCCTGCAGGTCTTCGCGGGTTGTGAACAGG
The DNA here is from genome assembly GCF_045449795.1 of Marinobacter alkalisoli. NCBI lineage: Bacteria > Pseudomonadati > Pseudomonadota > Gammaproteobacteria > Pseudomonadales > Marinobacteraceae > Marinobacter > Marinobacter alkalisoli. The sequence goes on from NZ_JBJJLB010000004.1 coordinate 116,040, forward strand.
CCGGCAACCCAGTGCTCCAGCTCGGATGGCGCGTTGCCCAGCCAATGGATCGGGGCCAGGCCGGTACCGATCACACTGCGGACCGAGGTCAGTTTGTCGAAACGGGCGTCCGCAACGATCATTACCGCTGATATCACAATCACCAGCAACAATCTGAAACCGGGAACGGGGCCTTGCACAAAGATGGTTTTAATGGCTGACCCTCCCGCCATTAAATACCGGGCAGATACGACAACCGCCGCAGTGGTAGCCCACTTGCGGCGGTCGGGGACGAGAGGGTGTCAGGCGTGATGCCAGTACCACGGTATTACGCCTCCTGAGAGAACATTCCGATTCCACCCCGGTCAATCACTTCCAGCGCCTTGCCGCCACCGCGGGCGACACAGGTCAGCGGGTCTTCGGCAATAATCACCGGCAGGCCGGTTTCCTCGCTGATCAGCTTGTCGAGGCCACGCAGCAAGGCGCCACCACCGGTCAGCACAATGCCGCGCTCGGCGATGTCGGAAGCCAGTTCGGGCGGAGACTGTTCCAGCGCGCTTTTGACGGTCTGGACAATCTGGGCCAGGGACTCCTGCAGGGCATCGAGAATTTCTTCGCTGTTCAGGGTGAAGGCCCTGGGTACGCCTTCAGCCAGGTTGCGACCGCGAACATCGATCTCGCGGATATCCAGACCTTCGTAGGCACAGCCAATTTCGTGCTTGATGCGCTCGGCGGTCGAGTCGCCGATCAGGCTGCCGTAGTTGCGGCGTACGTAGGTGACGATGGCCTCATCGAACTTGTCACCACCCACCCGGACGGATTCGGCATAGACAATGCCGTTCAGGGAGATGATGGCAATTTCGGTGGTACCGCCGCCGATGTCGACGATCATGGAACCGCTGGCTTCTTCTACCGGCAGACCGGCACCGATCGCCGCAGCCATGGGTTCTTCGATCAGGTAGACTTCACGGGCACCTGCACCGAGGGCGGATTCACGGATGGCTTTGCGCTCAACCTGGGTCGATTTGCTTGGCACACAGACCAGTACCCGCGGGCTGGGGGTGATGAAGCTGTTTTCATGCACTTTGTGGATAAAGTGCTGCAGCATTTTTTCGGTCACCACGAAATCTGCGATCACGCCGTCTTTCATGGGGCGGATGGCGGTGATGTTCCCGGGCGTGCGGCCCAGCATCCGTTTTGCTTCGGAGCCGACTGCTGCGACCATTTTCTGGGAGTTACTGGTGCGGATGGCCACAACGGAGGGCTCATTCAGCACAATTCCGCGCTCACGCACGTAGATTAGGGTGTTCGCGGTGCCCAGGTCGATGGACAGGTCGCTGGAAAACATTCCTCGGAGTCTTTTAATCAACATTCGTGTAGTTTCAACCTGAGAGTTGCAGTCGCAGAAAAGATGCGGCAACTTTAGCAGTGAGCACCCCCGCAGGCAAGGCACGATCAGGCCCTGAGCCCATCCATTAACACTTTGCCACAAGTTTGCTACACAAAGTGGCCCCCTCCCGCCAATGCCGGAATCTGTTACCATACCGCTTTTATCTCTAGCTTGGGTGCAGGGCGCCTGGGAGACGGCTTTCCAAAACACGCTGTGAATACGTCCTTGTACGCTTGGGCTCCGCCATCCATGGCTCCGCACAGTTTTGGAAAGCCGTCTCCCAGGCACCCTCGTAGTCCGTGCAATTTTCGGCTGGCGTCAGCTCAGCCCATAAGTTACTGAAACTTCATATTTCTGGGAGGCAATGTGACCATTTCCCGCAAGGACATTGAAAAAGTCGCTGTGCTCGCCCGCATTCGTGTGGACGAGGAGCAGGTCTCGGCACTTGAGAAAGACCTGGGCAATATTCTGGACCTGGTCGATCAGCTGGGTGCGGCGGACACGGACAATGTGGAGCCCCTGGCCCACCCGCTGGATGCGGTCCAGCGCCTGCGCGCAGATGAGGTTACGGAGACCAATCAGCGGGAAGCTTTCCAGGCCATAGCGCCGGCGACCGAAGACGGTCTTTACCTTGTACCCCGCGTTATCGAGTGATCGGACGAACAGCGACGTAAACAGGAAGTATCATGCATAACAAATCTGTAGCAGAGCTCTCCCGCGAGCTGGAACGCGGCGAGATTTCCAGTGTGGAGCTGACTCAGCAGTTTCTTGATCGCATCAAGCAGGAAGACGGTCGGTTCAACAGTTTTATTACGGTGACCGAAGAGCAGGCACTGGCGGATGCGAAGGCGGCGGACGAGCAACGTGCTGCCGGTAACGCCACCCCCTGGACTGGCGTGCCTTTTGCCCACAAGGACATTTTCTGCACCAACGGGGTTCGTACCACTTGTGGTTCGAAGATGCTGGAGAATTTTGTTCCTCCTTACGATGCCACGGTGACTGAGAATTTCCGCAAGGCCGGCGCGGTGTGCCTGGGTAAAACCAATATGGATGAGTTCGCCATGGGCTCTTCCACGGAGTCGAGTTATTTTGGCGCCACTGCTAACCCGTGGGGTCTGAGCCAGGGCGAGAAGCGGGTTCCGGGCGGGTCGTCCGGCGGTTCTGCTGCCGCGGTGGCCGCGCGGTTGGTGCCGGCAGCGACGGCGACGGATACCGGCGGATCCATCCGCCAGCCGGCAGCCCTGTGTGGCGTTACCGGCCTGAAGCCGACCTACGGGCGGGTTTCCCGTTATGGGATGATTGCGTTTGCCTCCAGTCTGGATCAGGGCGGCACTATGGCGCGGACGGCGGAAGACAACGCACTGATGCTGAACGTGATGGCGGGGTTTGACCCGAAGGACTCCACGTCTATTGACCGGGATGTGCCGGATTACACTGCGACGCTGAATGAGCCGCTGAAAGGCCTGAAAATCGGATTGCCGAAGGAGTACTTCAGTGATCAGCTCAGCCCGGCGATGGAGGAGCAGGTTCGCAATGCGGTGAAGGAATACGAAAAGCTGGGGGCGACGGTTAAAGAGGTGTCGCTGCCGAACGCCAAACTGGCGATCGCCGCTTACTACGTGATTGCGCCTGCCGAGGCGTCCGCCAACCTGTCCCGTTTTGACGGGGCGCGTTACGGTTACCGCTGCGAAGACCCGAAAGACCTGATGGACATGTACACCCGCACCCGCGCTGAAGGTTTCGGTAATGAGGTCAAGCGCCGGATTCTGGTGGGCACCTATGCGTTGTCTGCCGGCTACTTTGATGCCTACTACCTGAAGGCCCAGAAAGTTCGCCGCCTGATTCAGCAGGACTTTATCAATGCCTTCAAGGAAGTGGACGTGCTGATGAGCCCGACCACGCCATCTCCGGCGTTCATCCAGGGCGAGAAGACCAACGATCCGGTCACCATGTATCTGGAGGACGTGTTCACCATCGCCATTAACCTGGCGGGCGTGCCGGCCATGTCGGTGCCGGCCGGTTTCGTGGATGGTCTGCCGGTAGGGCTGCAAATTATCGGGGATTATTTCTCCGAGGCCCGCTTGCTGAACGCCTCCCATCAATTCCAGCAGGTGACCGACTGGCACCAGCGTGAACCGCAATAAGCCCGAGACAGGAGAATGAGTATGCAGTGGGACATTGTGATCGGGCTGGAAATTCACGTTCAGCTCGCCACCCAGACCAAGATTTTTTCCGGCTCCAGCACCGCCTACGGCGCCGAGCCCAACACCCAGGCCAACGCGGTTGATCTGGCCATGCCAGGCACCCTGCCCGTGCCCAATGAACAGGCGTTCCGCTACGCGGTCATGTTCGGCTTGGCGGTCAATGCCGAAATCGAGCGCCGCTCCGTGTTCGAGCGCAAGAACTACTTCTACCCGGACCTGCCCAAGGGCTACCAGACCACCCAACTGGAGCGCCCGATTGTCGGCCCCGGCTATGTGGACATTGACCTGGCCAGCGGCGAATCCAAACGCGTGCGCATTCACCACGCCCACCTGGAGGAAGATGCGGGCAAGTCCCTGCACGAAGACTTCCACGGCATGACCGGCATCGACCTGAACCGCGCCGGCACGCCGCTGATCGAGGTGGTCACCGAGCCTGACATGACCAATGCCGAGGAAGCCGTGGCGTTTGCCAAGAAACTTCACGGCATTGTGACGTCACTGGGCATCTGTGACGGCGACATGTCCCAGGGCTCCATGCGTTTTGACGTCAATATCTCGCTGAAGCCGAAGGGCTCCGACACCTTGGGCACCCGCACGGAAACCAAGAACCTGAACTCCTTCCGTTTCATGGAACAGGCCATTGCCCACGAAGTCGAGCGGCAGATGGACATTCTGGAAGACGGCGGCACGATCGTGCAGGAAACCCGCCTGTACAACGGCGACCGGGATGAGTCCCGTTCCATGCGGACCAAGGAAGAAGCCAACGATTACCGCTACTTCCCCTGCCCCGACCTGCTGCCGGTGGAAATCGATGATTCGTTCATTGATGAAGCCCGCAACAGCCTCCCGGAACTGCCGGATGCTCGTAAAGCACGTTTTATGGATCAGTACGGCCTGAACGACTACGACGCAGGTCTGCTGGCCGGGGATTCAAGACTGGCCGCTTTCTTCGAGGAAGCCGTCAGCCATGGCAAAGACGCCAAGCTGACGTCTAACTGGATCCAGGGCGAATTCTCCGCGCGGCTGAATGCTGAAGAGAAATCGGTAGCCGAATCCCCCATTACCGGCGCCCAGTTGGGTGATCTGGTGGTGCGGATTGCCGACAACACGATTTCCTCCGCTGGCGCGAAGAAGGTATTCGAGGCGCTTTGGAGCGGCGAGAACGACAATGTCGACGCCATCATCGATGCCAAGGGCCTGAAGCAGGTCTCTGACACCGGCGCCCTGGAGTCGATGGTCGATGAGGTTCTGGCCGGCATGCCGGATCAGGTGGCCCAGTACCAGAACGAGGAAGATCCCAAGAAGCGCAAGAAAATGCTCGGCGGCTTCATGGGGCCTCTGATGAAGGCCTCCAAGGGGCAAGGGAATCCGAAGCTGTTTAACGAGATTCTTGTTAGGAAGCTTGGGGGGTAAGAGGTTGGACTTGGGTCGGGAATTCTTGCTTCGGCCCTAGCCTTTTGGCTTTGGGGGAAGGTCGTGTTTGTGGTCCCTTCCCAAAAACCGCTACGAGCACATCCATGTGCGCTTCTCTCAGGCCATCCATGGCCTTCGAAATTTTTGGGAAGGGACCACAAACACGACCTACCAAGCTCCACAGCAACCTCCAAAGCCAACGTAGGTCGGATTAGCAAAGCGTAATCCGACAAATGTTGCAACTCCATGCATGGCGTCGGATTACGCTTCGCTAATCCGACCTACAAGGCGTCTCATCCTTGGCGTTATCGCAAAGCTTGGCAGCCTTGGTGGGCGGCTTCTCCGAAAAATTTCGGAGGCCATGGATGGCCGGAGAGAAGCGCACACGGACGTGCTTGTAGCGGTTTTTCGGAGAAGCCGCCCACCAAGGCCCTCCCGCACACCTAAAAGGCTAGGAGCCCAACTCAAAGGCTATCAAAGAAGCCGCCCCCAAAGATCATGCTCATCCGCATGCTCAACAACGGCCTGAACAATCTGCCCCGGCACCAGGTCGGTTTCGTCGTTGAGGTAAACCATGCCATCAATCTCCGGTGCATCGGCCTTTGAACGACCAATGGCACCCTCTTCGTCCACTTCGTCGATCAGCACATCAATGGTTTGACCGATCTTGGCCTGCAGACGAGCGGCGGAGATCTGGGCCTGCTTTTCCATGAAACGGGCCAGGCGCTCTTCTTTCACCTCTTCAGGCACCGCACCTTCGATTTCATTGGCCTTTGCCCCTTCTACCGGGCTGTAGGTGAACGCACCCACGCGGTCCAGTTGGGCTTCGTCCAGCCAATCCAGCAGATACTGGAAGTCCTCTTCGGTTTCACCAGGGAAACCAACAATGAAGGTGGAACGGATGGTCAGCTCGGGGCAGATTTCGCGCCACTTGCGGATGCGCTCCAGGGTCTTGCTGTCGTGGGCCGGGCGCTTCATGGCCTTGAGGACTTTCGGGCTGGCGTGCTGGAACGGGATGTCCAGGTACGGCAGGATCTTGCCTTCGGCCATCAGCGGGATTATGTCGTCCACGTGAGGATAGGGGTAAACGTAGTGCAATCGCACCCACACGCCCATCTCGCCCAGCGCCTCGCACAGTGACAGCATTTTGGTCTTTAGCGGCCGGCCCTGCCAGAAGCCGGTGCGGTATTTGGTATCCACGCCGTAGGCAGAGGTGTCCTGGGAGATCACCAGCAGCTCTTTGACACCGGCATCCACCAGGCGCTGGGCTTCGTCCATCACATCGCCGATGGGACGGCTGACCAGATCACCCCGCATGGACGGGATGATGCAGAAGGTGCAGCGGTGGTTGCAGCCTTCGGAGATTTTCAGGTAAGCGTAATGCCTGGGGGTCAGTTTCACCCCCTGAGGCGGAACCAGATCGGTGAACGGATCGTGCTCTTTCTTCGGCGGCACAAATTGGTGTACCGCGCCGACGACTTCTTCGTACGCGTGGGGGCCGGACACCGCCAGCACGCCCGGGTGGGTGTCGCGGATCTTGTCCGCTTCCACACCCATGCAGCCGGTAACGATGACCTGGCCGTTTTCGTTGATGGCTTCGCCGATGGCATCCAGGGATTCCTGCTTGGCGGCGTCGATAAACCCGCAGGTGTTCACCACCACAATGTCAGCATCGTCATAGGTTGGCACAACGTCATAACCGTCGAGTCGCAACTGGGTGAGGATGCGCTCGGAATCGACCAGCGCCTTCGGGCATCCGAGGCTGATAAAGCCGACTTTGCCGCTGCCGGTTACAGAGGTTTCGGGTTTGTCTGTCATATGCGCGTCAGGATTCCTGGGGCATGTTGCCCACGGGTGAATTTAGAGCGACAGTTTACCCCAGCAAGCACAAGGCCTGAAGCAAAACGCCGTGCCCCTTCCGGGAATTGATGGACGGGAATCAACCTGGAGCTGACAACTAACTGACGCAATGTTCAGAATTACTTCACAAAACTGACACTAACAGCGACAGACGTCTTGCTGTTCACTAATTAAACAACTAAACTTTCAGTCGGTTATGGAGTTTTGCACAGCATTTTCATCAAATGACCAGGCCACCCGACCCATTGGTCGAGTGATTCATTAACCCTGTTTTCAAAGATCAGTTCCGGGAATTTTGGACGAGCGTTTATGGGTAAGGCAGCCAACTTTGAAACCAAGCACGCCAAAAGAGTCAGAATGAAACCAGTTGCCTTTAAGCTGAACCTTCGAAACCAACAACGGGTGGATGTTTCATCCGAGGTCACCATTGAGCGAAAGGACGGCAGTTGCCTTACCTGCAAAATCGCCAATCTTTCCCGTACCGGCATCATGATTTCCTGCTCTCAGGAGCTGGCGAGGGAACTTATTCCCGGGCAGAAAGCGCCGGTTCCAGGCAGCTGGGTTCCGGTGACGGCCCGGTTTTCTGTCCCGGTCGTGCCGACCCAGCCGGTCTCCGTCACCGCTGAGGGCAGCATTGTTCACATGCGCCGCATCGCCCGGGATGAATTCCAGGTCGGCATCCAGTTTGCCGAATTCGAGGGCAACGGGTACGACTATGTGGATCGTTACGTCAGCAAGTTGCTCTCCTCGTCCGACACGCTGTCCTGATAACTTACGGGGCAGACGGCTCCTCTCGATGGCACGGAACAGCTCCTGATATATTCATATAGCACCAAACTCTAGTTACACACCTTCTTATACCCTAATCGCCTCTGGTATAGTTGCCCTATTCACACGCAAAGCCATTTTCGGCACGCAAGGCGGCAACAGATTACGATGACCACATATAACCTGACCCATCTCAAGCAGCTGGAAGCTGAAAGCATCCACATCATTCGGGAGGTCGCAGCCGAGTTCGACAACCCGGTCATGCTTTACTCCATCGGCAAGGACTCTGCAGTTATGCTGCACCTGGCCCGTAAGGCATTCCACCCCGGCACGCCACCATTTCCGCTGATGCACGTGGACACCACCTGGAAGTTCAAGGACATGATTGAATTCCGGGACCGCAAGGTTAAGGAATACGGCCTGGACCTGATCGTTCACAAGAACGAAGACGGCATCAAGCAGGGTATTGGCCCATTCACCCACGGTAGCGCCAAGCACACCGATGTGATGAAAACCCAGGCCCTGAAGCAGGCCCTGGACAAGTACAAGTTTGATGCCGCCTTTGGTGGTGCCCGCCGGGATGAAGAGAAATCCCGTGCCAAGGAGCGGGTGTATTCCTTCCGTGACGAATACCATCGCTGGGATCCCAAGAACCAGCGCCCGGAGCTGTGGAATACCTACAACGGCAAGATCAACAAGGGCGAGAGCATCCGCGTCTTCCCGCTGTCCAACTGGACCGAACTGGATATCTGGCAGTACATCTATCTGGAAAATATCGAGATTGTTCCGCTGTACTACTCCGCTGAGCGCCCAGTCGTTGAACGTGACGGCACGCTGATCATGGTGGACGACGATCGCATGCCCCTGAAGGAAGGCGAGAAGCCGATGATGAAATCCATCCGCTTCCGCACCCTGGGCTGCTACCCCCTCACCGGTGCGATCGAATCCGAAGCCACCACGCTGCCTGAAATCATTCAGGAAATGCTGCTGGCCACCAGCTCCGAGCGTCAGGGTCGCGTGATCGACCACGATTCAGCCGGCTCCATGGAACAGAAAAAGCGGGAAGGGTACTTCTAAGATGTCACACCAGTCTGATCTGATCGCCGAAGATATTCAGGCCTACCTGAAGCAACACGAGAACAAGGAACTGCTACGCCTGTTGACCTGTGGCAGTGTCGACGATGGCAAAAGCACCCTGATCGGCCGCCTGCTCCACGACACCAAGATGATCTACGAAGATCACATGGCGAGCCTGAAGACCGACAGCGCCAAGATGGGCACCACCGGTGAGAAGCTGGACCTGGCCCTGCTGGTGGACGGTCTGCAGGCGGAGCGCGAACAGGGCATCACCATTGATGTCGCCTATCGCTACTTCTCCACCGACAAGCGCAAGTTCATCATCGCCGACACCCCGGGCCATGAGCAGTACACCCGCAACATGGCCACCGGTGCGTCCACGGCGCAGATGGCGATCCTGATGATTGACGCTCGCCACGGCGTGCTGACCCAGACCCGTCGGCACTCCTATATTGCGTCCCTGTTGGGCATTCGCCACATTGTCGTCGCCATCAACAAAATGGACCTGGTGGACTTCAGCGAGGAACGTTTCAACGAGATCAAGGACGAGTACCTGGCGTTCGCCGCCAAGCTCGGCCTGAAGGATATCCGCTTCGTGCCGATCTCGGCGCTGGAAGGCGACAACGTGGTCAACCGGAGTGAGAACACGCCCTGGTTTACTGGCCAGCCGTTGATGGAAATCCTTGAGACGGTGGAAGTTTCCCGTGACAAGAACCTGGAGCACTTCCGCTTCCCGGTGCAGTACGTCAACCGCCCCAACCTGAACTTCCGTGGGTTCTGCGGCACCATCGCATCGGGTGTGGTCCATCCGGGGGACAAGGTTATGGCCCTGCCCTCTCGCCGCACCAGTACGGTCAAGGATATCGTCACCTTTGAAGGCAATGTGGAAGAGGCCTATATCGATCAGGCCGTGACACTGACGCTGAACGATGAAATCGACATCAGCCGTGGCGACATGCTGGTTAAAGCGGAAGATGAGCCGGAAGTGGGCAACCGCTTCAACGCCAACATCGTGTGGATGACCGATGCACCGCTGGAAACCGGGCGCCTGTATGACATCAAGCTGGGGCCAACCTTTGCTTCCGGTACGGTGAAGAAGATTCACCACCAGACCGATGTGAATACCCTTGAGCAAAACACCAATCCAACGGCGCTTCAGCTCAACGAAATCGGCCTTTGTGAGTTGACCCTGAGTCAGCCGATCGCCTTTGACGCCTATCCGCGCAACCATGCGACCGGCAGCTTTATCGTGATCGACAGGCTGACCAACGTGACTGTGGGCGCCGGCATGATTGCCGGTACTGCGAGCGATGTGGAATCCCTGGAACCGGTCAGCGTGGAAGAACGCGCCCGCCGCCTGGCCCAGAAGCCAGCCATTATTGCCTGCAACGGCAAGCAGGCGCCGGCACTGGCATTGGCCGTCGAGCGCGCACTGTTTGACCAGGGCAAGACTACGGTCGTGCTCAGCGAGGATAACGCGGGTAACGCCGAGGATCGTAGGCGCACCGCCCAGCTGTTGTCCGCCCATGGGTTGATTGCGGTTGCGGTTAACCTTGGCACCGATGTCGCTACGGCTTCGGCTTCCGCAAACAGCGATCAGGACATTCCTGGCGCGGTTAACGAGCTGCTGCAGGATCTGGCTCGCAACAAGCGGATTTAATGCTGAGACTTCGGGCAACGGGTGGCTGGTCCCGGAGCGGGGTACCTTTTTCTTCTGGAAAAAGAACTCGCTTCGCTCAGACACCTTTGTTCCGGCAGAAAAATGCACCCCACCCCGGGACCGACCGGACTTTGTGGGAATTGCTGTCGGATTAGCGCAACGTAATCCGACAATTCACCGGACTCCGAAAATCGGTACAATGCAAAGCCCTGAGGGTCAGCTCTCAGGGCTTTGTTTTTTACTAACCAGGGAAACGACGATTTCATGGCCATCAAGCAGCTTCGTACTCTCTTTGCCAGCCAGTATCAGCCCGGACAACCGGCACGGGTTCGTCCAGGCGAAGCCCTGACCGAACCGGGTGGCGACTACGAGGCCCTTCACAAGCAGATGAAGCGCCTGTTCAACAGCAAGCCCGGCAAGAAATACGGCCGCTTCTCCGATGACATCGGCGAAAGCCCCTTCAGCAGCTGGCTGAAGGATTACCTGGAAGACAAGCAATCCTTTACCTCCCTGACCGATCGGCTGTTCGGGCAATGGCAGGAGTTGCTGAACGGCGCCCAGGAGGAGTTCGAAGGGCATCTGATGATTGTCCACGAAGCCCTTGCTGACTCGGAGGTGGTCTACCTGCTGATTCTGGAAAACGACAGCGCCATGCGCTTTGATGCCAAACAGACTCTGGATGCCACCGATATCCTGAGCCTGTCCCGCCTGAACCTGGCGGCCCGTATCGAGCTGGACGACTGGCACGGCGATAATCCCGGCGAGAACTACCTGACCCTTGTGCATGCCCGCGGCACCGGTGAAGGCGGCGATCTGTTCATCAAGCTGTGCGGCTTCACCAATCAGGTGGATGTGGAAAAAGAAACCGTTACGTTCCTGGATGCGGTGGAAGCTTTCGCGAAGACTTCCGAGCCGGAAGAAGCCGGCAAGGTGCGCGCCCGGGCCTATGAGTTCTGCAAGGAACAGCACGCCCTGGGCGAGCCTGTTGCCATTGAAGCCCTGTCCGGCTACCTCGATGAGAGCCAGCCCGAGCGGTTCAAGGAGTTTGCCTCGCAGGCCGCTGAACTGCCCGAGAGCGGAGTTCTGCACCCGGATCACCGCAAGGTGAAGAAACTGGTGCGCATTGCAGGTTCCGGCGGCGGTATGAGCGTGTCATTCTCCTCGGACCTGGTGAACCAGGCGGTCTACTACGACAAAGACAAAGACGCGCTGACAATCACACGGCTGCCGAAGGCGCTGCGGGAACAGCTGCAGCGGTATCTGGAAGCGCGAGAGTAAGCCCGAAACGGAGGTGTCGCAACGACACCTCCCGCCCCCTTCCTGACCTCAGATTTTCCTTTTGTTTCGCTGCAAGTAGCCTAAAGTTAATAAAGAACGTACGCAGTTCGCGTGTTACCAGCCACCGGTATAAGACACTGATGGAAGGACACCGCTCAGTAGGAGGCTGCGATGAAAGCGCTAACGTTGTGCTTCTGCATTCATGGCGTTTTCGCCACCTGCAGAGTACTTCTTGCAATTTTCACCCTCGCCTGGTCAATGCCCGCCTTCACCAGTGAACCACCCTGCGTTGTGGTGAACGGTCCTACAAGTGACCCGATTCTTACCCAAGCCAACTTCGAATGGACACAGCGCCTTATACAGCACCTGGAAGTTCGTGATGTCCACTGCAGGGCGCTGAATATTGACCATTGGGCGAGAGCAAACAAGATGTTTCGGGAAGGCAGCGCGGACGTCCTTTTCCCTGAAATAGTAGGCGACCCGGAGCAACCTGGCGTAACCGGAATACCCATTGCCCTGACCCACGGCTTCGTCATTTTCACCCGCCACGATACCGGCCCCCTGAATCACATCGAGAGCCTGGCGGGTCTTAAAGTGGGCACCATTCGAGGGCGCTATTACCCGGAAGAGCTACAAAGCCACCCAGGCATCCAGATCGTCCCCGCCAACTCGCTGGAGCAAAACATGAGAAAGCTGGCTCTGGGACGTATCGACGCCACGATCGAATACCTTTCCGATGGCGTGACACTTCTGAACCGTCTGGGACTGCGCTCCATGGCTCACCATGGCGACGAAATCGGAGCACAGGAACTGGCCTACCGGTTTCATCAGTCAGACAGGGGCGACTGGCTAAGACACCACTTTGATATCGCTGCGCAGGAGCTGATCGATAACGGCACATATCACCAACTCTTTACCGGAACCTCCCAGCGGATGATCACTGACTGAAAATGTGACGCAAAACGGTAACATTGGCTCCGGATTCGTTATGCTTACCCTGCTTTGAAAATCAAACGTCAACAAGGAGTGGTGACGATGCAACTCAAGAGGTCAATGGATTTGACCCCCTACGATATTCCACGGATAGAAAGTCCTTTCCTGGCAGCTTCCGAGACCCGCCGCAAAATCAACGCAGGACAGTTCCGCGAACACGACCTACGCAGACTGCTCAGGTTACAGCCGTATGGCCGGGTGGATCTCTGCGAGTTGGCGGTAAAACTGGTCGCTTCAGGCGGCGCTTTCCTGGTCCACGGCCCCATGGACGAAGGTCCGCTATCCCCCGTCGTCGCCTGGCGCTCGAGCCCCGAGCAGCCCAACGGCGGCGAATGGAGACCCACCGGCCAACTGCCCTTTGGCCTCAGCTACCCCCTGCAGGATCTGAACTCGGCCCGGCTGACACCGCAGGATATCAAGCGCGGCCCCTTTGCTCCGGGCTCAGGCTCTCCCACACCTCGCCAACGCCCGGAGACAGACGAAAGCCAACCCCATCGGCCCCAACAAGCGTCCTCCACCATCGCATCAACGGCCTCGGTGATGACCACGACCATCGCTGGAATCAAAGCCGCAGAGGACACGGAATCGCAGGAAGAGAAGGAACCAGAGGTTCATGTTGAGGTGGGGATTTTTACTGATGGGACGTTGAATAACGCATTCAATACTCAACAGATGCAAAACATAGTAGATGACGAATGTATCACCCCTCTGGAGAACAACGAGATTGATGAGATCGAATGCGAGCGCCGACTGGGATTGATTATGGGGGCTAGCTACACCAACACGCGCACCAATGTGGCGAAACTTTCAGATCTCTATCCCGAAGATGAAGTCGAACAGGATGGTATTATAACTATCCGCGTCAAGGCCTATGCCCCCGGACCAGGTTCCAAGACCGGCTCTGATGACTCTCTGTTCGGTGCGGCAACCGGGCTGGGTGAAACTGGGATTATCAATCAGGTCGAAAAGGCATTCCAGGAGATATCTTCTCAGCTTCCAACACGCCTTCGAGGTAGGCAAATCAAATCATTGAGTGCCGACATATTTGGGTTCAGCCGAGGATCTGCTTCGGCAAGACACGCCGCCAATGAAATTAGTTTAGGGAATGAAGGGATATTCGCAAGCCTGTTGAAAAAGTCTGGCGTCAAACCACCCTCAAATCTCGAAGTGCGATTTGTCGGCCTATTTGACTGCGTTGCTGCCATCGTTAACCCAATCGCGGGGGATCTGAAACCACACAATAATCGAAACAACCCCGTGAAAATGTTCCTTGATTCCGAAAAGATACAAAGCGCAGTACATCTGACCGCAAATCACGAACACCGGAAACTATTTGCATTAAACAGTCTTAAAAATCCGGATGGAAGCCTGCCAACCAACTTCCGTGAAATTGCACTTCCGGGAGCGCACTCCGATATTGGCGGAGGATATCCCGAAAGCCATATAGAAGAGGTTCTGGTTAGTCCATTGTACCCAATCCCGAGGAACCGCCACAGATGGCCAGAACAAACTGTCCAATGGGATAACCTGAAAACAATGCGCAAGAAAATTGAAGCTGAGGGCTGGATAGGGGATTACAGTCTTCCTTTAGACGGCACTCACGCCGGTGCGAACAGTAATCCTTCATTGGAAATTGTACGCCGATATCGCCCCCACCCCTCACCCGACGGCCACATGGAAATCGCATTGCGCATGGTGAGGAAAATCAAAGCTGGATATTCAAGAGTAACGCTCCGGATGATGCATGAACTAGCATCGAGCTCCCGAGTTCCATTTCATTCAATCGACCCGACGGATCCTATCTTGAGAATTCCGGATGAGCTTTCTCCAGTTTATGAATCGCTGGGCTCGCAAGTCTCTATGGATACAGATTGCCCCACTCTCTCTGACGACCACATGGACCTAGTTCTGCAAAGATATGTTCATTATTCAGCCCACTACAATAGCTTTGAAACTCTCATAGCTGGCCAACCCACTAGAATCCAACTTTTCCGCAACATGAGGCCTAACGCTCCCTCATCCTCAAGAGAGAGAGTCGTCCACCCAAATTTGGAGAATGATTGATGCGCCACGTCTACTTGCTCATCCTGATATTTATATCTGCACTCTCAGTAACAGGCTGCGCATCCCCTCCCTACTATGAACAGGATGACTTCAGGCGCATCACAGTCGGAGCCCCGAAGCATTACGAAATTTGGGTTTTGGATATGTTTCTCGAGAAAAGTGGGGAGCGAAACTGGCGGCAACCAATCGGAACTGTCGGATGCTGCTGGCAAGGTCCCTCGGGACCCAGTGGTGCTGGCTCAATTGCCAAACCCTTCCCGGAACTAATTTGGATACACTGGTTCTCTTTCGCAGAGCAGAAGTACTACGCCCATATGATCCATGTTCCAACAGATCTAACGGAACGAATGCGTGAGAAGGCGCCTCAAATTACCAATTACGACACCCGCCTCGTGCCAAGACACACATTGACCATTGGGTTAGCTCCCGGGGGAACCATCGTCATGTGGATTCTCAATCAAGGTGGCAACGAAATTGAAGTAATGCGCATGCAAGCCAAACCCATTGAAGGGGACCCATCGCATTTCCAGGAAAGAACGAAAGAGTATCTGAAAGAACACGGCGACTACCTGAAAGAACACGGCCTGCAACTGGACAAATGGTAGCCGCAAACCAGCAGGGAGCCGGATCAGCCCTGATCCGGCTCCTCAATAACAGAGACTTCCGGCGCATCATCCCAGCGGGGGCGGTTCTTGCGAAGTTCACGTACTCCCTGCATCCACCCAACGCCGTCAATAAGCTCGCCGGTTTCCGGATCAATCGGCGGATACGGCAGGTTCCGGTCATCGCAGTAACGTTTGACCGTAGGCTGGCACCAGCGGAATAACAGGCGGTTGTATTCGTCGTCTGGCAGCCGCCGGTAATCGTACAGCCCCGCTGCCTTTCGCTGGCGTTGGGCTTCGGCCAGGATGATGGCGCAGGCGGCGGAGACATTCAGGGATTCCACCATACCCATCATTGGAATCACGATGTGCTCGTCCGCCACTTCGGCTGCAGTGGCACTTACTCCATCCAGCTCATTACCCATGATCACCGTGCAGGGCACCGTGAAGTCGGCTTCGCGGTAATCAATGGCACGGTCGGACAGCTGTGCTGCGTACAGTTTGTGGCCCTGCCCTTTCAGCGTACCAATGGCGTCTTCCAGGGTGCGATGGGTGTGGGTAGTCACCCAGTTGTAGCTGCCACCGGTGGTTTTTCGAAAGGCGCGAAAACCTTCCTTTGGCCATACGGTGTGCATGTTGGCCAGTCCGAATGCGTCGCAGGAACGGATGATAGCGGACAGGTTCCTGGGCTTGTGGACCTGGTCGGTGAGGACGCTGAGATCCGGTTGGCGGGTGTTCAGGGTTTGTTTGATTCGGGCCAGGCGTTCTGGGGTCATAGCGTTGTGTGGGATTGGTTATTGGGTTGTCGGATTACGCCTTCGGCTAATCCGACCTACAGATCTAGAGTTTCGCTCGAAAGTACGGGAAGCCGCTGGCAGAGCTCTTCCCAAAACTGTTGAGGGCCAGGGACGGCCCGAAACAAGCGCACATGGATGTGCTCGTAGCGTGTTTTGGGAAGAGCTCTGCCAGCGGCTTCATGCACCATAAGCAGCAAACTAGGACAAAATAATACCACAACCGATCTAGCAACAAGCCGAGACAATGGTGGTTGCGGATTGATCACCCCGTTATAATACGCAGTTCCTTTTTTGCTAGCGCCTCTGAAGACCAACGCAAGCCCGGCGCAACATCCACCAGATTACGTGAGAATCATGGCCAAGAAGCTGTACATCAAGACCCACGGCTGTCAGATGAACGAGTACGACTCTGCCCGCATGGCAGACCTGCTCAAAACCGGTGAAACCGTCGAAATGACGGACACACCCGATGACGCCGACATTCTGCTGCTGAACACCTGCTCCATTCGTGAAAAGGCCCAGGAGAAAGTGTTTCACCAGCTCGGCCGCTGGAAGGGACTTAAAAGCAAAAAGCCGGATCTGATCATCGGCGTTGGCGGTTGCGTGGCCAGTCAGGA
Source organism: Marinobacter alkalisoli (assembly GCF_045449795.1). Classification (NCBI taxonomy): domain Bacteria; kingdom Pseudomonadati; phylum Pseudomonadota; class Gammaproteobacteria; order Pseudomonadales; family Marinobacteraceae; genus Marinobacter; species Marinobacter alkalisoli. The sequence continues at coordinate 132,742 of NZ_JBJJLB010000004.1, forward strand.
AGGTCAGGCCATCCTCGACCGCGCCCCGTATGTGGACATGGTGTTCGGCCCGCAAACCCTGCACCGCCTGCCGGACATGATCACTGAAGTCCGCGCCAAGGGTAACGGCGTTGGCGTGGTGGATGTCAGCTTCCCGGAAATCGAGAAGTTCGACAACCTGCCGGAGCCTGGCGCTGATGGCCCCTCTGCGTTTGTGTCCATCATGGAAGGCTGCAGCAAGTACTGCACGTTCTGCGTGGTGCCTTATACCCGGGGCGAGGAAGTCAGCCGTCCGGCGGATGATGTCATTGCCGAAGTGGCGCACCTGGCGAGCCAGGGCGTGCGTGAGGTAAACCTGCTGGGCCAGAACGTGAACGCCTACCGCGGCGAGACCTACGACGGCGACACTATGGACCTGGCGGAACTGATCACTCTGGTGGCCGCCATCGACGGCATCGACCGCATCCGTTACACCACGTCGCACCCGGTGGAGTTCACCGACGCCATGATTGATGTCTACGAGCAGGTGCCGGAGTTGGTCAGTCACTTGCACTTGCCTGTGCAAAGCGGTTCGGATCGAATCCTGGCGGCGATGAAGCGCGGCCACACGGCACTGGAGTACAAATCCAAGCTTCGCCGCCTGCGCAAGATTCGTCCGGACATCAGCTTCTCGTCGGATTTCATTATCGGGTTCCCGGGTGAAACCGAGAAGGACTTTGAAGACACCATGAAGCTGATTAATGACATCGGCTTCGATATGTCCTTCAGTTTTGTTTACAGCGCCCGGCCGGGCACTCCGGCGTCGGATTTGCCGGATGACACGCCCATGGAGGTGAAGAAGCAGCGCCTGAGCATCCTGCAGGACCGGCTGAATCAGAACGTCATGGACATCAGTCGCAAGATGGTGGGTAGCACACAGCGTATACTGGTGACTGGCCTGTCCAAGAAGGATCCTGGCGAGTATGCCGGTCGGACCGAGAACAACCGGATTGTGAATTTCCGGCATGAGAGTCCGGAAGTCGTGGGGCACTTTATCGACGTCGAGATTGTTGAGGCTTATCCCAATTCTTTACGTGGGGTGCCTGTTAACTCGGAGCTGTTTTAGGGTTCGGCTCGTATGCGTCTGGAGCTTGGAGTTTGGAGAGTGGTGGGAAGCCCCTCCCAA